>JAGXGN010000179.1 GCA_024636705.1 Halomonas sp.
CATCTCGACAAGCGCCCACATGAATTACCTGATCGATTGTTAAAGAGCGGCTCTGGCTCCAGGGAGCTGAGCGTCTCGCTGTTGCCGTGTCGTCCACAGCGCCCGGCGAGGAAGGCGTATTTTACCGATGCCGAGGGCAATGTCAATCCCGAAGGCGGCGTTTCGTGGTCCCGCCGGCGCTTTAACTTCCAAGGAAAAACAACCACTTCTCGACATCAACACCGCCGATAACCCACAGCTCGTCGGCAGCGGATGCGTACTCTACCCCCAGGCGGCGACAGGCGCAAGAGGAAACCAGTGGAAAACTCAGGCCGGATCAGTAGTGGCAGGCTTGGCCTTGCGCATCAGCGCCATGACCGGCCCAGAGGAAACATAGGAGCCGAACAACAGCAGGAGCATGACCGAAGGCTCGATGGAGATCACCACGAAGCCCAGCACGATGGCAAGCAACACCACGAAGGGTACAGGTCCCTTGAGATCGATATCCTTGAAGCTGTAGTAGCGGATATTGCTGACCATGAGTACCCCGGCTGCCCCGACCACGAAAAGCATGAGCAACTTGAAGCCGAACGCATCGGCATCGAAGCTGTGGAAGGTCCAGACACTGGCGGCCACCAGGGCCGCAGCAGATGGGCTCGGCAAGCCAATGAACCACTTCTTGTCGACGCTGCCGATCTGGATATTGAAACGAGCCAGCCGCAGGGCTGCACAGGCCACATAGAGAAAGGCGACCACCCAGCCCGTCTTGCCGATGTCCTGGAGAATCCAGGTGAAGGCGACCAATGCAGGTGCCATGCCGAAGGAGATCATGTCAGAGAGGCTGTCATACTCGGCGCCGAAGGCGCTCTGGGTGTTGGTCAATCGCGCTACGCGACCATCCAGGCCATCCAGCACCATGGCAATGAAGATCGCGACGGACGCCGAGGAAAAGTCACCATTGATGCCCGCCACCACGGCGAAGAAGCCGGCAAAGAGGGCCGAGGTGGTAAAGAGGTTGGGCAGCAGGTAGATGCCCTTGCGCCGCACCTTCCTGCCATCTTCGATAGCCTCCTCGACCACCTCTGTCTCGCGCACGAAAGTCGCCGCGAGGTCCTCCTCGACGGGTGGGGTCGGAGAGGCATCGACCGACTCAGACTCGGTCGAATCCGAGGATTCGTCATGTGCGCCTTTGCGAGAATCGTGACTCATGGGTCTCATCCATTGCCAGGGAAGATAGGAATAATGGGATCCATTCTACGCCACAGGATGGCGACAGGGCGAAGCAAGCTAATGCAACGGCCTGAAACCGATCCACAAAAATGCCGAGGGTGCGGGAATCCACACCCTCGGCAGCGCATTTTGCTTCCCGACGAAATCAGTTCTTGGATTTGTCGACCAGCTGGTTTGCGGCGATCCAAGGCATCATGCCACGCAGTTTGGCGCCCACGGTCTCGATCTCATGCTCGGCCGTCAGGCGACGACGTGCGGTCATCGAGGGATAGTTGCTGTTGCCCTCATTGATGAACATCTTGGCGTATTCGCCGGTCTGGATGCGCTTGAGCGCGTTACGCATGGCCGCACGAGACTGGTCATTGATGACCTCGGGGCCAGTCACGTACTCGCCGTATTCCGCATTGTTGGAAATGGAGTAATTCATGTTGGCGATGCCGCCCTCGTACATCAAGTCGACGATCAACTTGAGCTCGTGCAGACATTCGAAGTAGGCCATTTCCGGTGCATAACCCGCCTCGGTCAGGGTCTCGAAGGCTGCCTTCACCAGCTCCACGGTGCCACCGCACAGGACCGTCTGCTCACCGAAGAGGTCGGTCTCGGTCTCGTCCTTGAAGGTGGTCTCGATGATGCCGCTGCGGCCGCCGCCGATGGCGGCTGCATAGGAGAGCGACAACTCCTTGGCGGTACCGGAGGCATCCTGATGAATGGCGATCAGGTCGGGAATACCACCGCCACGCACGAACTCCGAACGCACGGTGTGGCCCGGCGCCTTCGGCGCGACCATGATCACGTCCAGGTCGGTGCGGGGCTCGATCTGGTTGTAATGGATGTTGAAACCATGAGCGAAGGCAAGCGAAGCACCCTGCTTCAGGTTCGGCTCGACATGGGTCTCGTAGATCGCCTTCTGGTTCTCGTCAGGCGCCAGCAGCATCACCACGTCGGCACTCTTGCAGGCATCCTCGACGGTCGCGACCTTGAGGCCGGCGGCCTCTGCCTTGGCAGCAGAGCTGGAACCGGCACGCAGGGCCACGGTGACGTCGACGCCCGATTCCTTGAGATTGTTGGCATGGGCATGACCCTGAGAGCCGTAGCCCACGATAGCGACCTTCTTGCCCTGGATGAGGGAGAGATCGCAATCCTTGTCGTAATAAACGTGCATGGTGTGCTCCTGAAAGGATGAAGATGGAAGGGATTTGTCGTGATCGCCATCGACCCGGCATCGGCAGGGGCCAGATGCCGGTGAAGACCAGTGACGGGGAGTTTACTCCCGGAAGCGCATTGCGTAAAACGCGATATTTGCAATATTACATGCTGGAATGTGCAAGAATAAAAGAATGGACACGCGCCCCCTCGAACACTTCCTGGCACTGGCCGAGACCCTCCACTTCGGTAGGGCGAGTGTTAGTTGCCACGTCAGCCCTTCGACCCTCAGTCGATCCATCGGCCAGCTTGAACATCGCCTGGGCGTGACACTCTTCGATCGAGACAACCGACATGTGGCCCTCACCCATCAAGGACGGCGCTTCCAGCAATTCGCCCGCGAAACCTTGGAACAGTGGGAACAACTGCGACAGTCGATGATGAGCGAGGCGCAGGCATTGGCCGGCGAGATCAGCATCTATTGTTCGGTGACCGCCAGCTACAGCTTCCTCTACGAACTGCTCAGCGAATTCCGGCGTCGCCACTCGCGCATCGAACTCAAGCTGCATACCGGCGATCCGGCTGACGCGATGGCACGGGTACTCTCCGGCAGCGAGGACATGGCCATCACTTCCAGGCCCCGACATCCACCAGAGGCACTGGCCTTCAAGTCACTGACCCGCTCGCCACTCGTGTTCATTGCGCCAAGGAGCAATCAGGACTGGATTCCGCCTACGCCCGAGTCGCCCTCCACCGAGCAGTGGCGCGAGGTGCCCATGATCCTGTCCGAGGCGGGACTCTCACGGGAGTACAGCAACACCTGGTTCAAGGCATTGGGCATCGCACCACGAATCTATGCCCAGGTGGCGGGGCATGAGGCCATCGTCAGCATGGTGAGCCTGGGTTTCGGTGTGGGAGTGGTACCCAAGATCGTGCTCGACAACAGCCCCCTGGTGGATAGCATCCGGGTCCTTTCGGTGAAACCGGAGCTGCCCCACTATGATGTCGGCCTCTGTGTTCTCGAGCGTCGCCTCAAGAGCCCCTTGATACGTGCGCTATGGGATGAGGTCATCGAGCGCTAGAAACGGCGAAGCCGCCCCGAAGGACGGCTCCGTGGCACCTCGCAGGGGCCGATTCCCTTCAAAGGGAAAGGACTTTATCGCCCCGTGCGATCCCGGACACTCCGGTTCTCGCCACTTCGAGGATGCCCACCGGTGCCATGGCCTGGAGGAAGGCATCCAGCTTGCCGGCGTCGCCGGTGATCTGCACGGTGTAGAGGCTCGGCGAGACGTCGACGATCTGCGCACGGAAGATATCCACGGTACGCTTGACCTCGTCCCGCGCCGCACCCAGTGCCTTGACCTTGATCATCATCAACTCTCGTTCGATGTGATTGCCTTCCGTGAGATCGACCAGCTTGACCACATCGATCAGCTTGTTGAGGTGCTTGGTGATCTGTTCGATCACCCGATCATCGCCCACGGTGGTGACCGTCAGCCGCGACAGACTGGGATCCTCGGTAGGGGCAACATTCAGCGTTTCGATATTGAAGTTACGCTGGGAGAACAGCCCTACCACCCGTGACAGGGCGCCCGGTTCGTTTTCCATCAGAATCGAGATGATATGGCGCATCAGGTCCGCTCCGTCTTCGAAAGCAGCATGTCACGCATGGAGCCCAGGGGCACCTGCATCGGATAGACGTGCTCGTGAGGGTCGACGATGACGTCGAGGAACACCAGCTCTTGCCGGTCGGCCAGGGTCCTTTCCAGGGCTGGCTCGAGCCCCTCCATCGTCTCTACCCGAAGGGCGGTGAAGCCATAGGATTCGATCAATTTCTGGAAATCGGGCAACGACTCCATATAGGAATGCGCATGGCGTGACTTGTAGTTCAGGTCCTGCCACTGGCGAACCATCCCCAGGGAGCCATTGTTGATATTGATGATCTTCACACCGCCACCGAACTGCTTACAGGTGGAGAGTTCCTGCATCATCATCTGGAAGCTGCCCTCACCCGTCACGCAGATCACCTCCTCGTCCGGATAGTGATGCTTGATACCCATGGCGGCCGGGAAGCCGAAGCCCATGGTGCCAAGCCCCCCGGAGGTGATGAAGCGGTTGGGCTTGTCGAACTTGTAGTACTGGGCGGCGAACATCTGGTGCTGGCCGACATCCGTGGTCACATAGGCCTCGCCGCGGGTCAGGCGGCAGATTGCCTCGATCACTTCCTGGGGCTTCAACGACTCGCCGGGCTGCGAGGGCTCGTAGAGCTTGTCGCGGCGCTCCTCGCGCCAGTCATCGATCTTCTGCCACCATTCGACCAGCGCCTCGGGATTGGCGATCTCCTTGCCCTGAATCAGGCTGATCATTTCGTCGATCACGCTGGCCGCCGGCCCGACGATGGGCACATCGGCGCGCACGGTCTTGGATACCGAACTGGGATCGATATCCACATGAATGATCTTGGCCGTGGGACAGAACTTGGAGGTATTGTTCGTCACACGATCATCGAAGCGGGCCCCGATGGCGATGATCAGATCGGCGTGGTGCATGGCCATGTTGGATTCATAGGAGCCGTGCATCCCCAGCCAGCCCAGACACTGCCGGTCGCTCTGGGGATAGGAGCCGATCCCCATCAGGGTGGTGGTGATCGGATAGCCCAGCCGCTTGACCAGATCGGTCAAGCCTTCGCTGGCGCGTCCCGTGACGACGCCGCCCCCGGTGTAGAACACCGGACGCTTCGCCTTGAGCATCAATTCCACCGCCTTCTTGATCTGGCCGCTATGGCCGCGGGCTACCGGGTTGTACGAACGCATCCGGACCTTCTTCGGATAAACGTATTCGTAACGCTCGGTGGGGGCGGTCATGTCCTTGGGAATGTCCACCACCACCGGGCCGGGCCGACCGGTCGATGCCAGATAGTAGGCCTTCTTGAGGGTACCGGGAATCTCCGACGGATGCCGGATAGAGAAGCTGTGCTTAACGATCGGCCGCGTCACGCCGATGATGTCGGTTTCCTGGAAGGCGTCGTCACCGATCAAGTGGCTCATGACCTGGCCGCACAGCACCACCATGGGAATCGAGTCCATGTAGGCGGTGGCGATGCCGGTCACCGCATTGGTGGCACCTGGGCCGGAAGTCACCAACACCGTACCCGGCTTGCCGGAGGCCCGCGCATAGCCGTCGGCGGCGTGGGTCGCCGCCTGTTCGTGGCGTACCAGGATGTGCTTGACCTTGTCCTGGCGGAAGAGGGCGTCATAGATATGCAGCGCCGCCCCACCGGGATACCCATAGATATATTCGACGCCCTCATCCTGAAGGAAGCGGGCGATCATGTCTGCGCCGGAAAGCAGTTCCACTGATGTTTCTCCCCTGGAGGTCTCGAGTGCGATCCGTGTCACCGTCGGGACACGAAGTCGAGTGCGGCGGTATGCCGCTGCCGGCCATGCCGGCACCTGATGCCAAACCCTGGCAAAAAGCCCTGTTGGGGCCTGCACTCTTTCGGGAACGGCTGATTCATTGCGAGATGAATCAGCCGTTCCCTTCACGGCGGTTCACCGCGTCGGGGGCGTTGGCCGGACCGGGCGGTTGGCCCGGTTCCGGTAGTCCTTCGGCGGGTAGAGGCCATCTGGCCTACCCTTCGCGCGGAGGTGGGGGGTCGCCCGCTTCAGTCCGCGCCCGCAATCAGGAAGGCACAAGATTCCATTAGCGCCACAGGAGTGTCAACCATGATCGCTGCGGGAGTAGTCCATCATCGAGGAATCGACAAGGCATTTCGTCTCGAAAGCGCATAAAAGAGCCCGCCAATCGGGGAAAGGCGGGCAAGAGAGGTCACAGGACGCAACCTGATTAACAGTGTAGACAATGCCGACCGGCAGAGACGGTCGGCATGGTAACGCTTTGTGTATCAGCTGCGAAACACCAGACGATCTTCCTCGGCATCTACATGGATGACATCGCCCGGGGCGAATTTCCCGGCCAGCAGGTCCTGGGCCAGTGGATTCTCGATACGGCTCTGGATCGCCCTCTTAAGCGGCCGTGCGCCGAAGACCGGATCGAAGCCCACCACGGCGAGTTGCGCCAGGGCCGCATCAGTGACCTCCAGTGACAGGTCATGCTCGGCCAGGCGCGACCGCAGGCGATCGAGCTGAATGCCGGCGATGGCCTGGATCTGGTCCTGCCCCAAGGCATGGAAGACCACCACCTCGTCGATGCGGTTGATCAGCTCGGGACGGAAGTGATCGCCGACCACCGCCATCACCATCTCCTTCATCTGTTCGTAGTCCGCATCGTCACCGCCCATGCGCTGGATGATGTCAGAGCCCATGTTCGAAGTCATCACGATCACGGTGTTGCGGAAATCCACGGTACGCCCCTGGCCATCGGTGAGGCGGCCATCCTCGAGCACCTGCAGGAGAATATTGAAGACATCGGCATGGGCCTTCTCCACCTCGTCGAGCAGCAGCACCGAGTAAGGCTTGCGGCGCACCGCCTCGGTGAGATAGCCACCCTCCTCGTAGCCGACATAGCCCGGGGGCGCACCAATCAGCCGCGCCACGGAGTGCTTCTCCATGAACTCCGACATATCGATGCGCACCATGGATTCCTCGGTATCGAAGAGGAAGTTGGCCAGCGACTTGCAGAGCTCCGTCTTGCCCACCCCGGTGGGGCCGAGGAACAGGAAGGAGCCGTTTGGCCGGTTGGGATCCGAGAGGCCGGCGCGGGAGCGGCGCACGGCGTTGGCCACGGCGGTGACCGCCTCGTGCTGACCGATCACCCGCTCGTGCAAGGCCTCCTCCATGCGCAGCAGCTTGTCGCGCTCGCCCTCGAGCATCTTGGCGACCGGGATGCCCGTCCAGCGCGAGACAACCTCGGCGATTTCCTCCTCGGTGACGTTGGAGCGCAGCAACTGGTGCTTGGAGGTATCGGCCTCGGCCTCGCTGCTCTGGGAAATCTTCTTCTCGAGTTCCGGGATGACGCCGTATTGAATCTCGGACATGCGCCCCAGGTCACCCTGACGACGCGCCTGCTCCAGGTCGATGCGGGCCTTGTCGAGTTCGTCCTTGAACTGGGCCGCGCCCTGGATACTGGCCTTCTCGGCCTTCCAGATCTCGTCGAGGTCGGCGTACTCGCGTTCGAGCTCATCGATCTGGGACAGGAGCATCTCCAGGCGTTTCCTGGAGGCCTCGTCAGTCTCCTTCTTGAGATGCTCGCGCTCCATCTTGAGCTGGATCAGCCGGCGGTCGAGGCGGTCCATCTCCTCGGGCTTGGAGTCGAGCTCCATGCGGATGCGCGAGGAGGCCTCATCGATCAGATCGATGGCCTTGTCGGGTAGCTGGCGGTCGCTGATGTAACGGGCCGAGAGCTTGGCCGCGGCGATGATGGCGCCGTCGGTGATGTCGACGCCGTGGTGCACCTCGTAGCGCTCCTTGAGGCCACGCAGGATCGCCACGGTGTCCTCCTCGGAGGGCTCGTCCACCAGCACCTTCTGGAAGCGGCGCTCCAGGGCGGCGTCCTTCTCGATGTACTTGCGGTACTCGTCCAGGGTAGTGGCGCCCACACAGTGCAGCTCCCCTCGGGCGAGTGCCGGCTTGAGCATATTGCCGGCATCCATGGAGCCCTCGGCCTTGCCGGCGCCAACCATGGTGTGCAGCTCATCGATGAACAGGATCACCCTGCCCTCTTCCTGGGACAGCTCCTTGAGAACCGACTTGAGGCGTTCCTCGAACTCGCCGCGGAACTTGGCACCGGCCAGCAACGCACCCATGTCCAGCGAGAGCACGCGCTTGTCCTTGAGCCCTTCTGGCACCTCGCCGTCGACGATGCGCTGGGCCAGGCCCTCGACGATGGCGGTCTTGCCCACGCCGGGCGCACCGATCAGCACCGGGTTGTTCTTGGTGCGCCGCTGCAGCACCTGGATGGTGCGGCGGATCTCGTCGTCGCGGCCGATCACCGGGTCGATCTTGCCGCTGGCGGCGCGCTCGTTGAGATCCAGGGTGTACTTCTCCAGCGCCTCGCGCTGGTCTTCGGCGTTAGGGTCGTCGACCTTCTCGCCGCCGCGCACGCTGTCGACGGCGGTTGCCAGCGACTGGCGGGTCACCCCGGCCTGCTTGAGCAGCTTGCTGACGGCGTGGCCCATCTCCAGTGCCGCCAACAGGACCAGCTCGCTGGCGATATACTGGTCACCGCGCTTCTGGGCCTCGCGGTCCGTGAGGTTGAACAGCTTGACCAGATCGCGGGAGGGCTGCACTTCGCCATCGAAATTGGCGACCTTGGGCAGATCGTCGAGGTGGCCCACCAGGCCGTCGCGCAGTCGGCCGGCATCGCCGCCGGCCTTCTGGGTCAGCGCCTTGACACCGGTATCGGTGGCATCCAGCAGTGCCAGCAGCAGATGGCCGGGCTCCAACTGGTTGTGGCCGCGGCCCACGGCCAGGGATTGAGCATCCGCCACGGCGTTCTGTAAACGGGCGGTAAACTTGTCGAATCGCATTCACTTTCCTCCATCGGCGTCACGGTGCGGTCGGACGCACCGTTTGGCCCTGTCAATGTGTCTTATGAATGTCAATGGAGTCAGCGTGGCCGGCTTTCAAGTCATCGACCAAGGGAAATACGTCGGCCAGTGCCGATTGAAACTTGCTGGTGCATTTATCCATGCGCATAGTGGCGAATCCCCTATGAGATATGTCAGATTATGAATGTAAGTAGGGCCTGATACAGGTTTCCCAAGCCTGCCGTGATCGCGCGGTCACCGGCTTGCCTCATAACCGATCACCGCTTTTCGAGGCCAAAAAAGCGGTGCTGTGACACATCGAGCTGATCTACGTCATGGCCCTTGGAGCAGTTGTTTTTTATACTGAGTCCAGCCGTCAAACTCTCTCTGATGGGCTGAGGCCATGCTCGCGAGGCCGGCCACGGGTAAGTGGAACCCAAGTCATGGCCACTGCAGGCACCATGTTTTCAGAGGATTATCCGTGTCATTAGTCAGCCAGCATCCGGCATCACCCGAGCAGTCCATGGGTCCGGACCACCCGAGGCTGAGCCGTGGTGCCGTCCATGACTGGGCGCGCGAGATCAGGACACCCGCGCCGTCTCCCGGGCTGCTCCATCGGGCCCTCTCCCCGCACGAACCGGCCGTGGACCGGTTGCTGGACGAGATCAAGAACTGGCGTTTTCGCGAGGGCGAACTGCTGCATGCCACGGCCACCATGCCCGCTATCGATCCCTTCCACTGGCTGGAGAACAATCCCGGCGGGGCTCGATGCCTGTGGCAGAACCGGGAACAGACCCTGACCCTGGCCGGGATCGGCGCCGCGGCAAAGCTGAGCGCCGACACTGGCGAGGATTACGACCACCTGCTGGAACGCATCAACGCTATCATCGGCGATCATGATGCGGCCTTCGTGGGTGGCTTTGCCTTCGACGGCCGCTCCGGCGAGGGGGAATGGCATGATTTCCCCGCCGCCCGCTTCGTGCTGCCGGCCATCGAACTGCGTCAGCGGGACGGTGGCTTTCGGTTGGCGGTGAACCTGCACGCCAGCACCCGCCACGAATTCGTGCGCAGGAAGACACGGCTGATCGCCGACCTGTGCCGCCTGCGTTTCACGCCACCCGCACCAGCCGGCAACCCCTGGCCCATCCGCGTGATCCAGCGCGTGGATGACATGAGCTTCAACGAATGCCAGGGGCATATCCGCCACATCCTGGAACATATTGAGCAGGGACGTATCCACAAGGCCGTGCTGGCCCGCCGGGTGGAGTTGCAGCTCAACGACGTGCTGCCCGGCTTCGCAGCCCTCAAACGCTGGCACCACACGAACGGCGGCAGCTTCTGCTTTGCCCTTGAACATGGCCACAAGCTATTCATGGGCTGTTCGCCGGAGCGCCTGTTCAGCCGGGAGGACCGCCGGGTGTGCACCGAATCCCTGGCGGGCACCGTGCGCCGTGGACGCAGCAGCCAGGAAGACGCCCAACTGGAACACACCCTGCTACGGGATCCCAAACTGATCCTTGAACATGAACTGGTCACCCGTTATGTGCGCGAACGCATCGCCCCCTGGGTGATCCACAC
>JAGXGN010000013.1 GCA_024636705.1 Halomonas sp.
CGGCAGTTTCCTGCTGATCTGGCTGGGCCTGGCGCTCTATTCCTGGTCGGCATGGCACTCAAGACCCCGTGCCCTATCCCCCTAACTCTGTCGGTTTCCGGTAAAAGCCGGGAGGACGTAAGGGCGCGAATCAGGCCTGACTGGCCGCCAACGCCTGGTCGATATCGGCGAGGATATCGTCGATGTGTTCGATACCGATGGAGAGGCGAACCATGTCCGGCGTCACGCCTGCCGATACCAGTTCTTCATCGCTGAGCTGGCGATGAGTGGTGGAAGCCGGAATCGAGGAACATGTCTTGGCATCGCCGATGTTGACCAATCGCAGGATCATGCCCAGGGCGTCATAAAACCGCGCACCGGCCTCACGGCCGCCCTGTATGCCGAAGCTCAGGATGCCCGAGGCATGTCCGCCCATGTACTTCTGCGCCAGCACATGGTCCTTGTGGCTGGGCAGGGCGGCGTATTTCACCCAGGTCACTGACGGATGCCCTTCAAGATAGGTTGCCACCCGCAGGGCGTTGTCGCAGATCCGCTCGATGCGCAGTGACAGGGTCTCCAACCCCTGCAGCAGGTTCCAGGCCGCCTGGGCAGAGAGCGCCGCTCCCATATTGCGCAGCGGGACCACCCGAGCCCGCCCGATGAAGGCGGCTTCCCCCAGGTCGCGCGCGTAGCAGACACCGTGATAGGACACATCGGGCTCATTGAGCAGGGGGAATCGCGCCGCATTGTCGGCCCAGGGGAACTTCCCGGAATCCACGATCACCCCACCCACGGTGGTGCCGTGACCGCCGATATACTTGGTCGCGGAATGGATGACGATATCGGCACCCTGCTCGATGGGTCGCCACAGGAACGGCGTGGGAACCGTGTTGTCGACGATCACCGGCACACCATGGCGATGGGCGACCTCGGCGAGCCGGGCCAGATCTACCACGCTGCCGGAGGGATTACCGACCGTCTCGCAGAACACGGCCTTGGTCTGGGCATCGATCAATGCCTCGATACCCTCGAGATCGTCCTTGTCGACGAAACGCACCTGAACTCCCTGACGAGGCAAGGTGTGGGCAAAGAGGTTGTAGGTGCCACCGTAGAGCTCGCTGATCGAAATGATATTGTCGCCGGCCTCGGCAATGGTCTGGATCGCATAGGTGATGGCGGCCATGCCCGAGGCGACGGCCAGGCCGGCGATGCCGCCTTCCAGGGCCGCGACACGCTGCTCGAGCACCGCGCAGGTGGGATTCATGATGCGCGAATAGATGTTGCCCTCCACCTTCAGGTCGAACAGATCGGCGCCATGCTGGGCACTGTCGAAGGCGAAGGAGGTCGTCTGGTGGATCGGCACGGCGACGGCATGCTGGTCGTCCGGGGCATAGCCATGATGCAGGGCAATCGTCTCGCGTTTCATGTCACTTCCTCTTGGTGTCTTTCATAGGATGCTAAACCAAGTCTCAACCCCGACACCAATATCGTATAGCCTAGTAGCACGGTACTCACATCGACCCGGCCGGCGACGACATCGGATGCTCAAGCGATACCTGCCCATACTCACCTGGTTACCCCACTACAACCGACGCCTCTGTGGTGCCGACCTGCTGGCCGGAATGATCGTCACCATCATGGTGATCCCCCAGTCACTGGCCTATGCCATCCTCGCCGGGCTGCCCGCCGTGGTGGGCCTCTATGCGAGCATCCTGCCCTTGCTGGCCTATACCCTATTGGGCACCAGCAGCACCTTGGCGGTTGGCCCGGTGGCGATCATCGCACTGATGACGGGGGCGGCACTGACCGGGGTAGCGGCACCCGGCACGCCGGAATACCTCCAGGCCGCGCTGGTGCTGTCACTTCTCTCGGGAGGAATGCTCACCCTGATGGGCCTGCTCAGGTTGGGTTTCTTCACGAACTTCCTGAGTCACCCAGTGATCGCCGGTTTCCTTTCTGCCTCGGGCATCCTGATCGCCGCCACCCAGGCGGCCCACCTGCTGGGCATCGAGGCCCAGGGCTACACGGCGGCCGGGCTTGGGATCAACCTCTTGGGCAACCTGCCCGCTACCCACTTCCCCACACTGGCCATCGGCGCCGGCAGCCTGATCTTTCTGGTGGCCATTCGCCGATGGGGCAAGCGAACGCTGAGCCGCCTGGGCCTGCCCGAGAATCTCGCCACCCTCCTGGCGCGGGCAGGACCGGTATTCGCCGTGGTCATCACGACAGTTGTGACCTGGCAGTTCGGCCTGGCCGATCGTGGGGTTGCCGTGGTCGGCGACATTCCCCGTGGACTCCCGCCGCTGACGCTGCCCGGGTTCGATGCCTCGCTGTGGCAGTCGCTGCTGGTGCCGGCCCTGCTGATCAGCCTGGTGGGGTTCGTGGAGTCGGTCTCCATGGCGCAGATGCTCGCCGCCAAACGCCGCCAGCGAATCTCCCCGAACCAGGAACTGATCGGCCTGGGCGGTGCCAACCTGGCGGCCGCCTTCTCCGGTGGCATGCCGGTGACGGGCGGCCTCTCACGAACGGTGATCAACTTCGATGCCGGGGCCCAGACACCCCTGGCCGGCCTCTTCGCCGCCATCGGCATCGGCCTGGTCACCTTCGCCTTGACCCCCCTGCTCACCCATCTGCCCATTGCCACCCTGGCAGCCACCATCAGCGTGGCCGTGCTGACCCTCGTCGATATCCCCATGATCCGCCAGACATGGCGCTACTCGCGAGGCGACTTCTCGGCCATGGCCCTGACTATCCTGCTGACCCTGGGTGATGGTGTCGAGTCCGGGATCATCGCCGGCGTGCTGCTCTCCATGGCCATCTTTCTCTACCGGACCAGTCGTCCCCACAGCGCCCTGGTCGGACGCTTGCCCGGTACCGAGCATTTCCGCAATGTCGAGCGCCACGACACCGAAACCGCAAGCCAGGTGGCCCTCCTGCGCATCGACGAGAGCCTCTATTTCGCCAATGCCCGTTATCTCGAGGATACCGTCTATAGCCTGGTCGCCAGTCGTCCCGAACTCGAGCATGTGGTCTTGATCTGCTCCGCGGTCAACCTGATCGATGCCTCTGCCCTGGAAAGCCTCGATGCGATCAATGCGCGACTCAAGGATTCCCGCGTGACCCTGCACCTGGCCGAGGTCAAGGGGCCGGTGATGGACAAGCTCAAGAACAGCGATTTCCTCGACGACCTGACCGGGCGGGTCTTCCTGAGCACCTACGCCGCCTGGGAGGAACTCAGCCGGGAACCCGAATCTCGCTAGACCCGGACGGCACAAGGCCCGCTCCCTTCAGCCGAAGTCCACCTGCTCCTTCACCTTCTCGACGATGTGGCCCCCGATGGGAATGGCCGAGGTCGCGGCCGGGGACGGGGCATTGCAGACATTCACCGTGCGGCGCGTATTGACGAAGAGGAAATCGTCGATCAAGCGGCCGTCACGTGACACCGCCTGGGCCCTGACCCCCGCAGGCCAGGGCTGGAGGTCCTCCAGCGAGAGGCTGGGGCAGTACTTGCGGACCTCTTCGAGATAGCCTCGCTTGAACAGGGAGTTCTTCATCTCGCGGATGCCGGGTTTCAGGGTGCGTCCCAGTACCCTGAGGATGCCCGGATGGGTGAACATCCCCAGCATATCGCGCAATGACAGGTCCGACTTGCGATACCCCTCCCTGGCCAGGGCCAGTACGGCATTGGGCCCCACGGTGACAGTGCCGTCGATCATGCGGGTCAGGTGGACCCCGAGGAAGGGCATGGCAGGGTCGGGTATCGGGTAGATCAGATGGTTGACGAGCCGCTCCTGCCTATCCGCCAGGCGATAGTATTCACCACGGAAGGGGCAGATCGTGAAGCCGGGGTCGCGTCCCAGCATTCTCACCACCCGGTCGGCCATCAGACCCGAACAGGTCACCAGATAGCGGCCGGAGACATCTCCCTGGGAGGTCTTCACCACCACCTCGCCCGGGTGTTCCTCGAGACCGGTGACACGGTGGTCGTAGCGAATCATGCCGCCACGCTTCTGGAACTCGACGGCCATCGCCTCGGTAACCTTGGCATAGTCGACGATGCCGCTGGAGGGAATGAAGATGGCCCCCTGGCCGACGATATTGGGCTCCCGCTCCCGCAGGGCATCGGCCTCCAGCCACTCCCTCTGCAATCCATTGGCGCCGGCGCGATCCCAGAACAGTTTCATGCGTTGTATATCGGCATCATTGGTCGCCACCAGCATCTTCCCGCAGATCTCGTAGTCGATGCCATGGGCGTCGCAGAAGTCACGGGTGGCACGATTGCCCTGGTGGCAGAAACGCGCCTTGAGGCTTCCCGGGGTGTAGTAGACACCGGCATGGATTACGCCACTGTTGTGTCCGCTCTGGTGCCGAGCCGGCCCCGCCTCCTTTTCCAGAAGCAGGAGGCGGCGGTCCGGGAGGGCATCGGCGAGTTGCATGGCAGTGGAAAGGCCGAGGATGCCGCCCCCGATGATGATGACGTCGTACAAGGCACACCTCCGCTATCGGTTCTGGGCCGTTCAAACAGAATATCTTTCCGTCCCTGTCGATTCCATCAAGCCGGGAAATGGCCGGCCAGGTTGTCATGAGTGTGTCATCCAGGCCAGGGACACTGAAAATATTGCCGCCCTGCTCTAAGGAGTCACCACCATGCCTCACCTGATGCGTTTTTCCCATGACTTGGAGTCCCGCCTCGATCGTGCCAGCCAGCAGACGGGCATCGCCAAGGCCGATCTCATCAAGCGACTCGTGCAGTCGGGCCTGTCCGACGTGGAGAGTCAGTTGCTGATCGAGGAGGCCGCGATGCCCCTTGCCCATCGCAGCATCGACCAGCGGCTTCGCGAGAGCGGGCTCGGCGCCTGACCGGCCTCCGAACGCCTTCAGTGACGCCGCTGCCATCGCTCGAAGACGCTGTCGACGGTGATCGCCAGTAACCCGATGGTCAAGGCGCCCTGGAGGATATAGGCGGTATTGCCATTGACGATGCCCGAGATGATGGGATCACCGAGGTTGCTTGCGCCCACCGTGGCGCCGATGGCTGCCGTGGCGATGTTGATCGTCACCGAGGTACGGATGCCGGCCAGAATCACCGGGGCGGCCAGGGGCAGCTCCACCTGACGCAGGACCTGGTAGCGGCTCATCCCCATGCCGACGGCCGCCTCGCGGACCGACGCCTCGATCCCCTGGAGTCCGGCTAGGGTATTGCGCACGATGGGCAGCAGGCCATACAACAGCAGCGCCACGATGATCGGCAGGGTGCCGAAGCCCAGGACCGGAACCGCCAGGGCCAGGACCGCCACCGGGGGAAAGGTCTGCCCCATGGAGGCGACTTGCGCGACCAGGGGCAGGAAGTCTCGACCGGCGGGTCGCGTGACCAGAATCGCCGCACCCACCCCGATCACCACGGCCAGCGAGGAGGCCACGATGACTACCAGCGCGTGACGGCCCAGCAGGGTCAGGAAGTCGGCGCGCCGATAGATGACCTCGCGACTCCCGGACTCGATCCAGCGGAAAAGCCACTCCAGCTGTTCCATGCCCAGCACCAATGCCAGCAGGAGGGACAACCAGACCAGGGGGAGTCGCCAACGCATGAGGTCAGGCACCTGGCTCTCCACGATGAACGCCCACCAGGCATCGCAGGGTAAGCTCACCCACCGGCATGTCCTCAACGTCCACCACGGTGAGGCGATCGACGTGTTCGCGAAACATCACGGCCAGGGCCTGATGCAGGCTGGCATCCCGGTGAATCCTGGCCTGGGCGATCGGGTGGGGGCCCAGGGGCAGCATCCTGTGACTCACCGGAGTGAGTGCAGCCTCCTTCAGACCACGATCCTCTCCGCCCAGCAGGGATTCGACGAAGGCATCGATGGGATCGCGCAACAACTCAAGCGGTGCGCCCTGCTGGACGATCCGCCCTGCCCTCATCACCACCAGATGGTCGGCGAGGCGCAAGGCCTCATCCATGTCATGGGTGACGAAGACGATGGTCTTGTGCAGGCGCGATTGGAGGTCGCGAAGCTCGAATTGCAGCGTTTCCCGGGTGATGGGATCCAGGGCGCCGAAGGGCTCGTCCATCAGCAGGATATCGGGGTCCGCCGCCAGCGCCCGTGCGACCCCCACCCGCTGCGCCTGTCCCCCCGAGAGCTGATTGGGGTACTTGTCGGCGAAGCTCTCCATAGGTAGCCCCAGCAGGCTCATCAACTCCTCCACACGCGCCTGGATGCGATCCCGAGGCCATTTCAGGAGACGCGGCACCAGGCCGATGTTGCGCTCGACCGTCCAGTGGGGAAAGAGCCCGGTACTCTGGATCGCATAGCCGATGCGCCTGCGCAGGGTTTCCTCTTTGAAGCGGCGAACCGGTTGCCCGTCGATATGGATCTCGCCCTCGCTGTGCTCGATGAGGCGATTGATCATGCGCAGCGTCGTCGATTTTCCGCACCCCGAGGTACCCACCAGTGCACAGAGCTGACCCTTCTCGACTCGCAGGGAAATGCCATCCACGGCGGCTTCCGAACCGAAGCGCTTCGTCACTTCGAACAGCTCGATCATTGAGGCACTCCTGCGTCACGTCGGTGATCCAGCCGACTGGCCAGGACCCCGAGCAGCGTGTCCGCCACCAGGGCCAGGAACAGGATCGGTAAGGCCCCGAGCAGGACAAGATCCATGGCCGCCTGGCCGAGTCCCTGGAAGATGAAGGTGCCCAGGCCACCAGCACCGATCAAGGCTGCCACGGCGGTGAGGCCGATGGCCTGAACGGTAGTGATACGCACGCCTTCCAGCATGACCGGCAGGGCCAGGGGTAAACGGACCTGGAGGAACACCTGTCGATGACTCATCCCCATCCCTCGGGCCGAGTCGATCACGCCCGCGTCCACCTCCGACAGGGCCACGAAGGTATTGCGCACCATGGGCAGGAGACTGTAGCCCACCAGGGCCAACAGGGCCGGGGCCCAGCCGATTCCGCTGATGCCCAGGGCGGCGATCCAGTCCACGTTGGCCGCCAGCCAGGCCAGCGGTGCCAGCAGGAGTCCGAAGAGGGCCAGGCTGGGCATGGTCTGCACGATATTGAGGACAGAGAAGACCAGGCGCTGGATTCCCGCATGGCGACGCATGGCCAGCGCCAGCAGTACCCCGACGACCAGACTGATCCCCACCGCGGCGCCCACCAGGGAAAGATGCACCAGGATGGCGGTCTGGAAGGGGTCGCTGCGCCCCCGATACTCGCGCAGCAGTGCCAGGGGCTCAAGCCAGAACGCCAGCGCCAGCCACCAGGCCGCCAATACCGGCAGCAAGAGCCACCAGGCCGCCCATCGTGACAGCGCAAGGCGCACCCTGAGTTCGATCAACGAAAGCAACAGCAGGAAGAGCAGTAGCCAATTGGCGGGACCGATGCCTAGGCGAGACTGAGGCAAGGACGGATCGACGAGTCGATCAGCGGCGATAGCCAACCAGGCCGGCATCGCCATGAGCATGAGCACAACGAGGACAAGTGCCCAGCAGAGCCGAACCCGGGTGGCTCGCCTGACCAGGATCGCCACCGTCACCAGGGGCAGACAAGACACTAGGGCGCCCGGCCAGCCAACCACCTGATGGGCGCGGAAGCCGGTACCAAGCACGATGCGATTGGCGGCCACATTGACCGACTCCAGCCCCAGCCAGCCGACCAGGGCGGCCAGCATCAGGGCCAGCAATACGACATTGGGACGCCTCATCCCTGGGTCAGAGGTCAGAATTCAGAGGTCCAGTGTCTCGAGGAAATCAGCCGCGACCCGGCGAGGATCGAGACCGTTGACGGCCACGTCACCATTGAGACGCTGCAGGGTCTCGAGGTCCAGGGCCTGGAAGACCGGCGCCAACAGGGAATCCATCTGTGGATGGGCGGCCAGCACGCTTTCGCGCACCACCGGGGCAGGCTGGTAGACGGGCTGAACCCCCAGGCTGTCCTCGAGTACCACCAAGTCCAGGGCCTGGAGGCCCCCATCGGTGCCATAGGTCATGGCGGCATTGACACCGCTGGTCTGCTGCGCCGCGGCCCGCATGGTCGCCGCGGTATTGCCACCCGAAAGCACCAGCAACTGATCGTCACTCAGGCTGAACCCATAGGCCTCCTGGAAGGCCGGCAGCGCCTGGGGCGACTCGACGAACTCGGCACTGGCCGCGAACTTGAAGTCCCCGCCTTCTTCCAGGAACCGGGCAAGGTCCTCGAGCGTGGAAAGGTCATGCTCACGCGCCAATTCGCCACGCACACTCATGGCCCAGGTATTGTTGGCCTCGGCCGGCGTCAGCCAGACCAGGTCGTTCTGCTCGAGATCCCTCTCGCGCACCGTCTCGAAGGCCTTCTCGGCATCGTTCCACACCGGGCTGTCGGCCATGTCGAAGAAGAAGGCGCCGTTGCCGGTGTATTCGGGGTAAAGGTCGATCTCGCCGGTCAGCAGGGCTTGGCGGACGATGCTGGTTCCCCCGAGCTGGAGTCGATCCTCGACCGGGATGCCGCCGTCTTCCAATCGCTGCAGGATCAAGTGGCCTAGTACCGAGCCTTCGGTATCGATCTTGGAAGACACCACCACGGGGGAGTCGGCCTGGACAGTGCCCAGGGTCAGGAGCGTCGTGGCGGCGAGCGCCGAGATGGCGTTCAGGGTGCGGTTCATGGCTAGCATCCGAATTTCTTGAGTGTCCCCCGAGTATAAGGCGGCACAGGGGGACTGTCAGACACGCGTCTCCAACGCGCCATGCGCTAGCCGACGCTGAGATCGCCGAGCAGGATATCAATCAGTTGTTCCTCATGAACCGCCCTGCCCCGCGCCTCCATGACGGCTCGCAGATTGGGATCCCAGCGCGCCTCGAGCGGCAGTCCCGCCAAGGGCGTGCCGCCGAGATCCGCGTACCCCAGGAGCTCATCGGCCCCCATCCGCCAGGGTCGCATGGCAAAGCGCTCCAGCAGGGCGTTGGCGATGCTGACGCCCGCCCAGTCGAAGTCGCCGTGGTAGTGGAGCACGGCCCCGGCGGCCTCCAATTGCTCCAACAGGGTGAGCACGGCGGCGCCGGGGCGACCCCAGGTAACGATTAAAGGCGCGCAGTCGACCGCCAGGCGCTCGGCCGCCTCGGCCAGCACGGCGGGATTCTCGCAGACGAAGACATCCCGCCCCGCACAGTCCCACTGCGGCGGATGACGGAGCAATTGACGCAGGGTCAGCCAGCTTGGCTCCGCCTGATGGCAGTAATAGAACAGGGCCCCATCCAGCGGCTGCCCGTGGCGCACGGGCAGCCGCAAGGTCAACACCGCGCTGGTGATATCACCGCCCATCAGCACGCCGGCATGGGCCCAGATGCTGCGCTCATCGGGGTCCACCCGGGCGACCCCGCCCCGCCAGTGACGCGCCAGAGCCCGACGCACCAGGGCGGCCACCGGCCTGCCGGCATCCAGTCCATGGGCATCGCCCAGGCACTCCGCCGCCAGGGCGCTCAGGCTCAGGCCCTGGACCGGCAGGCGCTCCAGCACGTCGAGCGCCTGCTCGAGGAGCGCCACGCCTCGCCGTTCGTTGCGCGCGGCCAGCCGCTTGAGCAGCCCGCCGGCCTGCAGCGCCTCGAGCCACTCCCCCAGTCCGAGGGTCTCGGCCCGCCGGCGATAGCCAGCGATGAGCACAGCCCAGCGCCGACGTTCGGCCTCGTGCTCGGCACGCGCATCGACCAGAGGGCCATCCAGCGCTTCCAGGGCGACGCGAAGATTCTCGGCAACCCCGGCTCGGGCCAACGCCTGCGACAATGCCTCCAGATCCACGCTCAAGGACTTGCCCAGGCGGGGAGACCGACCGGTCAGGCGCTCCACGGCGACCCGTTCGGCGTCGCTGACCCGGCTCAGGGCAAGTCGCCCGCCGCCGTCCCGCAGCAGCTTGCGCGCCAGTTTCTGACGCAGGCGCACCAGTTCGGAACCGCCCAGTAGGCGCTGCAGACGCTCGGAATCCATCAGAACAAGCTGTCCATGCCGCCACCTGCTGCTTCATCCGCCGGCAGGGGAGCGGACTCGCGTGCCTGGGATACCGGCTCCTCGTCGCGCACCCTGCGGCGTCCATCCCACTGCCAGCGGGTGACGTGGACGGCATCGACCCCCTCGCGACGCACCAGCTGAGCGATGGCCAGACCCGGCACGTCCGGGTAGCAGCCCCACTCGCGCTCCGAGGTCATGATGGCATCCAGGTCGAACTGGGCCAACAGGCCCATGCTCTTGGCCCGGGCGTCGTCATCGATACCGGCGAAGACCTCGTCGAGCATCACCAGGCGCGGGGCAAGGTAATGCGCGCTGCTGTAGTGGCTGGCGGCGGCGGCGAACAGCGGCAGTGTGATCACCAGCGCCCGCTCGCCGCCGGAGGCGGGCCCATAGGCCGGGCGCCACTGGCCGTTCTGATGGCGGTCGACCACGAAGCGGTGCCAGAAGCGGTAGTCCAGGGCGCGCTCCAGGATCTCCTGCAGGGCGCCCCCCTCGTCGCTGGCCCGAGCCTCCTCGATGCGCCGACGCAGGAAGTCGCCCACTACCTCGCGATCCTCGGGGGACCAGGCATCCAGGGCCTGGCGGCGCAGCCGCTGGCAGACATCGGCCAGCCCCGCGGGAGCCGTCAGGCCGCCGGCGCTCTGCCCTTCGCTCAGCGGCTCCCAGCGGATACGCAGGCGCATGCCGGTACTGGTCGGACGGCTCTCCAGCTCGCCGTTC
>JAGXGN010000180.1 GCA_024636705.1 Halomonas sp.
GCCATAGACCGGCGCCACCGAGGTCATGTAGACCCGCACCTGGTTGCCGTCGCGGATCACCTTGTTGTCGCTTTCGAGGGTGATCCCGTCCGCCTCGGCCATGGCACGTGTCTCGGCGAAGAAGGGATCGTCACGCGTCCAGAGACGGCTCGGGTTGAGCTGGTCGGCGCGCAGCAGGATGCAGTCGTGGGGCTCGGCAAAGGCGGGGCCGTCGTGGACCAGCTTCATCTCCTCGCCGGAGATGTCGATCAGCTGGTCGTTCTCCGGGTGCAGCGGCCCGACCGGCAGGAAGCGGTCCTTGGAGAACTTGGAGAGCACCACCAGCCACTTGCCGTCGGCATCCTTGGACTCGGTGAGGCTGGCGTGGTTGTGGCCCGGCTGGTAGTGGACGTCGAGCTTCTGGCGCAGATAGTTGACCTCCTCGCCGTTGTAGGCGCGGATGGCGTCCTCGATGTTCCACTTGGCGATCTGGCTGTCGATGAACAGGGTGGTGTAGGCGTTGCCGCGGCCGTCATAGGTGGTGTGCAGCGGTCCCAGTCCCAGCTCCGGTTCGCCGACCACGGCGTCGCGCGGCTCGATGGCGTCGTCGAACAGCTCGGGGAGCTTGTCGATGGCGATGATGGTGCAGGTCGGCGAGAGCTTGCCGTTGGCGATGAAGTACTGGCCGTCCGGTGAGGTATTGAGGCCGTGGGGGTTCTTGGGCACCGGGATGTAGCGGGTTAGCTTCGAGCCCTTGCGGCCGTCGAGGACCGGCACCTCGCTGTCACCCAGGGTCTCGTGGTCATCGGCCTTCACGGCGGCCTCGATGGCCTCGACGTCGAACACCACCACCCAGTCACGCTCGGCGCGCATGGTGTCGGCCAGCGTCATGCCCTTCTCGGAGTTGTAGCAGGTCGAGGCCACGAAGCGTCCCGTATAGTCCGCATCAGTGTTGTCGAGGTTGCCGTCGACGATCACCTGCCAGGCCACCTCCATGCTCTCCGCATCGATGGCGTTGAACATGGTCCAGTAATTCTCGGGGCTCTCAAGGTCGCGGCCGTCGTTGATCTGGGGAATCGGAAATTCGGCATTGGCGAAGACATACTTGGTATACGGCACCTTCTGCAGGCGCAGGCCGTGGATGGCCTGGACGTTGGGAATGGTGGTGATCTTGTCCGTCTTCATGATGTCGAGACGGATGCGCGCCACCCGGGTATTGGCCTTGTCGTTGATGAACAGGTACTTGCCATCGTAACTACCGTCGGTCATCGAGATGTGCGGATGGTGGGCGTCGCCGTTGAGGAAGCGGGCGGAATCGCCGAGGATGCGCCTGGACTCGTTGGTGATGCCCCAGCCGGTGGCGCCGTCGATGTTGAACACCGGGATACGCATCAGCTCGCGCATGGAGGGGATGCCCATCACTCGCACCTCGCCGGAGTGGCCACCGCTCCAGAAGCCGTAGTAGTCGTCGAGCTCACCGGGGGCGACCGCGATTCCGTTCTCGGCGGCCCGGGTCTCGCGGCTGCTCATCAGCGTCCCGGCGCCTAAGCCGCCGGCCAGGCCCGCCCCCGCGACCCCGGTCACGGCACTGTTGCGCAAGAAATGGCGACGGCCGAGATCCTCGATACTCTTCTTGTCACTCATGGTTCACTCCTCCTGAAAGGTAGGGATTCGTTGCAGCTTGGAATTTCCGGCATTGCCGGGATCGTGGGTCTCGGTACCGTCCGGCCGACCGGCCACGCGTGCCGCCTTCTCGTAGCGCTTGCGACGCTTGATCACTGGTGGGCAGCGCTGGTCGTCGTGGTAGGTGATCTGACAGTCGAGACAGTAGTGGCACTCGTTGGCATTGATGCGGCCATCGGGATGGATGGCGGCCACTTCGCATTCGTTGGCGCAGATCTGGCACGGCGTGCCACAGCTGCCGCGGTGCCGCTTCAGCCAGTCGAACAGGCGCAGGCGGGCGGGGATCGCCAGGCCGGCGCCCAGCGGGCAGACGTAGCGGCAGTAGAACTTGTGGTTGAAGGCCGAGATTGCCACCAGCGCCAGGGCGTAGAGCAGAAAGCCCCAGTCGCGCTGGAAGCGCAGGGTGATGGCTGTCTTGAAGGGCTCCACCTCGGCGTAGCGCTCGGCGGTGCCCAGCGATTGCAGCGAGAGGGCGAACAGCGCCAGCAGGATGATGTACTTCAGCGCCCAGAGACGCTCGTGGAGGCCGAAGGGCACCTCGATCTGCTTCACGCCGAGCCGGCGGGCGGCCTTGTTGACCAGGTCCTGGAGAGCACCGAAGGGGCACAGCCAGCCGCAGAAGACGCCGCGGCCCCACAGCAGCAGACTCACCGCCACGAAGGACCAGAGGATGAACA
The DNA here is from genome assembly GCA_024636705.1 of Halomonas sp. Lineage (GTDB taxonomy): Bacteria > Pseudomonadota > Gammaproteobacteria > Pseudomonadales > Halomonadaceae > Halomonas. The sequence continues at coordinate 2,340 of JAGXGN010000180.1, forward strand.
TCATCGGATCGATCAGGAAGGAGCCCCAGCTGAAGTCACTGATCAATGCGTTGCTAAAGGTCAGAATGTTGACCACCGAGAGCTGTGCCAGGGAGTACCAGCCGATGAACACCAGGGTGTAGACCAGAAAGCCCAGGCGCAGCGGGCGCAGGATCTTCGGGTGACGCGCCAGCATGTCTTGGAACAGCATGATCACCGTCAGTACCAGCAGGCCGGCGGACAGCACGCCGATCTGGAACGCCTTGTCGCGCCATACCTGCACCCAGATCGGCTCCTCCACCGGCGGCTCGGGGCGCTCGATGTAGGCCTCGGGAACGCGATAATCGGCGCTGAAGCGGTTGAACTCGGTATCCAGTGGCCCCGAGGCGCGACGGACCAGCAGCTCCAGCTGCCAGGGCTGGCCGGGATCGAAGGCGGCATCCTCGCGGACGATGAAGATGTCGCGCTCGTCGAAGGCCGGGGCGCCGTCGATGACGAGATCGCCAAGGCGGATATGGTCGCGGTCGTGGAAACTGACGTTGGTATTGCCCTGGGAGAGCTCGATGCGGTCGAAGATGCCGCCGCGCACGTAGCCCGAGCCCTTGAAGGAGTAGTCGCCGCGGCCCATCACGGCGATGGCGTGCTCGCCCTCATCCAGCTCGGCCATCAGTTGGTCGTAACCTGTGTCGCCGAGCAGGTTGCGGCCGGCGGTGGGCGGATTCAAGTAGGTGTAGAAGAGCTCGATGAAGGTCCGGTCGGACGGCTGCTGGGTGTGCAGGTAGTCCTCGGCGGGGGTGCCGACGAAGGTGTCGTCGACCTCGCCGTGGGTCAAGTGCAGGCGGTGGATGGTGCCGTCGCTGGTGAGCGTCTCCCAGTCGGCTGGCTCGAAGACATCCTCCCGGACCCGGGCCGGCGGGGCGGCTGAGGGGTCGGCGATCAGCCCCTGCTCGGCGGCCACCTGGCGGGCGGCGCGCATGATGGTGTCGCTGACCACGATGACGGTGACGGTGGCACCCGAGATGGCGTCTAAGTTGTCGCCGATTTTCATGCGTTCGTTGACGTGGGCGCCGACATGGTCGTCGGCGAAGCCCTCGAGCTTTGTCTCGGGAATGCCCACCAGCATGATGGGTTCCGAGTGGCTGATGACGTCGGCCTGCACGATATTGCCTTCGAGGTCGAAGGCCACCAGCATGTTGACCGGCTTGCCCGAGTAGGCCGGGATCGGCGCGACGTCGACGCTCTCGAAGGCATAGCCGAGGAGTTCGTCACCGGCGCGCACCTCGCTCACCGGCCACTGAGACTCCGCCGCTGCGAGGCGCTCGGCGCCGGGGAAACCCTCGCGGACCTGCTCCAGCTCCAAGGCGTGGAGGGCCGGGGTGGTCAGCAGGAGCAGCAGGCCGAGCAGCAGGCCGGCGACGCTGGCGGGCCGAGGGTGTCGTGCGGGCATGGCGAGGTCCTTGCGGGCTTAGGCCTAGGCGGCGCGGGCCGGCATCCATCAGGGGAGGCCGGCCCGAAGGCCGGCCGGGGTCAGGGCTGGAGGCTGGCGTAGTAGGCGGCGATGTCGGCGATGTCCTCATCGGAGAGGCCCTGGGCCTGGGGCGTCATGAGCGCGGACATGCCGCCACCGCGCTGGCCGTCGCGGTACGCCTTCATGGCGCTCTCCAGATAGGCGGCGGACTGGCCGGCCAGGTTCGGATAGATCGGCGCGGTGCCCTTGCCGTCGGTGCCGTGGCAGGCGGCGCAGGCGGTGATCTTGCCCTTACCGGCGTCAGGGTCACCGGCGGCCTGGGCGTCCATGGCCAGGAAGGCGCCGCCCAGCAGGGCGGCAACGAGTAGTGACTTCATAACAGACCTCCGAAATGCATCTTTAAGTACTTGAAAAAGCCCTGTTCGGGCAATGGCCGCGCCGGGCGATTGAGACCATGATGCCAGCCGTCGCCCGGGCGAGGCTTGACGTGCGTCATGTTTAGCCTAGACCGGGTGGCGCAAAAGGATAAAAGAGGATGCTAATGCAGAGGTGCCAGGGCAGCTCAGGTGTCGGGCGGGGCGTCATCGAGCTGCAGCAGCTGCAACAGCCTGGGACGCTGCGGATCGAGTAGATCGGCCAGGGTGTAGTGTGGTCGAGCACGGCAAGAAAGGCGCTGAGTGCCTCGGCCAGGATCGGCTTGAGCCGGCAGGCGGGCGTGATGATGCACTCGTTATCGTCGCCGAAGCATTCCACCAGGTTAAGGTCGCGCTCGGTGTCGCGGATCAGCTCGCCCAGCGGGATCGTCTCCGTGCCCCTACACTACATTTGATACGTTGGACCGAAGGAGGAGACAGGCAATGACACTAATCGTCATGCTCGCAGCTTTCCTGACCACGCTGGCCATCGTGCTGCTGCGTTCCCAGTCGGCCAGCGCGCACTGTGACACCATGGGCGGGCCCACCGTCCAGGACGGGCGGCTGGCCCTGGAGACGGGCAACCTCAACCACGCGCTCAAGTGGATCGAACCGGAGGGCGAGGCCGAACTGCGGGACATCTTCGAGAAGAGCATCGCGGCGCGCGACCTGGGCCCGGCGTCGCAGGAGGTGGCCGACCGCTGGTTCTTCGAGAACCTCGTCCGGATCCACCGGGCGGGCGAAGGGGCGCCCTTCACCGGGTTGCGCCCCGAGGGCGTGCCCATCGACGAGCGGGTGGCCGCGGCCGATCGGTGCATCGAGGTGGGAAGCCTGGAACCGTTGGCCGGGTTGGTCTCCGAGGAGCAGCTGCCGGAGTTGGATCGGCGGCTCGCCGAGGTTCTGGCGCGCAAGGACCACGCCCCCGATGACGTCGCGGCCGGCCGGGCCTACATCGAGGCCTACGTCTGCTTCTTCAAGCTCGCCGAGGGCGAGGACCACGCCGACCACCACGCGCACGCCGCCGGCCATGACGGGCACCGGCATTAGCGCCGAGGTTCAGGCACCGTGGCCGAGACGCTGCTCGCCGTAGTCATTGCGGTGCTGGCGGCCATCGTGACCAGCCTGGTTCTCCGCCGTCGAGTGGGCTTTCTGACGAAGATCGACTCCATTTCGATGGCTCCCGGCCTGGTACCGGGTCAGCGACTGCTCACCCGGCGCCTGCCTGAAGAACGGCAAGTGCAGCGCGGTGACATTGTCGTCGTCCGATCCGAGGAGTTGGGACGGATGATCGTCAAGCGGGTGGTCGGGCTCCCGGGGGAACGGGTGCAGATTGATGACCACGGCGGTGTGCGGATCGACGGTGTACCCCTCGTCGAGCCGTACGTCATGCATCGCGGCGGCCCCGCGGGCACTTTCACCGTTCCCGAGGGCAACCTGCTGCTCCTGGGGGATAACCGTGGCGAGTCCTGTGACAGCCGCAGCTGGCGGCAGCCCTTCCTCCCGATCGGCCGCGTGCAGAGCAGGGTGGTGAAATGGCCCCCGATTTTTGGACAGGCCGATAAGTGAAATTTCGACGCCCTGTCACGCCGCCTGTGGCGGCTGAAACTTCCAAGTACACAGTATCAGGGGGGTGGGGGGCGCCGATCCAGCGCCATATGCGGGCCGCGGGCATGGCCGATCACGACGGCACTGCGCTTGAGGAGGGAAAGCATCGATCTGTCTCCAGCTTGCCCAGGGCTCGGTGGAGATCGTCCAGCAGGTCCTCGCTGTCTTCCAGGCCGATCGACAGGCGCAGCATACCGTCGGTGATGCCGCGGCGGGCGCGCTCCTCGGCGGAAAGATCCGCATGGGACGTAGTGCAGGGCTGGGTGATCAGGCTCTCGACACCGCCCAGGCTGGGCGCCAGGGCGAACAGTACCAGGCGGTCGGCGACGCTGGCAGCCGCATCGCGCCCGCCGGCAATCTCCAGGGTGAGCATGCCGCCGAAGCCACTCATCTGGCGCTGCGCCAGCGTATGACCGGGGTGCGAGTCCAGGCCGGGATAAAGTACCCAGACGATGGCGGGGTGTTCCCGCAGCGCTTCGGCGATGGCTTGGGCGGAGGCGTTGTGGTGCTGCATGCGCAGCGGCAGGGTGCACAAGCTACGCGAGAGCAGCGACGCCATCTGGGGAGAGAGCGCGCTGCCCAGGTTCTGGCGCCACCGCCACAGTGGGTCGAGCAGTTTGGCCGACCCCATGGCTGCGCCGGCGGTGAGGTCACTGTGGCCGCCCAGGTACTTGGTGGCGCTGTGCACCACGATATCGGCGCCCAGCGCCAGTGGCCGCTGGTTGACTGGTGTAGCGAAGGTGCTGTCTACCGCCACCAAGGCGCCGTGACGATGGACTTGCTCGGCCACTGCTGCGATATCGATCAGACGCAGCGTCGGGTTGGTGGGTGTCTCCAGGTAGACCAGTTTCACACCCGCTTTCAGCAGGTCTTCCAGGGCGTCGGGGTCGTGTCCTTCGAGAAGGAAGTGGGTGTCGATGCCCAGTTCGGGTAGCTGCTGTTCGAGCAGGCTCAGGGTGCCGCCGTATACCTCGCCGAGGCAGGCGATGCCGCGCTGACCGTGGCTCAGGAACAGGGTGCTGATCGCGGCCATGCCGGACGAGAACGCCCAGGCGGCTTCGGCGTCCTCCAGCGCGGCCAGGGTCTCCTCCAAAGCGTAGAGCGTGGGATTGTGGCCATAGCGGGAGTAGAGGGGCGCGCGCCGGCGCCCTTCGGTCACTTCCAGCAGGGCGGCGGTATCCGGGTAGGCGAAGGTGGTGGTGTCATAGATCGGCATGTGAGGGCTGCCAAAGGCATCTTTCTGCTGCTGGCCGTGAATGGCCAGGGTGGCGGGGCCGAGGCGTGGCGATGGTGGCTGGCGCATGGCTGTTCTCCGTATAACGACTCTACTTCAGGCTGATCGGATTTATTGCCGTAATCTATTGATTCCTGGTTGACTAGTTAGGCTTTCTGATTTCGTCAGAACACTCAAGTGGTTTTTTCTTGCGCCTTGACGACGGGACCACCTTGGCTATCCTTTAAGATGTATTGTTAATGTAACTTAATGAGCGGACCACCCGGGCCCGAACGTCAGTACCCGCCTATGGCCTGCGATAGGGCCGACAGCCGAGGAGACCCCTGCAATGATCAAAGTGCGGCTCTATCGCTACCATCCTGAAGAGGATGACCGGCCACGCCTCGAGACGCTGGAGGTGGAGGTGGAGGAACATTTTCGTAGGGCCATGGTGCTCGATGTCCTCGAGAACCTGAAGCAGCGTGATGCCACCTTGGCCTATCGGCGCTCCTGCCGGGAAGGCGTGTGCGGCTCCGACGGCATGAACATCAATGGCAAGAACGGCCTGGCCTGCGTCACCCCGGTGGACGAGGTGCTGGGAAGCGTCGATACGCTGACCCTGCGTCCGCTGCCGGGCATGCCGGTAATTCGCGACCTGGTCGTCGATCAGACGCAGTTCTTCCGTCAGTTCGAGAAGATTCGCCCCTGGCTGATCAACGATGCGCCGCCCACCGCCACGGAGCGACGGCAGAGCCCGGAAGATCGTGAGAAGCTCGACGGCCTCTACGAATGCATCCTCTGCGCCTGCTGCAGCTCGGCCTGCCCCTCCTGGTGGTGGAATCCGGAGAAGTACATCGGCCCCGCCGGCCTGATCCAGGCCTATCGCTTCCTGATCGACAGCCGCGATACTGCCACCGACGAGCGGCTGGCCGAGCTCGACGACCCCTTCAGCGTGTTTCGCTGTCGGCAGATCGCCAACTGTACCTGGGTGTGTCCCAAGGGGCTCAACCCGATGCGTGCCATCGGTCATATCAAGGCGATGCTGCTGAAGCGAGGTACGTGAGGCTCCACATCTACTGATATCGCTTCTCGATGCCTTGCAGCGACGGGCTTTTCTGGCCTTTTTCATTCAAGTCCTTGGTGAGCATTGCTCCTTATCCGGGTATGGAGGGGCATAATTGGCATGGCCACCTATAAAACGTAAATTAGATAAATGTTAAAGTTCGTTGCCAATGGCCCAGGTCAAACTGGCCGCATTCGCCGGGCCGACCGGCGGCCCGCCTGGGCGCTGTTCTTTCCGCTCGCCGCCCTGCATGCGGCCCTGGCGGTGCCACTGTCGCTGGCGGGAATGCTTGGCTGGCTTCCTTGGCTAACGGGATTGGCGACACCGTCAGCGCATGGCCGGGAGCTGCTGTTCGGCTTCGCCCTGGCGGTAATGGCGGGTTACCTGCTGGGCCCGCTGCCGCCCCGTCGGCTGGCTCTGCTGGCAGGATTGTGGCTGGTCGGGCGTGTTGGTGGGTTGGTGGGCTACCCGGCCTGGCCCCTGCTGCTGGCCGATGCCGCCTTCGCCCTGTTGTTGGCCTTGTGGGTGGTACCGCGCTTCCTGGCCGCCAAGAAATGGCGCAACCGCCTGCTCTCGCCGCTGCTCGGGCTGCTCTGCCTGCTGGCGGTGGCCAGCCTGGCGTCTCGCTCGGCCTTCCCGGGCCTGCTCTCGCCACTGCTGCATCAGGGGGTGCTCTGGTTGCTGCTGCTGATGGCCTTCATGGGCGGACGGGTGATCGCCCCGGCGGTGAACGGGCACCTGATGGCGCGCGACCGGGTGGCCGGGGCCGGTGTCCAGCCACGGATTGAGGCGGTTCTAATCGGCCTGCTGGGCGCCGCCGGACTCCTGGCGATCTGGCCGATGCTGTGGCCGCTGGCCGGCGTGGTGCTGGCGCTGGCCGGGGCGGTGATCCTGGTGCGGCTCTGGCGCTGGTCGCCCTGGATGCTCCGGGATCGACTGGACTTGCTCGGCCTGCTGCTCGGCTACGCCTGGCTGGGCGTGGGAGCCCTGCTGGTGGCGGGGGACCTCCTGGCGGGAGGCTCGCCGGCGGGCCGGCTCCATGCGATCACCGTGGGGGCGCTCGGCACCCTGGCCAGTGGCATCATGCTACGCCAGGCGATCCTGAGGGCCAAGGGTCGCCTCGGGGAGGAGCGGTGGCTGCCGCTCTTGGCTGTGCTCTTCACCCTGGCAGCGGGGCTGCGGCTCGCGCTGCCCCTGGCCGGCCTGCCGGCGCTGTGGGGCGCCGCCAGCATCTGGAGCCTGGCCTGGCTGTTGGTGGCGTGGCATATGGTGCACTGGCGCCGCCGGGGGGCTGCCGTTGCCACGGCGCCCTCTACCTCGACTTGACCTGGGTCAGCTACTCCTTGAAGTGTACCGACACGTCCGGTCATAGCTGGCATAATTCGCCCATGCGGTGGTGGCCCCAGCCGCCGCCTTCCGGTTCAAGAGGCGCGATTCGCTCATGCAAGACACCCTGCCGTTCATCCGTCCCCTGGTCGAGAAATACGACCGCCCGGGGCCGCGTTATACCTCCTATCCCACGGCGCCGCAGTTCCAGGCGGCCTTCGCCGAGGACGACTACCGTGCCGCCGCCTCCCGCAGCAATCGGGCCGCGACGCCCAAGCCGCTGTCGGCCTACGTGCACATCCCGTTCTGCGAGAGCCTCTGCTACTACTGTGCCTGCAACAAGATCATCACCCACAATCGCGAGCGGGCGGCGGAGTACCTCGCCTGGCTCAAGCGCGAGGTCGAACTCCAGGGAGCGCTGTTCGACGACTCGCGGCGCATGACCCAACTGCACTTGGGCGGTGGTACCCCCACCTACCTGAGCAATGACCAGCTCGGCGAGCTGATGGCGGCGCTGGATGCCGCCTTCCACTTCGCCGAGCCCGAGGCGCGGGAGTTCTCCCTGGAGGTGGACCCGCGCACCGTGACCCCCGAGCAGATCCACGAGCTCCATGCCCTGGGGTTCAACCGCCTGAGCTTCGGCGTGCAGTACTTCGACGCCAGGGTCCAGGAGGCGGTCAACCGCGTCCAGAGCGAGGCCCAGGTGGTAGAGCTGGTGAGCGCGGCCCGCGAGGCCGGCTTCCAGTCGGTGAGCGTCGACCTGATCTACGGCCTGCCGCTGCAGACCGTAGCCAGCTTCGACGTCACCCTGGACAAGATCATCAGACTGCGCCCGGACCGCATCGCCGCCTACAGCTACGCCCACCTGCCGGTGCTGTTCAAGGCCCAGCGCCTGATCCGTCCCGAGGACATGCCGCCGCCGGAGCGCAAGATCGAGCTGCTGGAGTTGACCATCCGCCGCCTCACCGAGGCCGGCTATGTCTACATCGGCATGGACCATTTCGCCCTGCCCGAGGATGAGCTCTCGCGGGCCAAGGAGAACGGCACCCTGCAGCGCAACTTCCAGGGCTACTCGACACATGCCGACTGCGACCTGATCGGCCTGGGCAATACCGCCATCGGCAAGGTAGGCGACAGCTACAGCCAGAACGTCAAGGAGACGGCCCGGTACCAGGCCCGCCTCGAGGCGGGCCGGCTGCCGGTGATGCGCGGCTACCGCCTGAACGACGACGACCTGCTGCGTCGCGACGTGATCAACGCCCTGATGTGCCATGGCCGCATCGACTTCGCGGCGATCGAGCGTGCCCACGGCATCGACTTCCGCGAATATTTCGCCGACGCGCTCGCCGAGCTCGAGGAGGTGGCGGACGACGGCCTGCTGGCGATCAGCGACGGGGCCATCGAGGTGCTGCCGGCCGGGCGGCTGATGATGCGCAATGCCGCCATGGCCTTCGATGCCCATCTGGCACGCAGCGAGGGGCGCTATTCGCGCACCGTCTAGGGCCCATTCAACGCTTGGATTCGAAAAGTCCCGGCAGAGCGGGCGCCTCCGCGTTGAAAGCATTATTTCGCTCATCTTGTGCTTGCGCCCATTTTTTGGACTATATATGGTAGTCAGGCGCGGCAGATAAGGGCTCGGCTCGCCCCCTCCGTCTCCTCGAGTTCCCGGTCATGCCCGGCATCCTGTCCCGTCCGGATGAGGGTGTTTTTCCTCGAGCGCCTCGCGAGCCACGAACAGTCAACGACGTACCCCGAGACACTTCCGGAGATCACCGAATGAGCACTTACGCCAAGGCCGTCAAGTCATCCAACGAGGTCCCGATGCAGTTGCCTTCCCGCGATATCTGGGATTCGAAGTATCGCCTCAAGGATCGCCATGGCGGCCCCGTGGACAAGGACGTCGCCGCGACCTGGGAGCGGGTGGCCAGGGCCCTGGCGGTCGTGGAGGGTGACAAGGCCGACGAATGGCTGCCGAAGTTCCGCTGGGCGCTGGAGAATGGCGCCATCCCGGCCGGCCGGATCATGTCCAATGCCGGCGCCGAGGACTACAAGCCGGCGGTCAGCCTGATCAATTGCACCGTGTCGCGGACCATCCGCGATTCCATGCACGAGATCCTCGACTCCGTGGTGGATGCCGGCATGACCCTCAAGGCGGGTTGCGGCATCGGCTACGAGTTCTCCACCCTGCGCCACAAGGGCGCCTTCGTGTTCGGCGCCGGTGCCGGCACCAATGGCCCCCTGGCGTTCATGGATATCTACGACAAGATGTGCTTCACGGTGGCCTCGGCAGGGGGCCGTCGCGGCGCCCAGATGGGCACCTTCGATGTGGGGCATCCCGACGTGCGCGAGTTCATCGAGGCCAAGCGCGAGTCCGGTCGTCTGCGCCAGTTCAACCTCTCGCTGCTGATCACCGACGAGTTCATGGAGGCGGTCAAGAACGACACCGACTGGCCGCTGGCCTTCCCGCTGCATGATGGCGAGAAGGGCGACGTGGGCCCCGAGGAGCTGATCTACCGTGACTGGCCGGTGGTCGAGCCGGGCTATACCGTCGACGCCGAGGGTCGCGTGGCCTGCCGCATCGTCGAGGTGATCCGTGCCCGCGAGCTGTGGGATACCATCATGTCGTCCACTTATGACTTCGCCGAGCCGGGCTTCATCCTGATCGATGAGGTCAACCGCATGAACAACAACTGGTTCTGCGAGGCCATTCGTGCCACCAACCCCTGCGGCGAGCAGCCCTTGCCGCCGGAAGGCGCCTGTCTGCTGGGCTCGGTGAACCTGACGCGCTTCGTCATCGACCCCTTCGGCAAGAAGCCGCGCTTCGATTGGGAGCGCTATCGCCAGGTGGTGGCGATCTTCACCCGCATGCTCGATAACGTGGTGGAGATCAGTGGCCTGCCCCTGGAAGGGCAGCGCAAGGAGATCGAGGCCAAGCGTCGTCACGGCATGGGCTTCCTGGGGCTGGGCTCGACCCTGACCATGCTCAAGATTCCCTACGGTTCCGCGGAATCGCTGGCCTTCACCGAGGAGGTCAGCCGCAACCTGGCCATCGAGGGCTGGAAGCAGGCGCTGGAACTCGCCCGGGAGAAGGGCATGGCGCCGATTCTCGCCGAGGAATTCGAGATCACGCCCAAGATGCTGCGCGAGCGGCCGGAACTGGCCAAGGACGGCTACGAAGCGGGTGACAAGGTGCCGGGCCGCCTCCTGCATGCCCGTTACAGCCGCTACATGCAGAAGGTCGCCGAGTTGGAGCCGGAACTGGTGGCCGCTCTCGCCGAGCAGGGCGCTCGCTTCACCCACCACAGCTCGATTGCCCCCACCGGCACCATCTCCCTCTCGCTGGGCAACAACGCCTCCAACGGTATAGAGCCATCCTTCTCGCACCGCTACTTCCGTAACGTCATCCAGTCGGGCAAGAAGACCAAGGAGCAGGTCGAGGTGGTCTCCTTCGAGCTGGCGGCCTATCGCCACTTCATCGCCGCCGACGCGGTGGAGAGCGACCTGCCGGACTACTTCATCACTGCCGATGCCGTGACGCCCAAGCAGCATGTGGCGGTCCAGGCGGCGGCCCAGAGCTGGGTGGACTCGGCCATCTCCAAGACGGTCAACGTGCCGACTGACTTCCCCTTCGAGGAGTTCAAGGGCCTCTACCTCGACGCCTACGCCAGCAAGCTCAAGGGCTGCACCACCTTCCGCTTCAACCCGGAGGCCTTCCAGGGCGTGCTGGTGCGTGAGGACGACCTCAAGAACACCACCTACGTCTTCGAGCTGGAGAACGGCGAGACCGTGGAGCTGGCCGGCGACGAGAAGGTCATCTACGACGGCGAGGAGCACAATGCCGCCAACCTCTATGACGCGCTGAAGGAAGGCACCTATGGCAAGTGGTAAGCCAGGCTTGAGCCGTATCAGCCCCGAGCGATGGAAGCTTTGCGCCGCCCAACAACTTTCCGGAGGAGCCCTCTGATGGCCGTCGAAATCAACTCGAAGATCGTTTCCTACAGCGTCAAGAAGGTGGTGGAAGAGCCGCCGCTGGCCGAGGAGAACCCGCTGACGGTGCGGATCCCCTCACGCCCCGAGGGTACCCTCGAAGCCGTGTCGGAGAAGATCTCCTATGTCGGCGCCGAGGGGCGCAAGAAGGTCTATCTGCTGGTCTCCTTCATGCCCGTCCAGGGCGTGCTCAACGGCAAGCAGGTGGTGATCGAGCGGCCGGTGGAGTTTTTCTTCCCCTCCGGTCAGCTATCCAGCGAGCACCAGTGGATCACCGCCACCATGCGCAGCCTGTCGCTGGCCGCCCGGGGCGGCTATGTCACCCAGGCGGTGGCCGACCTGCGCAAGGTAGCCTGGGACAAGGGCCTGGTGCGCTGTGGCATGAACCGCTGGGGCAAGCCGATGTTCCACGACTCCGAAGTCGCCGCCATCGCCTGGTCGATCCAGCAGATTCTCTATCGCCGCGGCTTCCTCGACCAGGACGGCAACCAAGTGCCGGTGGAGGCCTTGGTCAGCCGCTATGCCCACCGCCTGACCTATGGCCACCCCTGGAAGCCACCCGTCCATGAGGAGGAAGAGGCCTCGCCTGGCGGCGCCGTCTCCGCCATCGGGGGTGGGAGTCACGAGGGTGGCGAGAATGGTGAAGGCCCGGTCGTGGTCGGCCATTGCCCGGAGTGTCGCGGCGAACTGATCATGATGGACGGCTGCCCGACCTGCTATGCGGGTTGCGGCTGGTCGAAGTGTGGCTGACGGAGACTCACCCCGGAACATCCGATCCAGGAAGCACCACGGGGCCGCTTATGCGGCCCCGTGGTGCTTGGCGTGGGGGTGGTCGGGGGGTAATACTATCGTTTTCTCTCTTTGCCTCGAGGTAATCCAGTCTTGTCCATAGCATCCGGCGTCTTGTTTGTCGCGGTGGTCTTCCTGACCTCGACCCTGTCGGGGGTCTTCGGCATGGCCGGGGGGCTGGTACTGCTCTGGTTCCTGCTGTTGAGCTTTACCGCGACCACTGCGATCGCGGTGCATGGTGTCATCCAGATGACCGCCAATGCCTCCCGTGCCTGGTTGTCCCGACACTTCATCATCTGGCGGGTCGTGGCGATCATGACGATCGGGGTCGTGCTTGCCGCCCTGGGACTGCTGCTGATCAGCTATACGCCCAATGTGGCTATTGTCTCCCTGCTGATCGGGCTCATGCCCCTCATGGTCTGGATGCCCAAGCATTGGATTTACCTGGATGCCACGCGAACGAGCCATGCCCTGGTTTGCGGTCTGGTGGCCGGGGGCCTGAGCATCGCCGCCGGCCTGTCCGGACCACTGATCGATATCTTCTTTATCCGCACGAGGATGGATCGTCGTGCCGTTGTGGCCACCAAGGCGATGATTCAGGTGATCGCCCACATCATCAAGATTCTCTTCTACCTGAGCGCGGCCCTGAGCCTTTCCCGGGGGGAGTGGACCATCATCCTGCTGGCGGCACCCCTCGCCATCATCGGGACCAGTGCCGGCAATGTCATCCTCAAGCGCCTGACCGATGCCAACTTCCGGACATGGACTCGCTGGATCGTCACCGTCATCGGTGCCTTCTACTTCGTACAGGGCCTGACCATGGTGCTCTAGGCATCAGGGGGAGACGCCGAGGCGGGCCGGATCCTCGCGGTGACCTTCACCCAGAGTCCGGCCAGGGTGCCTGCCAGGAAGTTGACAATGACCACGCGAGTGGTCTGGAAGGCGACGATCTCCGCGACACTCAGGCCCAGGGTGGTGGCGGTGATCATCATTTCCGCAATCCCCCCGGGGGCGCTAGCAAGGGTCATGACGGGAATCGAGATGCCCAGGGGTCCGGCAATCAAGAGGCCGGATGCCACGATGATGAGCCCCCTGACGCACTATCTTGGATTCTGCAAGAGCGTGGCCGCTCAATGCGGCCACGGCGCCTGCCAGCATCGGTCACAGTATCCACGGCAGGGGGATGCCGACCCGGTCGCCCAGGTAGCCGAGTGTCCAGGCCGCCACGAGGGTGGCCAGGCTGGTCAGGACGGCTATGGGCCTGATCGCCAGTCCACTCATTGGATGACGATCTCCGACTTGGCGTCGCCCGATAGCCCCAGGACGGTCCGCGACGATCGCGAGGATACTGCCATCAGGGGGTGACCCGTGTTCTCTCGAGGCCATCCCGGTCGATGGTCAGCCCCAGGCCGGGGGCATCCGGTATGGTGAGGACCCCGTTCACGGGGCTGGGGGGGTCGACGAAGATCGTCTCGCCGACCGATACCATCCCCAGGTGCCATTCCACCAGCCAGCCATTCATCAGGCCGGCCATGCTGTGCATGTTGAAGAGTGGCCAGCCGCCGCCGTTGGCAATCGGCAGGTTATAGATCTGCGCCAGGTGTGCGGCCTTGCGCACCTCTGTGAAGCCGCCACAGTAGGTACAGTTGGGTTGAAGAATGTCCACTGCCTGATGTTCGACCAGTTCCCGCAGACGCCAGCGGTGGCCCTCCATCTGGCCTGCCGCCAGCGGTATGCGGGTCGAGGCGCGCAGGTCGGCCAATGCCCGGGCATCGTTCTGGTACAGGGGCTCCTCGAACCAGGTGATGTTGCAGTCCTCGACGGCGCGACACAGCATCTTGGCTTCCACCGGACTGAACAGGTAGTTGGCGTCCATCATGATGTCGATGTCGTCACCCACCGCCTCGCGGATCACGCGAACCCGGGCCGCATCCTCTCGCCATCCTCCCTTGTCGACACCGACCACCGTCTTCAGGGCACGAAAGCCGTTGTCCACATGCATCCTGGCGGCCTCTGCGAGCAAGTCCCGATCATACTGGGGAAAGCCGAAGGTGACATAGGCCGGTGCACTGTTCTTGTTGCCACCCAGCAGTTGGGTCACCGAGCGATTGACATGCTTGCCGTGGATATCCCAGAGGGCGATATCCAGACATGACAGCGCCATGGAGACAGTACCGGTCATGGCGCGGGGATTGAGCTTGCTGAATACCCGCTGATGGATCGCTTCGATATCCCGGGGATCCATGTCCCGGACCACCGGCAGGAAGTGCTTTTCCAGGGCCACGACCACGGAATGGGCCAGAAAATGCCCGGTGAGGCCGCAACCGATGATGCCCTCGTCGGTTTCGACCTCGCAGAAAACGAACAATTTCTGCTCTTCACGACCATAGCCATCCACCCTGCCCTCGATGAGCGGGATCTCGATCGATGTCGTATGCAAGCTGGCTCTTATGTCCTTGATTTTCATTGCTTTCTCACGATAACTAAGTGGCATCCTGGGTAGTCATGCGCCATCTTGGGAGTGTGGTGGGTCGCCATGGGATTAGATTGCTAACAGTTGACGGTGTTGTCAAACCGCCGGTGGGTCGGCCACAGCCGAACGTAAAACTGCTAACTGTTGACAAAAATGAAGGCTCCGCTAGTCTAGGGGATGAGATCGGCTGTCGCGATCTGCGAGACATCACCGAGCTGTGGAGTGATCCCAGCGTGATATCCGAGTCCGTAAAACAAGACAGACAGAACAGACGAAGAGGATGAACAATGAAATCCATGCATAATCTCAAGCACGCTGTCAGCCATCAGCCCCATTTGCTGGCAGGCTCCATCGCCCTCGCCATGGTCGCCTTTCCGCTGAGTGCCGCCGCTCAGGACAGCGAGAGCTGCAACCCCGACGGCTGGCCCCATGACACGATCGAGCTCGTCTCGCATGCTTCGGCCGGTGGTGGTACCGACACCACCATGCGCATGTGGATGGATGGCGCCGACGAGCAGGTCGACGAAAACCTCACCATCGTCTACAAGCAGGGCGGCGGTGCGCGTGCGGCTCAGGAGTACATGAACACCCGTGGCGTCGATTGCCACACCATCATGGCGTTGACGCAGACGCACCTCTACACCATCGCACGCGGCAAGTCGCCGATCGGTATCGACGACATCAGGGGTCTGGTGCGCGCCATGGATGACCCCTCGGTGATCGTGGTGCGTGCCGACAGCCCCTACCAGACCTACGAGGAGCTGGTGGCCGCTTCCCAGGAAGAGGCGCTGACCTGGGGGGTCGCCCAGGTCGGGGGCACCGAGCACATCGGTATCGAGCGCTGGGCCGAGGCGGCCGAACTCGATGCGCGCGTCGTGCCCTTCGGCAGTGGCGGCGACATGGTCACGGCACTGCGCTCCGGTGCCGTCGATGCCACCCTGGCCAACATCAGCGAGGCACTCCCGTTGATCCAGGAAGGTGACCTTCACGCCGTGGCACTGCTGGCCGAAGAGCGTCTCGCTGACCTGCCGGATGTGCCGAGCACCTATGAATTCGGTCACGAAGTGAGTGTCTCCACGACTCGCGGCTACTACGTCCACGCCGAGACCCCGGACGCGATCGTCGAGCAGATGGAGAGCATGATTCTTGCCGGCATGGCGACGGAGCGCTTCCAGGAATACCTGACCAACAACGGCCTCGACCCGGAGAAGAACATCGCCGGTGCCGACGTCTGGGATGAGCAGATCAAGGAAGAATACGAGGCATCCTATGCGGCCATGGACAAGCTTGGTCTGCTCGACGAGTGAACCAGGTTCGGTTATTACAAGGTAGGTAAACGATGACCAAGAAGCCTGCACACGGTGCCGGCGACGATGCGGGGCAGGGCCCCGCATCCTCTCTCCTTCACCTTCTGGATCTGAAAGTGGCGTTGACCGTTCTGGCGATCTGCGCCTTCCTGCTGTGGCGGACCTTCCTGTTCGACGCTGTGCCGGCTTCTTTGGCGCAGAACGTACAGCCCCAGACATTCCCGCAACTGATCCTGTTCGTGATTATCGTGCTGGCGCTGTTGCTGCCCTTCGAACACCTGCAGAAGCGCAAGCAGGGCATCGACCTGGACAGCGATCGTCGCGAACATCCCAAACCCATCGCCTTCGTGACAGGCATCGCCCTGCTCATCCTGGTCGGCATCATGCCCATCCTGGGTACCCTGCCGGGATTGTTGCTGATAGCGGCGGGGTTGCCCCTGCTGTGGGGTGAGCGTCGGTGGAAGCTCCTGGTGCCCTACGCACTGCTGTTTCCCACCTTGCTGTATCTGTTGTTCTCCTTCGGCCTGCAGGTCAACTTCCTGCCCGGCCTGGTGGGTAACTGGTTCGGCTAGCAGCCCGCTTGCCGGCCACGTTTTCATGACAACAACTGACTAGCCTGTTTGGGGGTTACCTTGAATATCGATGCAATCTTGCTGGGCCTTGAGATCATACTGAATCCGTTTAGTATCATGCTGATCCTGGCCTCGGTGCTACTCGGCGTCCTGGTCGGCGCCCTGCCGGGCCTGAGCTCGACCATGGCGGTGGCGCTGCTGTTGCCCTTCACCATAGGGCTCGATCCCGTCGTTGCTATCGCCATGATGGCGGCACTCTACTGTGCCGGCACCTTCGGCGGGTCGATCACCGCCATCCTCATCAATGCCCCCGGTGCACCGCCTGCCGTGGCTACGGCCCTGGACGGCTACCCGCTTGCCCAGCGTGGCGAGGCCGGTCGTGCCCTGGGCGTGGCCGCCATCTCCAGTGTCTCCGGCGGCATCCTGAGTCTGTTCATCTTCATCGCCACGGCGCCCTTGCTGGCCGCGGTGGCGTTGAGCTTCCGGCCACAGGAATACTTCGCCCTGACGCTCTTCGGGCTGTCGATGCTGGCAGCCATCAGCGGCAAGTCGTCGCTACGCAACCTTATCGCCGGTTTCTTCGGTGTCATGGTCAGCATGGTCGGCATCCACCTGGTGACCGGGGTCGAACGATTTACCTTCGGCACCACGGTACTCTATGATGGTATCGACTTCGTCCCGGTCCTGATCGGCATCTTCGCGATTTCCGAGATGCTCAAGCAGTCCCAGGCCGGCGATGCCGTCATGGAGCGTATCCGCTCGGTGGCCGTGCGTCTGCCCAGCCGTGACGATATGCGCCGGATCTGGAAAACCATCCTGCGTTCCACCGGTATCGGCACCGTCATCGGGATCCTCCCCGCCGAGGGGACTACGGTGGCGGCCATCATGGGGTACAACGAAGCCAAACGCTGGTCGAAGCATCCCGAGGAATTCGGCAAGGGATCCATCGAGGGCATCGCCGGGCCCGAGGCGGCCAACAACGCCGGCACCAGTGGGGCCATGGTGCCTACCCTGGCACTGGGGATCCCCGGCAGCGGCACCACGGCGGTGATTCTCGCGGCCCTGATCATGCA
>JAGXGN010000014.1 GCA_024636705.1 Halomonas sp.
CTACCGAGATGGCCGCCAGTGATACCGCCACCACTATCGGGAACCCCAATGCCAGCAGACCGGCACCCACCGCCAATGCACCCACGCCGATCACCGAGATCGAGACGATCAGGATCAAGGGCCCGGTACTGCGCAGGCGATCCAGGGTCAGCTCGCCACCGAGCAGGAAGGCGACCATCACCAGAGCCACCTGGATCAGAGGCTCGCTGAGCCCGCCCAGCGGAGCAGCACCCTCCTGTCCAAGCACAACCTGCTGGACCACCGCCACGCCGACACCCACAAGCACCAGCAGGGAAATACGCGGCAGGAACGTCGTACGGGCCACCACATCGGCCAGGATGCTGATGGACAGGATCACTCCCAGCAGCATCAGGCTGGCCGAGGAAAGGCTCGGGTCGACGGGCAGCCAGGAGAGGGGGTCGGGGAGGGTCACCTTGTTGCGGCCTCTACTCGAAACTGAAGCACGGCGCCGGGGCGTCCGGCAGCAGGGCCGCACAGGCGCGCACCCGCTCGAGCAGCGCGTCATGGGTGGGTGCCAGCAGGTTGACGTGGGCCAGCTTGCGCCCGGGGCGTTCGCTCTTGTCGTAGCGGTGCAGGTGAGCATCCGGCAGCGTGAGGATCTCGGCCGCCTCGCCCTCCCGGCCGATCACGTTGACCATGCAGGTGGGCATGCGCGCCGAGGTGTCACCCAGCGGCAGCCCCTGGATGGCCCGCAGGTGGTTCTCGAACTGGCTGGTCACCGCACCGTCGATGGACCAGTGGCCGGAGTTGTGCACCCGCGGCGCCATCTCATTGGCCAGCAGGCCTCCATCGCGGGTCTGGAACAGCTCCAGGGTCAGCACGCCGACGTAGTCGAGCTCGTCGAGCAGCGCGCGAATATAGCCGTCGGCGGTCTGCTGCACGCTGTCGTCCAGGTCCGGCATGGGGGCGATGGAGTAGCGCAGGATGCCGTCCAGGTGCTGATTCTCGGCCATGGGATAGAAGGCCACCTGGCCGTCGCGGCCGCGCACGGCGATGATCGACACCTCGCGCACGAAGTCGACGAAGGCCTCGACGATCAGCCGCGGGTGCTTGATGGAACGCCAGGCGTCTGCTGCCTCGGAGGGATCGCGGATCACCGCCTGGCCCTTGCCGTCGTATCCCTCGGTGACCGACTTGGCCACCACCGGGCAACCCAGTTCGCGGGCCGCGGCCTCCAGCGCCTCGGCGCTCTCCACAAGGCGGTAGGCCGGGGTGGGAATGCCCAGGCGGTCGAACAGCGCCTTCTCCTCGGCACGGTTCTGGCAGACCCGGATCGCCTCGCTCGAGGGGTAGACTGGCTTGACCTCCTCGATGGCCTGGACCAGCGAGACCGGCAGGTGCTCGAACTCGTAGGTGACCAGGTCGACCTTCTCGAGGAAGGCCTCCAGGTGCCGGCGATCAGGCTCTTCATCCAGGTTCAGAATGATCACCTCCCCGATGCCGGCACTGGGATGACCGGTGGTATCGAGGAAGGTAAAGCGGTTGGCCAGCGGGTAGCCGGCCAGGGCCAGCATGCGGCCGAGCTGGCCGGCCCCCAGAACGCCGATGTTCATGAAGGACTCCTCATTCGGATGTCGGGCGCGGGTCGGGACTGTCGAGCACGGCTTGCGTCTGGTCGGCGCGGAAGGCCTCGACGGCGGCGCGCACCCCCGCGTCCTGCAGGCCGACGATCTGTGCGGCCAGCAACCCCGCGTTGGTGGCCCCGGCCTTGCCGATGGCGAGGGTGCCCACGGCGACACCGCCGGGCATCTGCACGATGGAGAGCAGCGAGTCCAGGCCCTTGAGCGCCTTGGACTCGACCGGCACGCCGAGCACCGGCAGTGCCGTCTGGGAGGCCACCATGCCGGGCAGATGGGCGGCCCCACCGGCGCCGGCGATGATCACCGAAAGGCCCCGCTCGGCCGCGTCCTTGGCGTAGTCGAAGAGCAGGTCGGGCGTGCGGTGGGCGGAAACCACGCGGGTCTCGCAGGGCACGCCCAGGCGCTCGAGCATCGCCACGGCGTGTTCCATCACTGGCCAGTCGGACTTCGACCCCATGATCACGCCGACCTTCGGCGCCTGTGTATCGGACTGCATGGCCTGCTCCTCGGCAACTGCCTGCGTGCGGTAAGGAAAGCCGGGTATTCTAACGGCGCCTGCAGGCGCCGTCATTCATATCCCCCATCAAGGCCGCGAGACGCCCTGGAAGGAAGTCAGCGATGCCCGAATGTTTGACGTGCATCAATATCATGCCACTGAACACTGGCGTGATAATCCAAGTTTACTATTAATAGTAAACGACATGGAGACCGTTGCCAGAAGGCTGGCCATGGCACTCGGGAAGTCGCCACGATCTCGCCGTCGAATTTATGACCGGCTCCGGCCAAGGAACTCGACTCATGCGCCCCGATCCTCGCCGCCATTGCCATGTTTGACGTCAGCACCTGGGAGCTGTTGATCGTTGGCCTGATCGCTCTGATCGTCGTCGGTCCAGAGCGGCTGCCAAGGGTCGTCCGAACCCTGGGCCTCTGGGCCAGTATGGTGCGAGCCAGTTGCATCGACTTGAACAGGCAGATACAGCGCGAGGCGCTGGCCGGGGAGGTCCAGCAACTCCGCCAGGGCCTGGAGCAGGCAAGCCACGATACCGAGCGCAGCATTCTGGACACGGTGGATATCGACAGGGACTACAGGCAACCGCGGGCTATCGCAACGCCAACCACCAAAACGGCAATACTCGATGATGCCCCTACCCCGAATGGAGTCGAAATGAGACAGGAAGCCTTCAGCAATGGATCGACATGCCGGACACCGATCCTGACGCGAGTCACCCCCGGGCGGGGGACGGCGAACGGGGTGACCTATACGTCCGAGGGCATCGTGGCACTGATCAGCGACCGAGCAGCGACACTGCTGACGCTCGTCGATGATTTCACCCGGGGGACCATCATTGCCATGGCGCCCGGGCTGGAGGCCAGCCAGGCACCCCAGGGCTGGACGGTCATTGACGCCGAAACGGCAAGCATCGAGGGATGGCTGGGCGATTTCCGACTCGAATCGGTCATGACGGAGACGAAGGCCCCCCGGTCTGTGACCGCCGACATCATCATCGACCTCTCGACGCGTCCGGTACTCGAACGCTCGGTCTTTCCGGCGGGATACCTGCATGCCGATGCGTCGGTCATGCCATCGGACCTCGCCGCCCAGGCAGGCGAGCTGGTGGGCACCTTCGAGAAACCCCGCTACTTCACCTATACACCGGAAATCTGTGCCCACGAGATCGCCGGGCAGACGGGATGCACACGCTGCCTCGATGTCTGCGGTGCCGACGCCATCCGCTCCGAGGGTGCACTGATTCGCGTCGAACCCCACCTCTGCCAGGGATGCAGCGCCTGTACGCTGGCCTGCCCGACCGGTGCCCTCAGCGTTGCCCGACCCCGTCGGCTCGACCTCATGGATCGCATGAATACCCTCATCGATGGGCTCGAGACGCTCCCCTCGACACTCCACGTCGTCGCGGAAGGCACCCACACCGATCACGATGTCGGCGCGACCATCGGCTCGGCTGCCCCGCTTGAGGTGCCGGTGATCGCCGCCTTCGGCGAGGAGCTCTGGCTGGCGGCCCTGGCCCGCGGCGTCCATCGTGTGGTGCTGTGGCCCGAAGCCGGCCTGCCCGCCGACACTCGCCGACTGCTGGACAAGCGCCTCGCCGAAGTCGCCTGCATCACCGAGGCCATGGGTCAGGGACGCGACGCCATCAGCCTCGGTGGCGACCGCCGAAAAGACGTGCCGGACATCACCACTTTCCAGTCCGTCTCCCGCGAGCCGCTTGCCGTTTCCCATGACTCGCGCAAGCGTGAGCTGCTCAATGCCGCCCTGCGGCGCTGGCAGGAAAGCCTGCCCGGGAGCCACGAGACCCTTGAGTTGCCGGTCGGATCCCCGATCGGAGGCATCTCGGTCGATCCCGAGGCCTGTGTCATGTGCTCGGTATGCGCTCGTTCCTGCCCGACGGCCTCGATACGCTACGGCGAGAACGAGCAGACCGCCTGGCTGGAACTGGCCGAGGCCAACTGCATCCAGTGCGGCCTCTGCGAGAGGCTCTGCCCGGAGGATGCCATCACCCTGCAACCTCGACTGATGTCCACAGAACAGCGCTATCGGTGGCATTCCCTCAATGAGGCGCCGCTCGCCACCTGCGACGCCTGCGGGAAACCGCACATGCCCGAGCCCCTGCTGGATTCGATGATCGGCAAGCTCGCGGCGACGACCGGCGCCGCCGATATCGAACGACAATTCCGACGCTGTCCCGCCTGTCGTCACGGCCAGTGACGACAGGCAGCGGGCAGCACCCTGACGACGACGAACACCGCGCGTCCCGTCAGATCACTGGCTAATAAGCGCGGTAGACAACACCTCCACCACCGTCACAGAGGGGTCGATCATGGACACGACACTGTTCTACCAGACACAACCCGGCATCATCTGGGACTCGCGAGTCGCCTGGGACCTGTCCCTGGGCGGCCTCGGCGTTGGCGCCTTCCTGCTCGCCTTCCTGCTCTGGTGCCTCGCGGATCGCCGCTATCGGCCCCTGGCCCAGACAGCGGCGGTGATCGCGCCGATAGCGGTAGCCATCGGCCTGACTCTGCTGTTCTCGAAGCTCGGCTACAAGCTCCATGTCTACCAGATGGGGCTCAATATCGCCCCGACCTCCATCATGTGGTGGGGCGCCTTGATACAGGGTGCCTTCGTGGCCCTGAGTGCCATCTTCGCCTTTCGCCTGCTGTTCCCCGACATCTCCCTGCTCGACTGGCTGAGTGCGCGTCTGGTGGGCTGGGTGGCGGTCCCCCTGGCCATGATCATCGGCCTCTATCACGGTGTGCTGCTGGCCGTCGTTACCTCGCATCCGCTGTGGGCCGCGGGCCAGATGGTCGTCGCCTCCGTCCTGCTCTTCATGGTCACCGGAGTCGCCGGTGCCATCCTGATTCACATGATTCGTACCGCCATCCTCGGCGCCCATCCGGACGAAGGCCCCTTCAAGGACTACCAGGAAGGCCTGCGGCCTCTGACTCTGACCATGCTCGTGTCGACGGCCCTGCTGCTGGTGACCCTTCTGGCCTGGTGGATGGACCTTCGCTTCGGCCCGGTAAGCGATCAGCAGGCCCTCGCCGCCGCCCTGACGTCCTACGGTACTACGATCACCCTGGCCGTCGTGTCATTTATCGTGGCCCTGGCCCTGTGTGTCGCCATCCTGCTGGCAGACCTGCGTGGCCGTTCCTTCCCCGCCTTCGCCACCGCCATCCTCTTCGTGCTGATGCTGGGTGGCGGCTTCGCCATCCGCTTCGCGGCGGTGCTGGGCGGACAGATGGGCACATCGATCTCGACCATGGCCACTTTATCCTGAGGAGTGTTTCCCATGACGGACCAGATCCCGACATTCAAGAACGACGACGGCTGGCAGCTCTCCCGCCGAGGCTTTCTCCAGGGCAGCGCCGGCACCGTCGCCGCCGCCACCGCAGGCCCCTCGCTGAATTTCTTCTCGGCGGCCAGCGCACAGGCGCAGCCCGCGGAGGCGACGGGGAAATGGATGGCCTCCACCTGCCAGGGCTGCACGAGCTGGTGCCCGGTGCAGGTCAAGGTGGTCGACGGCCGCGCCATTCATCTGCGTGGCAACCCACTTGCCAAGGCCAATCACGGCAAGATCTGCCCACGGCCGCACCTGGCGCTGCAACAGGTCTACGACCCCGACCGAGTGCGTCAGCCCATGAAGCGTACCAATCCCGAGAAAGGGCGCGGCAAGGACCCGGGCTTCGTGCCAATTTCCTGGGATGAGGCGATGGGCATGCTCGCCGACAAGATCATGGAACTGCGCAACGACGGGGAGCCCGAGAAGTTCGCGCTCTTCCGCGGGCGCTATACCTACATGCGCGATATCCTCTATTCCGCCGTGCCCAAGATCGTCGGCAGCCCGAATAATATCAGTCACTCGGCCATCTGCGCCGAGGCCGAGAAGTTCGGGTCCTATTATGTGGAAGGCCTGTGGGACTATCGGGACTATGACCTGGAACACACCCGCTATGTCCTCTGCTGGGGGGCCGACCCGGTGAGTTCCAACCGGCAGGTGCCGCACGCCATCAACTTCTGGGGCAACATGCGCGACAACGCCACCGTGGCCGTCGTCGACCCGAGGCTATCCGCCACCGCCGCGAAGGCCAATGAATGGTTGCCGGTGATCCCCGGAGAGGATGGTGCCCTGGCCGTGGCCATGGCCCATGTCATCCTCGCCGAAGGGGCCTGGAACAAGGCCTTCGTCGGCGATTTCATCGATGGCAAAA
>JAGXGN010000001.1 GCA_024636705.1 Halomonas sp.
GCCGCGACAGCGACGAGAAGCCCACGCCGAAGTCATCCACCGAGACCTCTAGTCCGCCGAGGTGCAGCCGGGCGGCCACCTCACTGCCGAGCAGATCATCATCCATGGCGGCCGTCTCGGTAATCTCGAGGATCACCATGGGAGACTCGCCGGGCCTGCGGTCCCGGGTCATCGCCAGCAATTCGGAGCCCATGAGGTCATCGGCGGTGACATTCACCGACAGGGAGAGCAGAAGCCCCTGCCGTGCCCAGTCATCGGCATCGGCCAGGGCCTGGCGCAACACATGGCCAGTGAGGCGCTGGCTCTGGGCCGGCGTGAGCAGGGGCAGGAAACTGGCCGGACCGATCAGGCCCATCTCCGGATGCGTCCAGCGCACCAGGGCCTCGACCCCGCTCAGCCGACCGGAGGAGAGCTCGAACTGCGGCTGGTAATGCAGGGTGAGTTCGCGCCTGACCAAGGCTGTTTCCAATTCCTCGGAGGAGAAAACCGGGTCGCCCTCGATCTCAGCCGGGGCCTCGCGACCGACACGCAGGTTGCCCAACCGCTGGCGCAGCTCGGCGAGTCGCATGGGTTTCTCCAGGGAGCCCAGCATCTGCAGGCCCAGGGTCAGGCCCACCCGCTCGGCAATCCGTGAGATCTTGCGCTCGACGCCGCTCAGCAGAAGGACACGCCCCTGAAAATCCAACTCCGACAGCTGATGCAAAAGGGCGATTCCGTCATGGTCATCGACCTCCAGCGCCATGATCACCAGTTGTGGACGGCAGGACGTGATTTCTTCAAGCAAGGGAGTGGCCCGCCGATAATGGCGGCTCTCGAGTCCCAGCAGATCTAGCTGCAACGACAGCACGGCGGCCACGTCCGGATCGGTATCCAGGACCAGCGCCAGGACCCGCATCTCGTTCGAGAATTCTCGCATCTACTCAGGGCTCCCAACAGCCAAGGGCCCCAGACTACCATCGCCACAGCATCCGGACACCTCCCGAATAGGGTGTCAGATCAACGTTTGGGCGCGGGCCTCATCCTGCCAGGGGGCCCATGATGACGCGCAGGGCCAGCGCCAGCAGGAGGACCCCGGTAATGCGATGGATCCAGTGGGCATGCGCCAGGGCCGCTGCGACGCCATTCCCTCTCCCTCCACTCAGGGTGTGACGCAGCACCAGTGCCAGGCTGGGGCCTGGCGACATGGCGCCCATGACACAGAGAACCGCCAGGGAAACCCACAAGGAAAACGGCAAAGCCCGACTCCCGGATGGAAAAGAAGAGGTGACGGCGTCGCCGGCCAGTCGGGTCGGAAACGGTCTGCATGATAACCGCTGGCCAGACGGTAACCCAGGGCTGCATCACGACCACCGGCGGCGCTACACTAGTCGCTCATTTCGTCAGGAAGCTTCAAAGATGACTGTCCGCACTTTTGCCTTTGCCCTGTTGCTGCTGGGAATCGTTTTCGTGATCGTCGGTGTCTTGAATACCCCCCCGGCGCTCTTCGTCGGCATCGCCCTGATCGTGCTGAGCGGGGTCCTGGTGTGGACGCGCAACCGTCGACCCGGCGAGTAATGCCAGATGCATCGCTGTGACCCGGCTCCCTCCAACCTCTCGACCCTGTTGGACATCCTGGAATCCACCGGCGGACACCCCGACAGCGTAAGCCTCGACGCCATCCTCGACACCCTGGGGCGACGCTCCTTCGCCCCCTTCCTGCTGGTTGCCGGGATTATCACCCTGGCACCGCTGATCGGGGACATCCCCGGCGTACCCACGCTGATGGCCAGCCTGGTGGCGCTCTCGGCTGCACAGATCCTGATCGGCCGTGACCATGTATGGCTGCCGCAATGGTTGCTCGACCGCCGGGTATCGCGCGCACGCTTCACGAAGGCACTTCGCTGGATGCGAAAGCCGGCCCGCTGGATCGATCGCCTGCTGAGGCCGCGGCTGACCCGCCTGACCAGGCCACCGGCCCATCTGCTGGTCGCCTTGACCTGTCTGCTGATCGCCCTGGCCATGCCACCGATGGAACTCGTGCCCTTCTCCGCCAACGGCGCAGGCATCGCCCTCACCCTCTTCGGACTGGGACTCGTCGCCAATGATGGCCTGATGGCATTGCTCGGCTACATGCTCACCGCCACCACCTTGACGCTGGTCATCGTCGGGATCGTGTGAGAATAAGGAGAAACCAATGCGTGACGATATCGAGAAGGTTGATGTGCCGCTGGACCGGGTGCGCCGCTACCTCGAGCCCGGTCCCATCGTGCTGGTCTCATCTGCCTGGAGCGGTGAGCGCAACATCATGACCCTGGGCTGGCATACCGTGATGGCCTTCTCGCCCTCCCTGATCGGCTGCGTCATCTCATCCGGCAATCACAGCTTCGAGCTGGTGCGCCGCAGCGGGGCGTGTGTCATCAACCTGCCGACGACGGCCTTGACCGACGAGGTGATCGGGATCGGCAACAGCAGCGGCGCCGAACTCGACAAGTTCGACCACTTCGGCCTGACCGCCTCGCCGGCGACGGCCGTGGAGGCGCCACGCGTCGAGGAGTGCCATGCCCACTTCGAGTGCCGACTCGTCGATGACAGCCTGGTCGACCGCCATGATTTCTTCATCTGGGAGGTGGTGGCGGCCCAGGCGCGGCCGACACCCGCCTATCCCGAAACGCTGCACTACACCGGCGACGGTATCTTCATGGTGGCCGGCGAGATCATCGACCGGCGCAGCCAGTTCCTGCCGCAGATGCTGTGAGAGACGCGGTATCCGTGGCACCCGGGACCTGCATGGTCCCCTTCGGCGTATCAGGACGGCTCCGCTTCTCGGTGTTTCAAAGGGACATACGGACGGGACTACCCCAGTGTCGCCAGGGACGGGAAGAGATTGACCATGAAGCTGGAAAGCCGCGTCATGGTTCCCGAGACGATGGCAATCCCCATCAGGATCACGATCGTGCCGGCGACCGGGCGAGCATAGGCGCTCCACCTCCCCAGGCTTTGCCGATGCAGGGCGAAACGGTTGATCAGCAGGGTGCTGGCGAGGAAGGGCAGCGCCAGGCCCGCCGAGTAGGCGCTGAGATAGATCATGCCGGCCTGGGCACTGGCGGCGCTGGAGGTGGCCATCAGGATGGCGCCCAGGATGGGGCCGATACAGGGCGTCCAGCCGATGGCAAAGGAGACCCCGAACACCGTCGCCGACAGCGGGGAGCCCCCCTGGACGTTGGGTGTGAACTGCAGGGTGCGTTGGAACAACGACAACCGGAACACGCCGGTCATGAACAGGCCCAGCACGATCACCGCCGAGCCGGCGACCCAGTTGAATTCCTGGCGATACCCCCGCATCAGCTGGCCGATACTGCTGGCGCCGAGCCCCAGCAGGATGAACACGATGCTGAAGCCGAAGACGAAGAAGACGCTGAGGATCAATGCTTCCAGCCGCCTATCGGCCTTTCCGGCACTTCCACCCGTGACCACCGACAGGTAGGCCGGTAGCAGCGGCAGCGTGCAGGGCGAGAAGAAGGAGACCAACCCGCCGGCGAAGGCACCGATAAGACCAATAGAAGAGAGAGATTCCAAGGGGTATCGCTTCCCAGGTTATGGAGACAGGTCGGTTCAGCGGATGACATCCGCAGCCCCGGCACTGTCTTACGTCATGTGCGGCATGAGCCGGCACCGATTCTAAGGCCTCCAGCCACATCAAGGTCAAGCATTCATAGGCGTAAGGATCGGCGCCCTGCGAGTTTGGTAAGGATAGGAAAAGCAGCTTGACCCTAAAGTCAGCTTAAAGGTTATGGTGAGGGCTCGAGTACAGAGTCTCGGGATGAGGACAGTCGCCATGGCATTACAACCGGGCGGCCGGAAGCGCCGATTCACAGTGTCGTGAGAGAGAAACCATGCAAACACTCAGTATCGGCGAGCTTGCCGAACGAAGCGGGGTCGCCAGCCAGGCGATCCGGTATTACGAGAAAGAGAAGCTCATGCCCGCCCCCCAGCGGACGGACGCCAACTATCGGCGGTATCCCCTGGATGCCGTGGACAGGCTGCAATTCATCGTCCATGCCAAGCATTGGGGCTTCTCGCTCGACGAGATCCGTGAGCTACTGATCCTCCAGGATGCCAACGGCGACCGGGCGCAGGTCAAGCACATCGCCGGAGAGAAGCTGCACAAGATCCGCGAGCAGATCAAGCATCTCTCGCGGATCGAGGCCGTTTTGTCGAAAACACTCAACGAATGTGTGGGCGAAGGGCCGATGCAAGAGGGTTGTCCGATCATCGAGGCCATCGCCGAGAGGGAAAAGTGATTGGGAGACCAATATGATGGGAAGCGAAGCATGCACGTGGGGGTGAGCTCTCCCTTGAACTTAACAAGAGGAGTGTTGACGAGAGGCCTCGGCATACGACATGGGAAAAACATGGCAAGCAAGTTTGGTGTAAAGCCCAGGCTCATATTGGGAGCTGCTGTGCTGATTGGCTTGGCGACCCTCTATTGGATCCTGATGGAGACCGGTGCCTTATCGATCTTGACGGATAAGCAGGCCTTGCGCGGGTGGGTGGATCAGCAGGGTGTCTGGGGGCCGCTGGCCCTTATCGGCTTGATGATAGCTGCCATTGTCATGAGCCCGATCCCCAGTGGGCCGATTGCCATGGTCGCGGGTGCAGCTTATGGGCCTCTATGGGGAACGGTGTATGTCGTCCTCGGCGCCGAGGCCGGTGCGTTGCTCGCCTTCGGCATTGCTCGCCTGCTGGGCTACGAAGTCATTCATCGCTGGTCGCGCATACGTCCCATGTTGAACTGGCTGGGAAAGGAGCGCTCTCAGACAGGGTTGATGCTTTTCGTTTTCGCATCGCGGTTGGTTCCATTCATTTCGTTCGATGCCGTCAGCTATGCGGCGGGCCTCACACCGCTGGCCTTCTGGCGTTTCTTGATCGCCACCCTGGCCGGCGTGATTCCCACAGCGTACTTGATCGTCATGTTCGGCGAGGTCCTGATAACTGCTGATTCCCGCGGCCTCACGGTCGCACTGATTCTGATCAGTGGTGTCACGCTCCTGCCGATCCTGGCGAAACTCGTGTGGAGTCGGCATAGAAAGCGACAGAATAGCTCGAATTGAAGAACGGTAGAGACCGAGCACCTCAACGCGACTTGACTGCCAGAACATTAAGGAAGAACCATGCTGCAATATCCTCAGATCGATCCCGTGGCCATCTCCCTGGGGCCAATACAGATTTACTGGTATGGCCTGATGTATGTAGTGGGACTGGTCGCCGCCTGGTGGCTGGGTCGAAGACGTGCCCACCGCCTCGGCCTGACCCACGATGATATCGGCGACCTGATCTTCTATGGCGCCCTAGGCATCGTCATCGGTGGCCGTCTGGGCTATGCACTGTTCTATGGGATCGATCAACTGCTGGCCAACCCGCTATGGCTATTCAAGATCTGGGAAGGGGGCATGAGCTTCCATGGGGGGCTCGCCGGGGTGCTGATAGCGGCGTTGCTGTTTGCCCGCAAGC
>JAGXGN010000015.1 GCA_024636705.1 Halomonas sp.
ATAACGCCGTCGAGTATTTCGTCTCCTACTACGACTACTATCAGCCCGAGGCCTATGTGCCGTCGTCGGATACCTTCATCGAGAAGGATGCCTCCATCAACGACCACATCGAGCAGATGCGTCTCTCGGCGACCAAGGCGCTGCTCGAACGGCGCGACGCCATCATCGTGGTCTCGGTATCGGCGATCTACGGCCTCGGCGACCCCGATCAGTACCTGAAGATGCGCCTTCATGTCACCCGCGGCGAGCTGATCGACCAGCGCAAGATGCTCCGACGCCTGGCCGAACTGCAATACACGCGCAACGACATGGATTTCAGGCGCGGCACCTACCGGGTGCGCGGGGATGTCATCGACATCTTCCCGGCGGATGCCGAGGACGAGGCGGTGCGCATCGAGCTGTTCGACGACGAGGTCGATACCATCAGCC
Organism: Halomonas sp.; assembly: GCA_024636705.1. Lineage (GTDB taxonomy): Bacteria > Pseudomonadota > Gammaproteobacteria > Pseudomonadales > Halomonadaceae > Halomonas. Next base: position 430 of record JAGXGN010000015.1, read on the forward strand.
TCTTCGATCCGCTCACCGGCGAGGTCCGGGGCCGGGTGCCGCGCATGACGATCTATCCCAAGAGTCACTATGTGACGCCCCGGGAGACCATCCTGGGTGCCATCGACGCGATCAAGGCGGAACTGGTAGCGCGCCTCGACTGGCTGCGCAAGCATGATCGTCTGGTGGAGGCGCAGCGACTTGAGCAACGCACCCTCTACGATATCGAGATGATGCTGGAGCTCGGCTACTGCAACGGCATCGAGAACTACTCCCGCTATCTCTCCGGCCGAAACCCTGGGGAACCGCCGCCGACCTTCTTCGACTACCTGCCGGCGGACGCGCTGCTGTTCATCGACGAGTCCCATGTCAGCGTTCCCCAGGTGGGGGGCATGTTCAAGGGCGACCGCTCGCGCAAGGAGACGCTGGTGGAGTATGGCTTCCGCCTGCCCTCCGCCCTGGACAATCGGCCCATGACCTTCCAGGAATGGGAGTCGATCTGCCCCCAGACCATCTTCGTCTCGGCCACGCCCGGCCCCTACGAGGCCGAGCATGCCGGCCAGGTGGTCGAGCAGGTCGTGCGTCCCACCGGCCTGGTCGACCCCGAGATCGAGGTGCGGCCGGCCAGCACCCAGGTGGATGATCTGCTATCGGAAATCGCGCTCAGGACGGAAGTCGAGGAGCGGGTGCTGGTGACGACCCTGACCAAGCGGATGGCCGAGGATCTCACCGAGTACCTGGACGAGCATGGCGTGCGGGTGCGTTACCTGCACTCCGACATCGATACCGTGGAGCGCGTGGAGATCATCCGTGACCTTCGCCTGGGCAAGTTCGACGTCCTGGTGGGGATCAATCTCTTGCGCGAGGGCCTCGATATCCCCGAGGTGTCGCTGGTCGCGATCCTCGATGCAGATAAGGAGGGGTTCCTGCGCAACGAGCGTTCCTTGATCCAGACCATGGGGCGCGCCGCCCGCAATGCCCATGGCAAGGCGATCCTCTATGGCGATCGGGTGACGGACTCCATGCGCCGAGCGATCGACGAGACCGATCGCCGGCGTGACAAGCAGATTGCCCATAACGTGCTCCATGGCATCACGCCGACCTCGGTGAGTCGCTCCGTGGCCGATATTCTCGAGGCGGCCCAGGCACCGGGGCGCAAGGGCAAGGGGCGCAAATCGGAGCGAAAGGTGGCCGAAGGGGCGGCGATCTACGCCCCCGCCTCCCTGTCACCGACCGAGCTTCGCCAGGCGCTGTCCCGTGTCGAGGATGCCATGTTCGAGGCGGCCCAGAATCTCGAGTTCGAGGAGGCGACGCGTCTGCGTGATCAGCTGCACAGCCTGCAGGAGCAGGAGCTGGCACTAAGCTAGTGGCCGAATTGGGGCCATGGAAATAGACGTTACCTTTATACCGTTATCTTTGTACGTTTTCGCAAATAATGCCATCCCGGCGTCTACTACCAAGCTAACGACGTTCGGGTACAATCCAGCTGTTCTCCAGTTGCACCGATTCGCCCCCGAGTGAATACAGTGAGACCTATCATTACCGCCCAGGAGCGCCTTGCCATGACCCTGATCCGCCAGGACGACCTGATACAGAGCGTCGCCGATGCCTTGCAGTACATTTCCTACTATCACCCCAAGGACTTCATCGATGCCATGGCGGCCGCCTACGAGCGTGAGGAGAACCCCGCGGCCAAGGATGCCATCGCCCAGATCCTGATCAACTCCCGGATGTGTGCCTTCGGCAAGCGCCCGATCTGCCAGGACACCGGCATCGTCACCGTCTTCGTCAACATCGGCATGCAGGTGCAATTCGAGGCTGACTTGAGTCTCGACGACATGGTCAACGAGGGCGTTCGACGTGCCTATACGCTCCCGGACAATATTCTGCGGGCGTCCGTGCTGGCAGATCCTGACGGCAAGCGCCAGAACACCAAGGATAATACACCGGCGGTCATCCACCACCGGCTGGTGCCCGGCGATACGGTCGAGATCCATGTGGCGGCCAAGGGCGGGGGAAGCGAGGCGAAATCCCGCTTCGCCATGCTCAATCCCTCCGACAGCGTCGTCGATTGGGTGCTGGGCGAGTTGCCCAAGATGGGGGCAGGGTGGTGTCCACCCGGGATGCTCGGGATCGGTATCGGGGGAACGGCGGAGAAGGCCATGCTCATGGCCAAGGAATCCCTGCTGGATCCCGTCGATATCCAGTTGCTCCAGGAGCGAGGTCCCTCGAACCGGGCCGAGGAGCTCCGGCTGGAACTCTATGACAGGGTCAACCGGACCGGTATCGGCGCCCAGGGGCTCGGCGGCCTGACCACGGTGCTGGACATCAAGGTCAAGGATTACCCCACCCATGCCGTGAACAAGGCGGTGGCCATTATCCCCAACTGTGCGGCGACCCGGCACGTGCATTTCATCCTGGACGGCAGTGGTCAGGCACAATTGCCGACGCCCAGGCTCGAGGACTGGCCGGAAGTCACCCGCGAGGTCGGTGACAACGTCAAGCGGCTCAACCTTGATACCGTGACACCGGAAGAGGTCCAGTCGCTGCAACCCGGCGACACCGTGTTGCTCAGCGGCAAGTTGCTCACCGGTCGTGATGCCGCCCACAAGCGCATCATCGACATGCTCGACAAGGGAGAGACACTGCCGGTCGACCTCCGGGGTCGATTCATCTACTACGTGGGGCCCGTTGACCCCATTCGTGATGAGGTGGTGGGGCCGGCCGGTCCCACCACCTCGACCCGCATGGACAAGTTTACTCGCGACATGCTCGAGCGTGCCGGCCTACTGGGCATGGTGGGCAAGGCCGAACGCGGTCCCGTGGCCATCGAGGCCATCCGCGACAACAAGGCCGTCTACCTGATGGCGGTGGGGGGGGCCGCCTATCTGGTCGCCCAGGCGATCAAGAAGTCCCGTGTCGTGGGCTTCGAAGATCTCGGCATGGAGGCCATCTATGAGTTCGAAGTGGAAGACATGCCGGTGACCGTGGCGGTGGACAGCCAGGGGACTTCGATTCATCAGACCGGCCCCGCCAAGTGGAAGGAAATCATTGCCGAGCGGGCCTGACGGATGGAGTCTTCATGACCACCTCCTGGTTGATCGGTGTGGCAATCTTCATGGTGCACCTGCTGGGCTTCGTCTCGGCGATTCTTGCCCTGATGTCCAGCCGCACCTCCCAGGGGGCCATCGCCTGGATCATCTCCCTGATCACGCTGCCCTACATGGCGGTGCCGGCGTACTGGATCTTCGGCCGTCCGCGCTTCTACGGTTATGTGTCCGCCAGGGGCGAGCGTGATTCCGTTCTCCGTCGGGTGCTGGCGAGGTTTCGCGAGCGCGTCGAACCCTATGTGGCCGATGCCACCGACTCGGATATACGGGCCGTGGAACAGCTCGCCCTGATGCCGATGACCCGTGGCAACCGTGCGGAGTTGCTGGTCGATGGGGAGGCGACCTTCGACAGTCTCTTCGCGGGAATCGAGGCGGCCGAGGACTATATCCTCATCCAGTTCTTCATCGTGCGACACGATGCCCTCGGCATGAGGCTCAAGTCCCACCTACAACGGGCATCGGCTCGCGGCGTGCGGGTACATTTTCTCTACGACGAGATCGGCAGCCGCCATCTGGATGATGACTTCCTGAGAGACCTCACCAGCGAAGGAATCGAAGTCAGTGCCTTCAACTCCTCTCGCGGATGGCGTCATCGTTTCCAACTCAATTTCCGCAACCATCGCAAGGTGCTGGTGGTGGACGGCAACCTGGGCTGGGTGGGTGGTTTCAACGTCGGTGTGGAATATCTCGGCCAGGACGCGCGATATGGTCCCTGGCGGGACACGCATCTCAAACTTTCGGGCCCCAGCGTGCTGGGCCTGCAGGAAGCCTTCTGGGAAGATTGGCACTGGGCCACCGGGGAGGTGCTCGATCTCGCCTGGACGCCCCGAAAGACCTTCGCGGAGTCCCAGAATGTGGTGATCGTGCCATCCGGTCCTGCCGATCGCCAGGAGACGGCCAGCCTGCTGGTTCAGCATGCCATCCACAGTGCCCAGACGCTCTTCTGGGTGACCAGCCCCTATTTCGTGCCCGATCAGGGGGTGCAGGATGCCCTGCGTCTTGCCGCCATGCGGGGTGTCGATGTGCGGATCATTATCCCCGAACGGCCGGATCACCTGCTGGTCTTCCTGTCCGCCTTTTCCTTCCTTCCGGATATGCTCAGGTCCGGGGTCAAGGTCTATCGGTATCAGCCCGGCTTCCTGCATCAGAAGGTGATGTTGATCGATGATGTCGCGGCCAGCGTCGGCACGGTGAATCTCGACAACCGCTCCTTCCGGCTCAACTTCGAGATCACCGCCTTCCTGCCGGACCGGCACTTCGCCGCGGAAGTCCGTCTGATGCTGGAGCGGGACTTCGCCAACTGTCGACGCATCGACCACGATGAATTGGCCCAGCGGGCCCTGTGGCAGAAGATCGTCTCCCGGGCGGCCTACCTGCTTTCGCCTATCCAGTGAACCGACGTCAGGAGTCCCGGTGAACCTCGAGACAAAATGGCTGGAAGATTTCGTTACCCTGTCGAACACACGGAGCTTCTCCGAGTCGGCTCGCCAGCGACATGTCACCCAGCCGGCCTTCAGTCGGCGTATCCGCTCCCTCGAACAGGCGGTTGGTGTGACCCTGGTCGACCGTTCCACTACGCCGGTAGCGCTCACCTCCGAGGGACAGCTCTTCCTGGTCACTGCCCGCAATCTGGTGGAACAGCTCAATGAGAGCCTTGGCCATCTCCGCGGGCTCTCCATCGCCAATGAGGCGCTGGATATCGTGGCGGCACATTCCCTGGCGCTGAGCTTCTATCCCCCCTGGATCTCGCGTCTCCAAAAAGGGCTGGGCGAGTTGCCCACACGGCTGGTGGCCATGAACGTGGGCGATGCCATCCATGTGCTGCGCGAGGGTAACTGCGATCTCATGCTGGCCTACTATGACCCCTACGCCAGCATGCAACTCGATGGCGAGGCCTTCCCGTCATTCTCCATCGGGCAGGTCAAGATGCTGCCGGTGAGCCTGCCGGATGCCAGAGGGCATCCGCGGTTCACCCTGGATGGTCAGAAGCCGATTCCCTACCTGTCCTATACCCAGGGCGCCTTCCTGGGCCGCAGCGTTCGAATGCTGCTCAAGAACGACCCGCTGAGAATGCATCTGCGTACCGTGTACGAGACGGCCATGGCCGAGGGCCTCAAGGGCATGGTGCTCCAGGGCATGGGAATAGCCTGGATTCCAGACTTCTGCATTCGTGAAGAGTTGAAGACCGGACGCCTGGTGCGCGCCGGTGGGGAAAAATGGGATATCCCCCTGGAGATACGCCTCTATCGCTGTTCCCTGGTCCACAAGCCCGGTGTCGAGAAGCTATGGCGGCAGATGATGAAACTTCCCCGTGATTTTCTCCAGGCCTGAGTCCCCGGCCTGCGCCGTATGCGCTTGTGGCTTTCCCTTCTAGCCGCCGCCGAAATCGGTGGGCAGGCCGAGGAAATTCTGGATGATGAAGAAGTGATCCTCGAACAGGGTATCCGGCTCCAGGTCGGCCAGGGCCACCCAGCGCGCATGGTCGCCTCCCTTGACGGCCTTCAGCTGGGGAAGCTGCTGTTCGGGTCTCAAGGCGAAATAAAAGGCCTCGGCCAGGGTGCGGCCTCGCCAGCTTCGGTGGGGCTCGTCGAAGAGGCGCTGGCCGCGCAAGGAGCCCTTGAGTACCGGTTCGGGTACCTTGAGACGCACGCGTTCGCGAAGTTCGCGGAGGCAGGCATCCAGGAGACGCTCGTGGGGATTGATGAAACCGCCGGGCAGGGCGAAGAGCCCCTTGCCGGGAGCGGCGGTGCGCCGGACCAGCAGCACATGGCCGGACTGCACCACTACGGCGTTGACGGTGACGAAGATCGGCGGGTAGGGCGCCTGTGACCAGGCGGAACGATACTGGTCGAGCAGTCGCTGTTCCTCGATCAACTGGCGATAGTGGTCAGTGGCAGTGAATTCGCCGACCGCCTCCAATACGCCGGGTGGCAGATCATGTGCCGCTCCGGTGCTGAGGTAATCCTCGCACGAGGAAGGTGAGCGGAAGAGGCGTTCGCGGATCTGACTCGCCGAGATGCCTTCCACCAGCGGTACGCTCACCGACTCCCACTGGGGGAACAGCGAGAGGTAGTAGCTCGACTGGCCACGACTGGCACCGATGAGGCCGATGCGTGGCAATCGGGCATGATCGGGCCTGGCGATATCGCGCACCTTGCGTTGCACGTCCCTCACCCAGACATCGTTGTTATACAGGGCATCCAGCAGCGGAACGATCTCCAGGCGAGCGCTTTCTTCCTCGTCGAAGGCACTTTGCAGCATGCCCAGGCGTTCGTCGAAGCGCCAGGGATTGCGCAGCGAGCGCGCCTGCCAGGCAGAGCCGACCAGCACGATGACCTGACGAGCACGCCGCAGGGCTTCGCGGATTACCGCCAGATGGCCGAGGTGGGGAGGCTGAAAGCGTCCGATGAACACCAGGCAGTCGAAGTCGTACGGGGTGGAATCGGTGTCCGGTGGAATCATCGTGGATCCTGATGGTGGAGAAACAAGGTCCCACATGATCAGCCCGACAAGGGCCTGCAATCAACGCCATGCGTCGATCTTTCACGTTATATTCGCGTATGCTCAACGGAAATGCTGACTATCCGGGGAATGTCGTGATCAAGCAACACTTCCTGTTCTGGTTGGGTGTCGTCAAGGCGGCCATAAATCTCTGGTTTGAGCGTAATGCGTTCAGTTATGCGGGTTCATTGGCCTTCTATACGCTGTTTTCCCTGGCGCCGGTGGTGATCATCGCCGTCACGGTGATCGGTCTGGTCCTTGGCGAAGAGGCTGCCCAGGGTCAGATCGTGGCCCAGCTTCAGGGCACCATGGGAGAGGAGGCCGCCGCCGCCATCGAGCAGGCGGTGTCGCAGTCGCGTATCGAGGAATCGGGCCTGCTCCCCACGCTGCTCGGTTTCGGGGCCTTGATCGTCGGTGCCACTACGGTATTCGCCCAGATGCAATACTCGCTGAACACCATCTGGGGCGTCACGGCGAGACCCACGGCCAACAGTGCACTGGTGTTCGTCAAGAAGCGCCTGCTGTCGCTGATCGTGGTGCTGTCGATCGGCTTCATCCTGCTGGTCTCGCTGGTCACGGGGGTGGCGATCCGTGCCATGCTCAAGACCGCCGACAATCTTCTCCCCTTCATGGGCCTGCTCACCACAGGGGTGGAGTTTCTGGTGTCTCTGGCGGTGATGTCGGCGCTTTTCGCGACCATCTTCAAGGTCCTGCCCGATGTGGTGCTGGCATGGCGTGATGTCGTGGTGGGTGCCGTAGTCACGGCCCTGCTGTTCACGCTGGGCCGTTCGGTGATCGCCACCTATCTGGCGCATACCGCCACGGCCTCCACCTACGGGGCCGCCGGTTCGGTGGTGATGATCCTGCTGTGGGTGTACTACTCGTCCTTGATCCTGTTATTCGGGGCGGCGTTCACCAAGTGCTACCTGCTGGAGCGGGGCCACCGGATCCTGCCACGCAACAGTGCCGTTCTGGTCAGGCATGAGTTGCTCGATCATGCCTGACCGGACCCTGGCTCCACCGACTTGTCGAAGGCCGTTCCAGGCGGGTAGAAAGGGCGTCGAGGACGATGAACCCAGAGGCGGAGGTAAGCATGGACAAGTGTTGTGTCAAGGCCCTGGTGGTGGGCAAGGTTCAGGGCGTCGGGTTTCGCTGGGCGGCCCGGGAGAAGGCGCTCAAGCATGGTGTTACCGGCCATGCGCGAAACCTGCCCGATGGGCGTGTCGAGGTCCTGATCTGCGGTGACCGCGATGCGGTGAAGTCGATGTCGGAATGGCTCTGGAAGGGACCACCCCATGCCCATGTCACGCATGTTGAGCTAGCGGTGGTCGAAGCCCATGACCCGGACGATTTCCGTACGCTCTAGTCAGCCCTGCTAGTAAGTTCAGCTAGCCGGGCTAGAGCATCAGGCCAGCGCTTCAGGCCAGGCTATCGGCGATCCATTGGCTGACGGCGTCGCCGTCGGTTTCCAGGCAGACGTCCACCAGCGGGGTGAGCGACCAGCGAGGCTCGATGAACCTTCGTCCTTCCGGTGCGAAGATGGTCTGCTCCTCGGCATCCCCCGAGGTGATGACCGTCAGATGCCTGCGGCGGTGGTGAAGAGATGTGCAGTATGGGTGTCCCCGTCATCACGCCTCGTGAAACCGCGTCACAGGGGCTTGCGGAGGTTGTCGACCGTCAGCGACACGACGTTCTGCCGTGCTTCCGGCGTGATCCAGGCATTATGCGGCGTGACGATCAGGTTGAGGGGCTCGGCAAGGGCGTCGAGCAGCGGATGACCGTCCCGGGGCGGCTCGATGGGCAGGACATCCACACCCAGGCCGCCCAGTCGTCCCTCGCGCAGCGCGGCCAGGGCCGCGCCTTCGTCGATGATGCCGCCACGGGCACAGTTGACGACCAGGGCGTCGTGCTTGAGTCGGGCCAGCATGGCGGTATCGATCAGGTGTCGGGTGTCATCGGTGAGCGGGCAATGCAGGCTGATCACATCGGCCTGGGGGGCCAGCTCATCGAGTCCCGGTCGACTGTCCCTGGCCTCGTTGCCCGGGCGTGCGGCAAAGCTGACGTGCATGCCGAAGGCCTCTCCGAGCCGGGCGACCCTGGAGCCCAGTTCGCCCTGTCCGACCACGACCAGGTGCTTGCCCTCGAGTTGCAGGGTGGTGTGGTCCATCAGGCAGAAGAAGGCACTTTCCCCCCAGCGCCCGGCGGCCACGTCACGCTGGTAGAGGGGGAGGCGATTGGCCAGGGCCAGGATCAGCATCAGGGTGTGCTGGGCCACGCTGGCCGTGCCATAGGCGCTGACATTGCGTACCGTGACACCCAGTCGCTCACAGGCGGCCATGTCGATGTTGTTGGTACCGGTGGCCAGCACACAGATGAGCTTGAGATCGGGCAGGGCATCCAGGGTCAGGGCATCCAGCACCACCTTGTTGACGATGGCGACACCGGCACCGGCTAGGCGTTCGGCGCTCTGGGCCGTGGTGCTTTGCGGGTGGACGTCGAGCGAATCGACGACGTCCCGGATCGGGTCGAGGTCGATATCGGCACCGAGGCTGGCGGCATCGAGAATCACGGCTTTCATGCGGTTTCCTTCTTCATGGTCGTGAGGCAGAGGATATCAACGTGGAGAGGCGGATGCCTTGCCCGCACGGGGCATCAACACGCTATAATGCCTGGCTTTGGGTCGAGCCTGAACCACCCGCAGGCTTTCTCCCTGAAAGAGTATTCTACGTCGGGTCCCTCGACCCGGCACCCCAGTCATTCGGGTATTGCCGTTTCCGGAGCGTCCAAACCATGCCCATCTACGAATACGAGTGCAAGGCCTGCGGTCATCGCCTCGAGAAGCTTCAGAAGATCAGTGCCGACCCCTTGATCGATTGTCCCTCTTGCGAGGCTGCAGAGCTTCACCGCCTGGTATCCGCGGCGGGTTTCCGTCTGGCCGGCGACGGCTGGTACGAGACGGACTTCAAGTCCGGCAACAAGCGCAACCTGGCCGGTGATGCCGCAGGCGAGAGTCCCTCGACCCCCGACAAGGCGCCGGCCGCCAAGGGCGACGACAGCGCTGCCGGCCAGGCGGGCGCCAAGGACAAAGGCAAGGATAAGGATAAAGGCAAGGAAAAGGGCAAGGACACCACCAAGGCCAAGGCGACGAAGGATGGCGCCGCCGCCTGATGACGAGCACGGCGGTCCAGTCCCATCTTCCCCCACGATTCACGATGATCGATAACGCGACACAACAGGATATGACATGCGCAGCCATTATTGCGGCCAGCTGAACGAGACCCTGGTGGACCAGACGGTCACCCTGTGCGGCTGGGTACACCGCCGCCGTGACCACGGTGGAGTGATCTTCCTCGACATGCGCGATCGCGACGGAATCGCCCAGGTCGTGGTCGATCCCGACACCGTCGAGGCCTTCGCCAATGCCGACCGCGCCCGCAATGAGTTTGTGCTGCGCATCGAGGGGCGCGTGAGGCCGCGCCCGGAAGGCACCCAGAATCCCAACATGCCCACCGGCATGATCGAGGTGCTGGCCAGAGAGGTGGAGGTCCTCAATACCGCTGCGACCCCTCCCTTCCAGCTCGACGAACACGGCAAGGTGGGCGAGGAGGTGCGTCTCAAGCACCGCTACATCGACCTGCGTCGCCCCGAGATGATCGAGAAGCTGCGCCTGCGTTCGCGGATCTCCCACACGGTGCGGGCCTTCCTGGAGGGGCAGGGATTCCTGGATATCGAGACCCCGATCCTGACGCGAGCCACACCGGAGGGCGCTCGTGACTACCTGGTGCCGAGCCGCACCCATGCCGGCAGTTTCTTCGCCTTGCCGCAGTCTCCCCAGCTCTTCAAGCAGTTGCTCATGGTGGCCGGCTTCGACCGTTACTACCAGATCGCCAAGTGTTTCCGTGACGAGGACCTGCGCGCCGACCGCCAGCCGGAATTCACCCAGATCGATATCGAGGCCTCCTTCGTGGAGGAGGGTGACATCATGGCGATCACCGAGGCGATGATTTCGCGCTTGTTCCAGGAGGTCCTGGGCGTCGAGTTGTCTGAATTCCCGCGCATGTCCTGGCATGAGGCCATGCAACGCTTCGGTTCCGACAAGCCCGACCTGCGCATCCCGCTGGAGCTTGCCGATGTCGATGACCTGATGACACAGGTCGACTTCAAGGTCTTCTCCGGCCCGGCCCAGGCCGCGGATGGCCGGGTCGCGGCCCTGCGCGTACCGGGCGGTGCCAAGCTGTCGCGCAAGGAGATCGATGAATACACCCGATTCGTCGGCATCTACGGGGCCAAGGGCCTGGCTTGGATCAAGGTCAATGAGCGCGCCAAGGGACTGGAGGGCCTGCAGTCGCCCATCGTCAAGTTCATGGAAAACGTGATCGAGCAACTGCTCGATCGGGTGGGCGCCGAAGATGGCGATATCATCTTCTTCGGTGCCGACAAGGCGACCATCGTCAGCGAGGCGATCGGCGCGCTGCGCGTCAGGCTGGGAGAGGATCTCGATCTCTATACCCGGGAATGGGCACCGCTCTGGGTCGTCGACTTCCCGATGTTCGAGGCCGATGACAAGGGCCGCCTTAGCCCCCTGCATCACCCCTTCACCTCACCTTCCTGCAGCGCCGAGGCCTTGAAGGCCGATCCCGCCTCGGCACTCTCGCGGGCCTATGACATGGTGCTCAATGGCACCGAGCTGGGTGGCGGCTCCATCCGTATCCACGACCAGGCCATGCAGACGACCGTCTTCGAGATCCTCGGTATCGGCGAGGAGGAGGCCCGGGAGAAGTTCGGCTTCCTGCTCGATGCCCTCCAGTATGGTGCACCACCCCATGGCGGCCTGGCCTTCGGCCTGGATCGGCTGGTGATGCTGATGGCAGGTGCCCGCACCATCCGGGAAGTCATCGCCTTCCCCAAGACCCAGAGTGCGGCCTGCCTGATGACCGACGCCCCCGGGGAGGTCAGCGCCGACCAGCTCAAGGAACTCAATATCCGCCTGCGCCAGAAGGCCAGGGTGGAAACGGCCGGCGAGTAGGCAAGGATGCTGATCCTGGGTATCGATCCGGGCTCGCGGATAACCGGCTACGGGGTCCTGGACGTGACGACACCCACGCCGCAATACGTGGCCAGTGGGTGCATCCGCACTCGCGCCGATGATCTGGCGCAGCGCCTGGCCCAGATCTATGCGGGGATCGGTGAATTGATCGCCGTGCATCGTCCCGCCGAGTTCGCCATCGAACAGGTGTTCATGTCCCGCAATGCCGATTCGGCCCTCAAGCTCGGCCAGGCCCGTGGCACCGCCATCGTCTGCGCGGCAAATCATGGCCTGCCCGTCAGCGAGTACGGTCCCCGCCAGATCAAGCAGGCGGTCACGGGAACCGGTGGCGCCGACAAGGCGCAGGTTCAGCACATGGTAGCGGCCATCCTGGGCCTCGATGGCACGCCTCAGGCCGATGCCGCGGATGCCCTTGCCATCGCCCTGACCCATGCCCATGCCCGACAGGGACTGATGACCAGAGGTAGCTTCGGCGGTCATGCATCGCGACGCAAGGGCGCCTCCTGGCGGCACTTCAAGCCCTGAATCCTGGTGTGACGAAGATTTTCGAACGGTGTTTGATGCCGGGCTGGCCTGTCGTTCGGGTGACCCGTATAGTGGTTCTACCCCTGTAGCGTATTGTGGTCCCTGTAGATAGTAGTCCCATCCCTGCAGAATTCCTTGCCAACGGATATGACAGCCCATGATCGGACGTTTGCGTGGCACCCTGATCGACAAGCAGCCGCCCTGGCTGGTGGTAGACGTGGCGGGTGTCGGCTATGAGCTGGAAGCCTCGATGAATACTCTGGTGGCATTACCTGGCACCGGTGAGACCGTGTCTATCTATACGCACCTCAGCGTGCGCGATGATGCCCATCTGCTCTATGGCTTCGCCCGCGAGCAGGAACGTGCCCTCTTTCGTGCCCTGATCAGGGTCAATGGCATCGGCGCGAAGCTGGCACTCGCGATCCTCTCCGGCATGGACGAGGAGGCCTTCATCCGTTGTGTGATGGATGATGATGCCAAGTCGTTGACGCGGCTTCCCGGTGTCGGAAAGAAGACCGCCGAACGGCTGATCATCGAGATGCGTGATCGTTTCCCCCACTGGGAACCGCCGGGGGCGGGCGTGGACCTCGCGGGCACCAAGGGCGTGCTTTTGCCGCCGGGACATGCGGCGCTGGCCGATGCGGAGGCGGCCCTGGTCAGCCTGGGTTACAAGCCGACGGAAGCCGCCAGGATGCTGGTCGGCCTCGAGGAGGAGGCTTCCACCGAGGCCATGATCAAGGCGGCCCTGAGTCGCCGGCTGGCCGGTTGATGATGTTTCCCGGAACCCGCTTGGTCGCGAGGCAGAGCCATGCTGGAAGATGACCGCCTGATCGCCGCCGAAAACCGTGAGGGAGACGGGCGTTTCGACTACGCCATCCGTCCCCGTCGGTTGGCCGACTACATCGGCCAGCCAAGGGTCAAGGAACAGCTGGAAATCTTCATCAGCGCCGCACGGGGCCGTGTCGAGAGCCTCGACCACACCCTGGTGTTCGGCCCCCCTGGTCTCGGCAAGACCACCCTTGCCCATATCATCGCCGAGGAGATGCAGGTGGGTCTCAAGTCCACCTCAGGCCCGGTACTGGAGCGGGCCGGTGACCTGGCGGCCATGCTCACCAACCTCCAGGCCGGTGATGTCCTCTTCATCGACGAGATACATCGCCTTTCGCCGGTGGTGGAGGAGATCCTCTACCCGGCGATGGAGGATTTCCAGCTGGATATCGTCATCGGCGAGGGCCCGGCGGCACGCTCCATCAAGCTGGACCTGCCCAACTTCACCCTGGTGGGCGCGACCACTCGCGCCGGGCTGCTGACGTCCCCGCTGCGTGACCGCTTCGGTATCGTCCAGCGCCTCGAGTTCTACAATATCGCGGATCTCACCGAGATCGTGGTGCGCGCAGCAAATCTCTTCGGTGTCGAGACTGACCGTTCCGGGGCCTTGGAGGTGGCGCGTCGTTCCCGTGGGACACCACGGATCGCCAACCGCTTGCTGAGGCGCGTACGCGACTATGCCCAGGTGCGCGGCAATGGGCGCGTGGATGCCGAGATCGCCGACCGCGCACTGGACATGCTCCACGTGGATCACCATGGCTTGGATCACATGGACCGTCGCCTGCTGTTGGCGATGATCGAGAAGTTCGACGGTGGGCCGGTGGGTGTGGATTCCCTGGCCGCGGCCATCGGCGAGGAACGCGATACCATCGAGGATGTCATAGAGCCCTATCTGATCCAGCAGGGTCTGATGATGCGCACCGCCCGTGGCCGTGTCGTGACCCGTCAGGCCTGGGAACACTTCGGCATGGCACCGGCAGAGCATTCCCAGGACGCTCAGGGGGAGGTGCGGCCATGACGAGCTTCCATCTGCCGGTCCGCGTCTATATCGAGGACACCGACACCCTGAAACCGCGTTCCTGGCCAGCGGCGCTTGCCGCCGTGCTGGCCGACCCTTTAGCATCTGCACAACTGCAGGACGCCCAACCGCAAGCTCGACGAGGATGCCCGTGAACGATTCAATGTCCATACCCTATCTGGTCATGAGTGCCAGTACCGTCGTACAGGTGGTCATGTTGATTCTCACCGTGGGCTCGATTCTTTCCTGGGTGGTCATCTTCCAGCGGACCTTCGCGCTGCGCCGTGCCCGCAAGACCCACCAGGTCTTCGAGGAGCGCTTCTGGTCCGGCGTCGATCTCAATGAGCTCTACCGGGAAACACCCAGCGAGCAGGACCCCCAGGGCGCCGAGCATGTCTTTCGTGCCGGCTTCCGGGAGTTCAATCGCCTGCTGCCCAAGACACGCAGCCCCCAGGCGATCCTCGAAGGCGTGCAACGCAGCATGCGCGTGGCCTGGTCCCGGGAGGAGGAGCGCCTCACCCTGCACCTGGTTTTCCTGGCCACGGTGGCCTCGGCCAGCCCCTATATCGGGCTCTTCGGCACCGTCTGGGGGATCATGGGCTCCTTTCAGTCATTGTCGATGACCCAGCAGGCCACCCTGGCCACCGTGGCGCCCTGGATCGCTGAGGCGCTGATTGCCACCGCCATGGGCCTGTTCGCCGCGATTCCTGCGGTGATCTTCTACAACCGGTTATCCGCCGAGTCCGGCAGGCTGCTGGGTAAGTACGAGGACTTCGCCGAGGAATTCCATTCCATCCTGCATCGCAATCTGCAGGGACGCGGCGAAAGCGGCACGGCCTGAGGGGTATCGCACCATGCAAGGACCTTTCAATCGTGGCAGTGGTCGCAAGCCCATGGCCGAGATCAATGTGGTGCCCTTCATCGACGTGATGCTGGTGCTGCTGGTGATTTTCATGATTACCGCGCCCATGCTCACCCAGGGGGTCCAGGTCGAGCTTCCACAGGTGACATCGGAGCCTATCGATTCTCCTGATGATAGCGACCCGATCATTGCAACTGTCGACAGGGAAGGGCGTTTCTACCTCTCCATCGGTGGTGATGATCAGGAACCGATTACTCTGGATGAGATTGCCGAGCGCGTGATCATTCTTCTTGACCGAAGTCCCGGAACCCAGGTGCTTGTTAGAGGCCATCAAGATGTCGGCTATGGTGCCGTTGTATCCCTGATGAGCACACTGCAGGTGGCCGGCGTGAGTAATGTCGGCCTGATTTCCGAACCGCCGACGTCCGACGAGGGGTGAGGAGCCTAGATGGCAAGTCATGATCAGCGCGTAGGCTATGGCCTGCCGACGCTCCTCGCATTGCTGCTGCATCTCGGGGTGCTGGTCGTGAGCGTGATCAGCCTGCCGGCCAGCGTTCCCGAGCCAACCTCGTCTTCCATCGTCCAGGCGACGCTGGTCAGTACCGAGACCACCACCGACCGGGCTCAGCGTACCGAGGAGACGAGGGCGCGAGCCGAGGCGAGGCAGGCGGAGGAAGAAAGCCAGGCCGAGGAGCAGGCGACTGCCGAGGCAGAACGACAGAGGCAACAGGAAGCCGAGCGTCAGTCCCTCAAGGAGGCCAGGCTGGAGGCCGAGGCCGAGGCGGCAAGACGTGCTCAAGAGGCCGAGCAACAGGCGAGCCTTCGTGAACAGCAGGAGGCCGAGCGACGTCGTCAAGAGCAGGAGGCCGAGGCACAGCAGCGCCAGGAGGAAGAAGCCCGTCGCCAGCAGGAAGCCGAGGCCCAGCAGCGCCAGGCGGAAGAGGCCCGCCGTCAGCAGGAAGCCGAGGCCCAGCAGCGCCAGGCGGAAGAGGCCCGCCGTCAGCAGGAAGCCGAGGCACAGCAACGCCAGGCGGAAGAGGCCCGCCGTCAGCAGGAAGCCGAGGCACAGCAACGCCAGGCGGAAGAGGCCCGCCGTCAGCAGGAGGCCGAGGCACAGCAGCGCCAGGCGGAAGAAGCCCGTCGCCAGCAGGAAGCCGAGGCCCAGCAGCGCCAGGCGGAAGAGGCCCGCCGTCAGCAGGAGGCCGAGGCGCAGCAGCGCCAGGCGGAAGAGGCCAGGTTGGCCGCCGAAGAGGCCGAGCAGGCCATCCGGGAAGAGGCGGCGGCGGCCGAGGCCCGTCAGGGCCAGGAAGCCGCCAATGCCTTCATCAACCTGGTCAAACGCGCCGTTGAACAGGCCTGGGTAATTGCACCCAACGTCTCTCAAGGGGCCACGGCCCGAGTCGCGGTGCGTCTCGGTCCTTCCGGTGAACTCTTCAGCGCCGATATCTCTCAAAGTAGCGGTGACAGTGCCTTCGATCGTTCCGCGCTCCAGGCGGTGGAGGCCGCGGCACCTTTCGCCGAATTGCGA
Organism: Halomonas sp.; assembly: GCA_024636705.1. GTDB lineage: Bacteria > Pseudomonadota > Gammaproteobacteria > Pseudomonadales > Halomonadaceae > Halomonas. Next base: position 16,828 of record JAGXGN010000015.1, read on the forward strand.
CAGTTGCCAGCACCGGTCCAGCGAGATTACCGTCAATTCAATCTGCTATTCAGACCCGGGGAAGTACGCTGATGAAACTCCTGATTACCACCTGGCTGGCTGCTCTGCTGCTGATGGTCGGCAGCCAGGCCCAGGCCAATCTCACGATCGAGATCACGCGTGGCAGTGACCGTGCCACACCCATCGCTGTGGTGCCCTTCGCAGGCGGTGAGGCCTTGCCCGAGGACGTGGCCCAGGTGATCCATGACAACCTGGCGCGAAGCGGTTACTTCGACCCCTTGCCCAGGGGTGCCATGATGGATCGTCCCGCCGAGAGCGGTGAGGTTCGTTACGGCAACTGGAAAGCCCTGGATGTACGCTACCTGGTGGTGGGTCGTGCCAGCCAGGAAGGCAATGGCTATCGCCTCCAGTTCGAATTGATCGACGTCAGTGGCGAGCGGCGAATGATCGGTGAAACCGTGACCTCTGGTCAGGGTGAACTGCGCGCCGCAGGACACTACATCAGCGACGAGATATTCGAGGCCATCACCGGCATTCGTGGTGCCTTCGCGACTCGCATCGCCTATGTGACCGCTCAGGGCGTTGGCGACAATATCCAGTACGCCCTCTATGTGGCGGATGCCGATGGCCGCAACAGCCAGCAGGTGCTCAGCTCCAGTCAACCGATCCTGTCGCCCGCCTGGTCACCTGATGGCAGCAAGCTCGCCTATGTGTCCTTCGAGACCGAACGTCCGGCGATCTACATCCAGAACCTGGCCACCGGACAGCGTGTGCGCGCCACCTCCTTCGAGGGCCTCAACGGTGCCCCGGCCTGGTCGCCGGATGGCCGACGCCTGGCCATGACGTTGTCAAAGGACGGTCAGCCCGAGATCTACATCATGGACATCGGCGCGCGTACCTTCGAGCGAGTGACGAACAGCTCGAGTATCGATACCGAACCCGACTGGTCGCCGGATGGCCGAAGCCTGCTGTTCACCTCGGATCGCAGTGGCGGGCCTCAGCTCTACCGCCTGCAACTCGGCAGCGGTGAGGTGGAACGATTGACTTTTACCGGCAACTATAATGCGCGTGGGCGCTTCGCTCCCGATGGTGAGTCGATCTTCCTGATCCACCGAGGCGGTAACGGCTTCCAGGTGGCCCGGCAGGAGCTCGATAGCAACCGACTGGTGGTGCTCAGTGAATCCCGTCAGGATGAATCACCCAGTGTTGCACCGAACGGGACCATGGTAATCTTCGCCACCCAGCAGGGAAACAACGGGGTACTGGGGGCGGTATCGGCCGATGGACGCGCCTCTTTCCGGCTGCCCGCGGCACAGAGTGATGTACGCGAACCGGCGTGGTCCCCCTTTCTCGACTGATCCGATCACATGATGATGCCTACGGCCATCAACAAGGAGTTATGACGATGCAATTCAAGCCCTTTACCAGATCACTGGCCATTGCCCTGAGCCTTGCCTTCCTGGCGGGTTGCGCCGGCAAGGGAGGAACCCAGGACGGTTCGATGGACGGAACCGGAACAGGCACGGGTACCGCGGGTACCGGTACGGCCGGCTCTGGCCAGGTCAGCGGCACCGGCCTCGGCGCGGGTAGCGGTCAGATGGCCGACTCGCGCATCCCCGAGGTTCGCACCATCTATTTCGCCTACGACAGCGATCAGATCCGCAGCGAATTCGAGTCTGTGCTCAACGCCCATGCCCGTTACCTGCGTTCCAACGGTAGCGCCAGGGTCGTGCTTCAGGGGCACACCGACGAGCGGGGGACGCGCGAGTACAACCTGGCCCTCGGTGAGCGTCGGGCCAAGGCCGTGGAACGCTTCCTGAACATCCAGGGTGTCTCGTCGTCCCAGGTGGAAGTCGTCAGCTACGGTGAGGAGCGACCCGCTGCCCGTGGCCAGAGTGAGGACGCCTACGCCCAGAACCGTCGGGTCATCTTCGCCTACTGAGCGACGCGATGCCCGTGTCGATGGAGATACGCATGAAACACGGTCTGAAAAGACTGTGCGGCGCGGGAGCCCTGGTGCTCCCGTTGTCCGTATGGCTACCCGCGGTGGCACAGCAACCGATCGTCGAGGATCTCACCGCCCAGCGGAGTTCCTTCTATGATCAGACGCAAACCCGCCAGGAGTCGGGCGGTAGCCTGGTGCTCTTCAATCAGGTGCAGGAACACCAGCGTGAATTGCAGCAGCTGCGTGGTCAGGTCGAGGAACTCCGCTACCAGCTCGATCAGCTCAAGCGTCAGACCCGCCAGCAGTACCTCGATCTGGAGGATCGTCTGGCGACGGCCGAGCCCATCGGCGTCGATGCGCCGGACCAGGTCGATGAGGACGCGGCCCGCCAGGTGGCCGAAGCGCCTTCTCCTAGTGGCGCGGATACCGATGCCCAGGCGGCCTACCAGGCGGCCTTCAGCAACGTCCAGTCGCGGGAATTCGCCGCTGCCATCGATGCCTTCGACCGTTTCGTCGTCGATTACCCCGATACCAGCCTGACCGCCAATGCGTATTACTGGCTCGGTGAGCTCCACTCGGCGGAAGGCAATCTCGATGACGCCGAGGTTGCCTTCACGACCGTGCTCGACGACTACTCGCAGAGCAACAAGGTGCCGGACGCCCTCTACAAGCTGGGTCTGATCAAGGCGCGCCAGGGCCAACCCGGCGAGAGCCGTGCGTTGCTCGAGCGGGTCATCGAGAACCATCCCGAAAGCAGTGCCGCCGGGCTTGCCAACGATTTCCTGCGTCAGGCGGGCAACTGATCGACCAAGGAGCATCGATGCGCTGCAAGATCGATTACCAGGCACCATCTGACCTGCTCGAGGGCCGTGTCATCCTGGTGACCGGTGCTGGGGACGGCATCGGCCGGGCGGCTGCCCTGGCCTGCGCTGCGCGGGGGGCCACGCTGATCCTGCTGGGCAGGACGATTGCCAAGCTCGAGAAGGTCTATGACGAGATCGAGGCATCGGGCGGTCCTCAGCCGGCGATCTTCCCCCTGAATCTCGAGGGGGCGACGCTCAAGGACTATCACGACATGGCCGAGACCCTGGAGGCGGAATTCGGCCGCCTGGATGGCCTGCTGCATAACGCCGGCCTGCTGGGCCGTATCACGCCCTTCGAACAGTACAATCCCGAGCTCTGGGATCAGGTGATGCAGGTCAACATCAATGGCCCCATCTGGATGACCCAGGCGCTGTTGCCGCTGCTCAAGGCCTCCGAGGATGCCTCCCTGGTGTTCACCTCCTCCAGCGTCGGTCGCCAGGGTCGCGCCTACTGGGGGGCGTATTCGGTTTCCAAGTTCGCCACCGAGGGCTTCATGGAGGGGCTGGCCGATGAGCTGGAGCACCTCGGCAACGTCCGCGCCAACAGCCTGAACCCCGGTGCCACCCGGACCCGGATGCGCAAGACCGCCTACCCCGCTGAGGATCCGAGTCTCCTGCGTACACCGGAAGAGATCATGCCGACCTACCTGTGGTTGCTGGGACCCGACAGCCAGGGTCACAACGGCCTGGCCTTCGACGCTCAGCCACCCAGGGAATAGGCCGACGGACGCGGCTCAGTCCATCATCTCAGGCCATCAGGGCGGCCGCCAGGTCCTCACCGGTATCGAACCAACGATCCGCCGGCCAGTGGCGGTAATCCTCGGCTTCGTCGATATAGCCATAGCCCACCGCAATCGCCGGCATGCCGGCGGCACGCGCCGCCTGGATGTCGCGCAGATGATCGCCGATGTACCAGCAATCCGCCGGAGACGTGTCGAGCCGCCTGGCGGCCATCCACAACGGCTCCGGCTCGGGTTTCTTCACCGGCAGGTCGTCGGCACATACCATAACGCCGGGGTGGAGACCCAGCGCCTCGAGCAGTGGCTCGGCATAGAGACGCGGTTTGTTGGTGACGATCCCCCAGGCCTGTCGGCGGCCTTCCCAGAAGCTGAGCAACACCGCCAGGGGAGGGAAGACGCGGCTCTCGATGGCCAGCTCACGCTTGTAGGCATCGAGCAGGAAGGCCCGTGCCGGTGGGTGATCCCGGTGAGCCAGCTCGATACCCAGCGCCAGGGTCACCAGGGCGTTTCCGCCATTGGAGACCTGGGCGCGTATCACCGGGAAGGGAAGGGGAGCCAGCCCATGGTGAAGACGCAGGGCATTGGTCGCTCGAGCGAGGTCCGGTGCCGTGTCCACTAGCGTGCCGTCGAGATCGAACAGCAGGGCGCGAGGGCGGTCGGTGATGGAGGTCATTCGTCGTCCCGTCGACAATGCATCAGGTAGTTGACCGAGACATCCCGGGACGACAGGCGGTAGCGTCGCGTCACCGGGTGGTAGACCAGTCCACTCTGCTCGCATACCTCCAGGCCGGCCTCTCGGCACCAGGCGGCGAGTTCGGAAGGTCGGATGAACTTCTGGTAGTCATGGGTGCCACGGGGCAACATCTGCAGGAGATATTCGGCACCGACGATCGCCAGCAGATAGGACTTGGGATTGCGATTGAGTGTCGAGAAGAACACCTGCCCACCGGGCTTGACGAGTCGGGCACAGGCATCCACCACCGAGCCAGGGTCGGGCACATGCTCCAGCATTTCCAGGCAGGTCACCACATCGAAGCTGTCCGGCGACGCCTCGGCCATTGCCTCGACACTGAGGCACCGGTAGTCGAGTTCCACGCCGGTCTGCGACGCATGGAGCCGGGCCGCCGCCAGGGGAGCCTCCCCGAGGTCGATGCCGGTGACATCGGCGCCACGGCGGGCCATTTCCTCGGCGAGCAGGCCCCCGCCGCATCCGACGTCGAGAACCCGACGCCCGGCGAGGCCCGCCCGGGCGTCGATGAAATCGAGGCGCAACGGATTGATGTCATGCAAGGGCTTGAAGTCGCCTTCCGGGTCCCACCAGTGTTCGGAAAGCGCTTCGAACTTGGCGATCTCCAGGGGATCGACGTTATCCGATCGGCTGTGACTCTCGCTCATCTGACCTCTCCGTTCTGCGATCGAGGGGGTTGTCCGCGAGCCGACACGGTGGCAGGTCGGAACGCGTTCGGTATCATGAGCCATTCTACCGTCATCCGCCTCGACAATGACTACTGGACAAGGATTTCAGCATGATAAAGAAGGCCGTGCTTCCCGTTGCCGGTTTCGGCACTCGCTGCCTGCCGGCATCGAAGGCGATACCCAAGGAAATGATCACCATCGTCGATCGTCCGGTGATCCAGTACGTGGTGCAGGAAGCCGTGTCTGCCGGGATCCGGGACATCGTCCTGGTGACCCATGGGTCCAAGGGTGCCATCGAGAACCACTTCGACACCCATTTCGAACTGGAAGCCAGCCTGGAGGCCAAGGGCAAGCATGAACTCCTCGAGGAATTGCGCTCCATCGTGCCCGACGATGTCAATATCATCAGTGTCCGCCAGTCGGAGCCCCTGGGACTGGGCCACGCCGTCCTCTGCGCACGGCCCGTCATCGGTGACGCCGAGCCCTTCGCGGTCCTGCTGCCCGATGTGCTGGTCGACGATGAGGGGCTTGCCCGCAATGACCTCGCCGGCATGATCGATGCCTTCGAGCGCAGCGGCCACGCCCAGTTGATGGTGCAAGAAGTGCCCCATGCGCTGGTCGACAAGTACGGCATCGTGGATACCGGCGGCGAGATCCCCGGCCCCGGCGAGTCACGGGCCCTGTCCGGCCTGGTGGAGAAGCCGGCGGTTGACGAGGCGCCCTCGGACCTGGCGGTCATCGGTCGCTATGTGCTACCGGGTGCTATCTTCCCGATACTGGCCGAGACGCCCCCGGGCGCCGGCAACGAGATCCAGTTGACCGATGCCATCGAGACCCTGCGCCGCCAGGCGGGCGTGGACGCCTGGCGCATGTACGGAAAGACCTATGACTGTGGCCATCAGCTCGGCTACCTCGAGGCCATCCTGGCCTATGGCCGTCGACATCCCCGCTATGGTGAAGGATTTCGTGACTTGCTGACCCGCTACGCGGGCGAGGACTGATCCATGCGAGTACTGGTACACGGCAGCGAGCTCGCCGCCGCCACCGCGGCCGCGGCACTCTCCTGGGTCGGCCATCGGGTCACCTGGATTCCCCATCCGGGCGATCCCTGGTCTCGCCTGTCACGCGCCGACTGGCTGAACAGGGAGCCGCGACTGGCACGCCAACTCGAGGACAGCCGCGCCCACGGCAACCTCTCCATCGTCGAGGCAGATGACGTGAGCGCGGCGCACGGTGACGGCATGGAAGTGCTGTGGTTGGCGCTGTCGCCGGAGCAACGTGGCGACCTGGCGAAGCCGGTCGCCACGCTCGCCAGGCGAGCCGCGCGGGGCCTCGTGCTGGTCAACAATTCCACCTTTCCGGTCGGCGAGACGGAACGCCTGGAGGCCTGCCTCGGTGAAGCCGGCGTGGCGGTGGCGTTGCCCGATCTACTGGAAGAAGGCCGCGCCTGGGAGACCTTCACGCGCCCCGGACGCTGGCTGCTGGGCTGCGATGATGCCGTCGCCGAGGCCCGGGTGCGTGAATTGTTGCGGGCCTTCAACCGGCGCAGCGATGTGTTTCAGCGCATGCCGCGACGCGCGGCGGAGCTCACCAAGCTGGCCATCAACGGCATGCTGGCCACCCGCCTGAGCTACATGAACGAGATCGCCGGGCTGGCGGACACCCTGGAGGTGGATGTCGAGCATGTCCGTCGGGGGATGGGCGCCGACTCGCGCATCGGCTATGAATACCTCTATCCGGGGTGCGGTTTCGGGGGGCCAAATTTCTCCCGCGATTTGATGCGTCTCGCCGATGTGCAGTCGGCCAGCGGCAGGCACTCCCTGCTCCTCGACCAGGTGCTGGACATCAATGAGCACAAGAAGGAGACCCTCTTCCGCAAGCTCTGGTCCCATTTCCGGGGTCGCCTGGAGGGCCGCACGGTGGCCATCTGGGGGGCGGCCTTCAAGCCCGGCACGGCACGCATCGATCATGCGCCGGTACTCGTTCTGCTGAACGCCCTCTGGGCCCAGGGGGTGAGGGTGAGGCTTCATGATCCAGCGGCCATTCCCGCGCTGCTGACCGAGGTCGGTGACCACCCCCTGCTCGAGGTGTTCGACATGGACCCCTACGACGCCTGCCGCGGCGCGGATGCCTTGATGCTGGTCACCGAGTGGAAGGAATACTGGAGTCCTGACTGGGGGCGGCTGGCCGACCTGCTGAGCGAACGCCTGCTGCTCGATGGCCGCAATATCTATGACCCCGCCTGGGTCGCCGCCCAGGGCCTCGTCTATCGAGGGATCGGCCGGCGCTCGAATCCACTGACGAAAACCGTCACCGACGCCGACGTCGGGACATCGCGGGAGCCGGCCTTCAATCGAGATTCTGGGCGACGAAGTCCCAGTTGATGAGGGCCCAGAGATTCTCGATGTACTTGCCACGTGCATGACGGTAATCGATGTAATAGGCATGTTCCCAGAGATCGATGCCCAGCAGGGGGGGCTGTCCACGGGCGATGGGGGTATCGGCATCCTGGGTCGTCAGGATCTCCACGCCCGTCTGGTCGTTGCCGAGCAGCCAGATCCAGCCGACACCGAAGTGGTCAATGGCTCGGGAGCTGAATTCTACCTTGAAGGCCTCGAAGGATCCGAACCGGCCCTCGATGGCAGCGGCCAGTTTCCCGGAGGGCTCTCCCCCTGCCCCGGGTGACAGGCAGTGCCAGTAGAAGGTGTGATTCCAGGCCTCGCACGCCTGGTTCAGGAGCCTGCCACTGCTGCTGTGGATGAGGCTCTCGAGCGACTTTCCCGCCTCGTCGGTGCCCGCGATGAGGCCATTGAGTTCGTCGATATGGGCCCGATGGTGCTTGCCGTAGTGATAGTCGAGCGTCTCGGCTGAGAGGTAGGGTTCGAGCGCATTCCTGTCATAGGGCAGGGCGGGGAGTTCAAAGGCCATCTGGGTTTTCTTTCCTGGAGGGTGTCGTTGACCGGCCAAGACTTATCAGGGCAAGCGTTGGGCGGCAAGGATACGTTTTGACTGAAAAAAACCTTACACTATGAAAATGTTACAAAACAGTCGCTCTCAAAGGAGTATGCCATGGCAGAGCGCCCGGATGACCGTCGGCAAGCGCGCCCCATCGTCCCGGACCCGGATGACAGCCTGACTCCTCATCGCTTTCGATATCCCAGGCCGCCTCGGGTCTGGCCCCTGTGGTTGCTCATCCTGCTGTTGATCGCCGCCCTGGCGGGCATGGCCTGGATGGCCTGGGAGGAGCGTGAACGTTTCCAGCGTGACATCACCCGGCTCAGCGGCGAGATCTCCAATGTCCATGCGCGCTTCGACATGGAAGAGGGGCGGGGTGAGGCATTGACAGGGGTCCAGTCCCGGCTCGATGCCCTGGAGCGACGGGACGAGCAGATGCAGGAGCAGGTGTCCACCCGACTCGTCGCTGTCGATGAGCGTATCGACGACCTGCAGGCACGGGTGGTGAGAATCGGCGAAGCCGCCGCGACTCGTGAAGCCATGCTGATGGCGACCCAGGCCTCCCTGAATGCCCTGGAACGGGGAGGAGAGGAGGGGCGAGCCGCCCTCGATGAACGCCTGGTCGCGGTGTCTGAAGCGCAGGCGCGTGACAGCCAATGGCTCGAGCGTCTGATCGACCGGGTCGAGGAACTGGAAAGCGAAATGCCGGCCTCTGCGCTGGAGGAACGTCTGACGGGCCTCGAGGGTCAACTCCAGGAGCGGCTGGATGAGGCACTGGCGCGATTGTCCCGGCTGGGGACAGAGGTTGAAGCCCTGACCGCATCACGGGATGATGACAGCGAACGGATCGCTGCGATGGATGGTCGCGTAGCGGCCCTGGCATCGGATATCGGCGAACTGCGTCGTGCCCAGTTGGCATTGAGTGCCCAACTGGAAGCCCTACGACCATAATGGCGCAGTGAATCACGCCACCGGCAAAGCGTCGAACCAACGTCAGGAAGCCGTTGATATGGGAAAACGCGTGTTGACACGCTTGGGTGCAGGGATCCTGAGTCTCTCCGTGTCGTCCTCGACATGGGCAATAGAAGCAAGCATCGATGGCCTGGAGGGAGACGCCGCCGACAATGTCCGCTATTACCTCGAGGACATCGATGCGAGCCAGTACACCCGAACCAGGCTGGAATCCGAGGTCCAGCGGCTTTCCCGCGAGGCAATGCGTGTCTACGGCTATTACGAGCCCACCATCGTCCAGGACATCATAGGCGAGGATGCCCCCGAGCGTGTGGAACTGGTCATCGACCCCGGTCCGAGGATCAGGATAGAGGTCCTGGATTTTCGCCTGGAGGGTGAAGCCACCGAGGATGAGAGTTTCCAGACGGTGATCGCCGATTTCCCCCTGGCGGTGGGTGATCCCCTGGTCCATGCCCCCTATGACCGGCTTCGCGGGCGTCTGGCCAACCTGTCACTGGAGAGAGGGTACTTCGACTGGCGATTCATCGACAGGCGCATGGAAGTCAGGCCCTATGATCAGAGCGCCCGGCTCTATCTCGCCCTGGATAGCGGCCCTCGATACCGTTTCGGTGAGGTAGGCTTCCGGGGCAGCCATATCGAGGAAGACCGACTGCGCACCATGCAGACGTTTTCATCGGGGGATCCCTACCTGGCCGCGAAGATTGCCCGCTACAACCAGCGACTCGGCCAGACCAACTGGTTCAGCTCGGTCACCGTTCGCCCCCGGCTGAGTGCCGCCGAGAGCCTGGCCCTGCCCCAGGCTCCCGGCGGCTTCTGGGGGGAGCTCGAACTCGACGCCGATTTCGCGACAATGGAAGCAGCAACGCCCAGGCTCAGCCAGGCGGCCCTCCAACAGGTTTCCGCCCTGCATCGTTCCGAGCGCACCGAAGTGCCCATCGATGTCAACCTGACACCGGCCGATCGTCACCAGTTCGAGATCGGTGTCGGCTTTGCCACCGATGTGGGGCCACGAACCCGCTTCGCCTGGAACCAGCCATGGATCAATCGTCAGGGCCATGGTCTCGATAACAGCGTCTACCTCTCCGGTCCCGAACAGCGATTGACCGGCGCCTACACCCTGCCGCTGGAAAACCCGTTACGCGACAGCTACCGCTTCCAGTACGGGTTTCGCCATCGCGACAACGAGGATACCCGGAGCCTGGAAGCCACAGTGGAAGCCGCCAGACGCTGGGAATTCGATAACCGCTGGATCCAGAGTGTCTATCTGCGCAGCACCCTCGAGGACTTTACCCAGGCGGGTGAGTCCGAGCAGGTATGGCTGCTCTATCCCGGTGTCAGCTGGTCAAGGACCCGGACACGCAACCCGACCTTCCCCTCCTGGGGAGACAGGCAACGCATCGCCTTCGAGGTATCGGATGGTCTCTGGGGTTCCAGCGCCGACTTCCTGCGCATGACCGGCGAGACCCAGTGGATTCGCATGGTCGGCGACGACAACCGTTTCATCACCCGGCTGGGGCTGGGTGCCATCGAAACCGATGATTTCAGCAAGATTCCACCCTCCCTGCGCTTCTTCACCGGTGGTGATAGCAGTGTTCGTGGTTATGCTTTCGAGAGCCTGGCACCGAAAAATGCCCAGGGCGAGCTGCTTGGTGGCCAGCAATTGTTTGCCGCCAGTGCCGAAATACAGCGACGCGTCACCGGCGACTGGTGGGGCGCCGCCTTCATCGACACCGGCGACGCCTTCGATGACTGGTCCCCCGATGCCCTCAATACTGGTGCCGGCCTTGGCGTGCGCTGGGTATCTCCGGTTGGACCGATACGACTGGATATCGCACACCCCTTCGATGACGAGGACAATTCGTGGCGCCTTCATTTCGCCATCGGCCCGGAATTCTGATGGTCCGACGCCTGCTATGGGCCTTCTTTCGCCTGGTGTTCTTTCTTCCTCTCTGGTTTCTGGGTCTGGTGGTCTTCAGCCTGGGTCTGGTGCTGTCTCCCTGGGGGACGGGGCTGTTGCTCGAGGAGGGGGCCAAGCGGGGCTTCTATGAGCTGGATACCTCCCGGGGTGCACCCCTGGATACGCTGGTCCTCGAGGATCTGCGTCTGACCGTCGGGCCCGCCAGGATCGCTGCTCAGCGTATCGAGCTGGCCTGGGGAGAGGACTGCCTGCTGCGTGGGCGCCTGTGTCTCGACGGCCTCATTCTGGAGGGAGCCCGCATTCGTCTCGCTGAGTCCCCCGAAGCGCCGGACGAGGAAGAAGACGCCGCACCGGCGGCCCCATTGGAGGCGATTTCCCTTCCCTTCCCGGTGGAGATCCGGTCCATTGCGTTGCTGGACGTCGAGGTTCAACTGGCGAATGGTACCCGCCTGAGCTGGGAGCACTTCACGACCGGTGCCGAGGCAAAAGACTCCACACTGACTCTCCTGCCTACCCGCCTGGCCGGTATCCGGCTGATGCTACCCCTGTCGCCGGGGTCTCGCCTGGCGCTCAGTGAGGCGGATCATGAGGGTCCCAGACTAGCGGCCGAGTCGATCGATGCGAGTATTGCCGTGCAGTCGTCCTTGCCGGCTCAGGCCGCCGCCGAACTCGAAGGGCTGGCGAGCCTGCCACTGGAATCGCGACCGCGTCGTGCGCTTCCCGAGATTCTGCTGCCGTTGCGCCTCGAGGTGCCGGAATTGCTGGTCGAGGACTTCGTCGTCTCGGGCACCTTCGAGTATGGCGTCGAGCGATTGGCCCTGAGCCTGACCGGGGAGGGACATCTTATCGAGGTCGCGCCACTGGAAGTGGCCACTCGCGATGCCGATGCTCGTCTGCAGGCCAGGGTCGAACTCCGGGATGACTATCCCCTGGATGCCCGTCTCGAAGCCGCACTCTGGCTACCGGAGATCATGCCCGACCTGGCCGGCCAACGCCTCGATCTGACCCTCACCGGGAGCCTGGCCGAACTAAGCGGAAGTCTCGGTCTCAGGGGGCCTGTCAACGCGACGCTGGATGTGCGACTGGATGCCCTCGACCCGACGCTGCCCTTCACGGCAGCCTTGAACAGCGACCTGATCCAATGGCCCTTGCCAGGCGCGACTCCACTGTCCGAAGGGGTCGAGGAGAACGAGGGAGACGAGGAGGTCGTCACCGAGCCCTGGCTGGTGGAAGATATCGCCCTGCGTCTCGAGGGCAGTCTGCTCGATTACCGTCTCGCCGCCTCGCTGATGGCCGAGGGCCCGCAGCTGCCCTATACCCGACTGGCGCTCACGGGAACCGGCGACAACCAGCATTTCGCCTGGACACCCCTCTCGGTCAGCCTCGGTGATGCCTCGGTGGTGAGCCGTGGGCGGGTCGACTGGTCCGACGATCTCGCCGTCGAGGCGCTGCTGCGGCTGGATAATGTCAATCCCGGAGACTTCGTCGATGGTGTCGAGGGGCGTCTCGAGGGAGACGTGGATATTGCCTTTGCCCAGTCGCCGGAAGGCTGGAACCTGCAGCTACCCGAGCTTGCCATCGACGGTGAGCTGCGAGGACTCCCCCTGTCATTGCGGGCGCAGGTCGCCGGTGACAGCGACATGCAGTGGCATATCGAACAGCTCGATTTCCGCCAGGGCGAGAACCGGCTCAACGCCAGTGGCCAGATCAGTGAATCAAACCTTAACGTCGCCGGTGAGCTGGACTTTCCCGCCCTGGCCAATCTCCACGATGACCTGGCCGGCACGCTCGCCGGCGAGTTCACCACGTCCGGCACCCTCGAGGCCCCGCAACTGGCTGTCGACCTCGCCGGCGCTGACCTGGCCTTTGCCGACAACCGCCTCGAGCGCCTGCGCCTGGTCGGCTCGGTCACCGGGCTCGAGGACCCCGAACTGGAGGTGCGGCTAGACGTCGACCAACTCGATGCCGCCGGGCAGCGCGTCAACGACATCGCCCTGGTGCTGGACGGGCGGTTATCCGATCACCGGCTCACCCTTGAGGCCAATGCCGGCGAGGGGCTACCGCTGTCGCGGGCCTCCTTGGTCCTTGAGGGCGCCATGGGGCCAGCGCGCGAGCAATATACCGCTCGCCTGAGCCCCCTGGAAGTGGACAGCGACTATGGCGAGCTGCGTCTCGCCGCGCCGCTGGCCTTCGCGGTCGATATTGCGGCAGGCAGTGCCCGGGTCCAGCCGTTCTGCCTGCGCCGTGAGCAGGGCGGATCCCTGTGTCTGGAAGAAACCCTCCAGGCCTCGGCAGAGCAGGGTAGGGGTGTGCTAAGGGTTCGCGACCTGCCCATGTCGCTTGTCGAGTCCTTTATGCCGGAAGATTGGGACCTGGACGGTTCGACCGATGCCGACTTGATCGCACAATGGAGCCAGGGCGGGGCCCAGTGGCAGATGAATCTCGATGTAGGAAGCGATATTCGTCTCGCCGGCCTGGATGCGTACGGCCAGCCTTGGCAACTTCCCGATTCACAACTGTCTCTGGTGGTGGAGGCCAATCCCGCCCGGGCAGATCTCGACCTGTCGCTGACCCTGGCCGAGTCGGGGCGGGTCCAGCTCACCTTGGGTATCGATGATCCGGTGGATGTCGGAACCCTGGATGGGCGATTGATCCTCGATGACCTTCGGCTTTCCCGCTATCGTACCCTGGTGGCCGGAATGGAGACGCTGGAAGGCCGCATCGATGGGGATGTGAGGATTAGTGGCAACCGCCGGTTTCCACAGCTGAATGGCCAACTGGGCCTGTCGGGTCTGCGGGTCGTGGGAGGCGATGTGCCCCTCGAGGTCCGTGATGGCGAGCTGAATGTGACACTCGCTGGCGACAGGGGAGATATCCGCGGCTTCCTCGAGGCTGAGGAAGGACGTTTGCAGATCCAGGGCGATGCCGCCTGGCCGCAACCGGATGACTGGCGTATCGATATCGACATGGCGGCGCTTGAACGCCCCCTGGGCATCGTGATGCCGGCATTCGGCCGCCTGCGCGTGGCGCCTGATCTGACGATCCGCGTTTCACCGACACGGCTGGAGGTAAGAGGAGATGTCCAGGTGCCCTGGGCGCGTCTCGAGATTGGCGAGAGGGCGCCTTCTGCCATTTCGCCCAGTCCCGACGAGATCATCATCACTCGGCGTGACGACGAGCGTGCCCAGCGAGAGGCCGAGCGTACTGCGCAGCGCGCGGCACAGGCTGGCGAGGAGGGGGCGGATGCCACGGCGGCCCAGGCCCTTTCCGAGGCGGGCATGGCGGTTGATGTACAGATCGATCTGCGTCTCGGCCCTGACATGCAACTGGTCGCCTACGGGCTCGAAGCCGGGCTGTCCCTGTCTCTTATACACA
>JAGXGN010000016.1 GCA_024636705.1 Halomonas sp.
CAGCATGGGGGCATTCATCCCTGTCATTGCGATTCGATGAAGGCCCAAGATACAGCTAAGGATGACAGGAGGGAAGGGAAGCGATGCCCTGCCGACACTCCACTCGGCAGCGAAAAGGACGGCACTGGGCGGTGCAAAGCATCATTGAGTGATGGAGAATGTGACGCTGACCGACACCCTGCAACGAGGTCTCATGAATCCCACCATCGAACTGCTCAAGTCCCACCGTTCCATCCGCAAGTTCACCGACCAGCCGGTCTCCCGCGAGTCGCTGGAGACGCTGGTCGAAGCCGGCCAGGCGGCGGCCACCTCCAGCCACGTCCAGGCCTACTCGGTCATCCATGTGAAGGCCCCCGAGAACCGCGAGACGATCGCCGAACTGGCCGGCGGCCAGTCCTACGTGGCCACCTGCGGCGCCTTCCTGCTGTTCTGCGCCGACATGAAGCGCCCCACCGAGGCCGCCGAGCGCACCGGCGCCCGAGTGGTGCGCGGCATGACCGAGCAGCTGCTGGTGGCCAGCGTGGACACCGCCCTGATGGCCCAGAACCTGGCCATCGCCGCGGAATCGGAAGGATTGGGGATCTGCTACATCGGCGGGGTGCGCAACAATCCCCAGGCGATCAGCGACCTGCTGGGCCTGCCGGATCAGGTCTTCCCGGTATTCGGCATGTGCCTCGGCTACCCGGCCCACGATCCGGACGTGAAGCCGCGCCTGCCGGTGGAAGCGATCCTCAAGGAGGACAGCTACAGCGACGACCGCGAGCTCGTGGCGGCCTATGACGAGACCATGCACACCTACTATCAATCGCGGAAGGGCGGCAACAAGGCGAGCAACTGGTCCCGTAACCTGACCCCGCTGTTCGACACCAAGCTGCGCCCCCACATGCGCGATTTCCTGGTCGAGCGCGGCTTCGAGATGAAGTGAGTCGCCGCGTCAGCGGCCTGTCTAGGAGCCTGTCGGGTTTGACCGATCGTCACGAGGATCAAGGATTTCGAGTCAAATTTATCGATCTATTGAGGCGAATAGCCCGCTATTGAACGAGATAGACCGAATGAAGTTGGCCGAAAGCCCAGGATTCGTAGTAGATCAGCGTTAAGCTCGACAGGCTCCTGGTATGGATTGACCTGTCAAGGGTTCGGTTTATCTCTGTTGCATGCGGTTGTCCTCAATGCCTACGGGTCAGGAAGCGAAGGGCTATCAGCGACGGTGGATCTCTCTGGTATTCGTGGGTTGGGTACCGACCTGTCATCACTTCGTCGCGGAGCTACCCTGGTCTAAAGGCGAGGGTCACCCTGCCCCGGAGGGCGGGGGCCTCATAGGAGCCTCAGGGGTTCTCCCACCGGCCCGACGCTCCCTGACCCGCAGGCACTGGGATGCGGCTATCATGCCGTGGCCCGACTGCCGTGCGGTTTGCCCATGGCTTCGCAAGTAATCGCCCACAGGAAACCGGCCAGCTCCCGCGCCACAGCCGTGGTGACCTGTTGCTTGACTTTGCCGGTGGCGGCCAGAGAGCGGTAACGCCCACACAGGCGCTTCTGTGCCTCCCAGGCGATGGCTTGAACCGCTGGCGAGGCCTTCTCCGCTCGCCGTTGAATGGTGTGCGTCTTGCGCGCCGGGAAGCGATAGCTCCAGGCGGCTTCCACCAGGACACGCCGCACGTGACCGTTGCCGGTCTTGGTGATGCCGCCCTGGCGCCGGCTGCCGCCGCTTGAGTGCTCGCTTGGCACCAGGCCCAGGTAGGCCATCAACTGGCGGGGCGAGTCGAAGCGGCTGATGTCACCGAGTTCGGCGAGTACCGTCATCGCCGTGATCAGGCTCACGCCGCGCATCGCCATCACCGCCTCGACCACCGGGGCCAACGACCAACTCGGCAATGCCGCTGTCATCTGCTGTTCCAGGCCGGCCACGCGGCGCTGGGCCTCCTTCACGGCATCGACGTATTCCTCCAGCACGATCTGCTGAACGGGGTTGTCGAAGCGTACCGTTTCAAGCCAGCGGAAGTGCGCCTGCGTC
The DNA here is from genome assembly GCA_024636705.1 of Halomonas sp. Taxonomy (GTDB): domain Bacteria; phylum Pseudomonadota; class Gammaproteobacteria; order Pseudomonadales; family Halomonadaceae; genus Halomonas. The sequence continues at coordinate 2,015 of JAGXGN010000016.1, forward strand.
CACTTGCTCTTGCCGGCATAGACCTGGCCATGACGCAGCAGGAAGGCGCCCAAGCGTTGCCGGGCTTTAAGCTCGATCGCCTTCATGTCCTCCCGGGCCCGCGTGAGGTCGCGCACCGCCTCCTGCTCCGGCGTGGGGACCCATACCGGCGTCAGCTCGCCGGAACGCGATAGACGTGCCAACATTTTTGCGTCTCGCCGGTCGGTCTTGACGCGATCCCCGGCACGCTGGGGAATCAGGGTCGGGGCGACCACCTCACAGTCATGGCCACTGGCCTGGACCTGGTGATAGACCCCGTAGCCGCAGGGGCCCGCCTCGTAGCTGAACAGCAAGGGCTGCCCGTCGAAGCGCTGGCTCAGCTGGCGGACCAGCTTGTCGATGGCCTGGGGCGCGTTGGGGATCTCGCCGCGGAACTCGGGCGCCTGACGCCCCGCCTCGGCGATGGCCACGGAGATGCTCGCCTTGTGCACGTCCAGGCCGATGTAGGCGGCATGGACATCGCAGGCGGCGCTGAGGCGCTCGGTAACAGTGTGTTCCACTACGGCCTGCTGAGTTGCGTTAGACTGTTTCATGACCTGCCTCCCTCAATAGTGGCTCTGTGTTTGGTGACCCTACTCAACGTAACCCACGACGTTGAGGAGGGGCAGGTCAATCCATCATGTCTAGGCCTGGCGCTTCTTGCGGCGGGGCCTCGCGCCCTCGCCCTTCGCTTCCTTTCCGCCATTCGGCTCCCGGTCGGGTGGCGTGAAGTGCCCGCGCACCAGCGCCAGGAGTCTCTGGGTGGAGGCATCGAAGTCCTGACTCCGGGCGTCGATGTGCTCGCTGATTTCGCCGGCGATGCGCTTGCCCAGCTGCACCCCCCACTGGTCGAAGGAGTTGATGTTCCAGATCACCCCCTGGACGAACACCTTGTGCTCGTAGAGCGCGATCAGCGCGCCGAGGTTTCTGGGGGTGAGCTCGTCGAGCAGCAGCACGCTGGAGGGGCGATTGCCGGGGCAGCTGTAGGGGTCGGGCCGGCTGCCGCTTCCCTCTTCCCCCTTGAGGCTGCCCTCCATGAAGGCATTGGCCTGGGCCAGCATGTTGGTCAGCAGCGCGAAGTGGTGGTCCTCGACGCCGGGCTCGGGCTTGAGCGAGGCGATGAAGTCGATGGGTACATAGCGAGTGCCCTGGTGCAGCAACTGGAAGAAGGCGTGCTGGCCGTTGGAACCGGTCTGTCCCCAGACGATGGGCCCGGTCTTGTAGTCCACCGGATGACCGAAGATGTCCACCGACTTGCCGTTGGATTCCATGTCGAGCTGCTGCAGGAAGGCCGGCAGCTGATGCAGCGCCTGGTCGTAGGGCACGATGGCCTGGGTCTCGGCGCCCTGGAAGTTGATGTGCCAGATGCCGATCAGCGCCATCAGTACCGGCATGTTTTCGGCGAAGGGAGCACTCAGGAAGTGCTGGTCCATCTCGTAGGCCCCCTCGAGCAGTTCCATGAACCCCTCGAAGCCGATGGACAGGGCGATGGGCAGGCCGATGGAGGACCACATGGAGTAGCGCCCGCCGACCCAGGCCCAGAATTCGAAGACATTCTCCTCACGGATGCCGAACGCCATGGCCGCCGCCTTGTTGGTGGACGCGGCGATGAAATGGGCGCCCACATCGGCGTCCTCGCCGGCGTTGTCCAGGAACCAGCGCCGGGCGGTATGGGCATTGAGCAACGTCTCCTGGGTGGAGAAGGTCTTGGTGGAGACGATGAACAGGGTGGTGGCCGGGTCCAGGCCACTCAGCACCTTCTGGATATGCGCCCCGTCGACATTGGAAACGAAGTGGAAGCTTAGTTCGGGGTGACGGTACTTGAGCAGCGCCCGGCAGGCCATGTTGGGGCCCAGGTCCGAGCCACCGATGCCGATGTTGACCACCGCCTTGATGCGCCGGCCGTCAAAGCCCTTCCACTCGCCGATGCGCACCGCCTCGGAGAACTGCTTGATCTGCTCGCGGGTACGCTGTATCTCCGGCATCACGTCCTTGCCGTCGACCTTCAGCGGCCCCTCGCCGAGGTTGCGCAGAGCGGTGTGCAGCACCGGGCGGTCCTCGGTGACGTTGATGATGTCGCCGGAGAACATCTGGGCGCGGCGCTGAACCAGCGCCGAGTGCTCGGCAAGCTCGATCAGGGTCTCGAGGACCTCGTCCGAGACCGGTTGCTTGGAATAGTCGAGGAAGAGTCCGCCGACTCGCAGGCTCATCTTGTCGAAGCGGTCAGGGTCGCCCGCAAAGTAGTCGCTGATCCGATCATCGGCAGTGGTTTTCTGCAGTTCCTTGAGGGCCTGCCAGGTGACGCTGCGGGTGAGCTGGAACATCCGGAAATCCTCTTGCTGGGCGACGGTGTAATACCAAGGCTACTATGTAATAATACTACATAATAAGGGGTTTTGTCAGATTACAGCAGGGTATTCATCCTTTGCTTGTAATAAAACAACCGCAAGAAACAGGCCTCTCGGCTTGCCCGACTCGCCCTCACCCTGACGCCGGGCCAACCGATGGCGAAGCCTCGAGCGCCGAAAGGGTGACCGTAAGGCAAGCGAGCAGTTGCCGCCTGACGAGGCTGGCGTTCTCCAGTTGCCGATTCCGACCCAGCTGTTCCAGGCGCGTGGCCAGACCGGCCATCTTTACCGCACCCAGGCTGGAAGACTCTCCCTTGATCTGGTGCGCGAGGTGAATGACCCTGTCACTGGATCCGGCCTCGATGGCATCGCCGAGTTCCTCGAGTCGTTGGTGGGCCTGCTGGCGATAGAGGGCAACCAGCGCCTCGAGGCCCGCATCGCCCAGGCTCTCCCGGAGGGCCTCGAGGGTGGTATGATCCAGGGGGTGCTCCGCGCTGAACGGCGACCAGCGACCGGCACCGGCAGGCAACGACGAGGCGCCCACCGAGGTGAGATGGCGCTGCAGGACCGCTGCCAGGGCATCGGTGAAGAGAGGCTTGGTGAGATACCCATTCATGCCCACCGCCAGACAGCGTGCCTGCTCTCCCCCACCG
>JAGXGN010000017.1 GCA_024636705.1 Halomonas sp.
GATCGCCGACTCACTGAATACACGGCCGCGCAAGACACTGGACTGGCGAACGCCGCTGGAAGTCTACGCCGAGGTGCTCAAGAAATCGGTCGCCGGGCCGAGCACCCTTCAATAGCGTTGCGCTTGGAACTTGAGACCGCCCCCGCTCTGCCTGTTCTGGAAAGGCTTCACCGTCGCTCAACACGAGTTCCTGGGTCCTCAGACACTGCGGCTCCAGCTTGAACCTGATGACCGGATTCCTCCCGTCTGTAGCGGCTGCGACCACGCCTGCTTCCTAGTGCATGACGTACACCACCGCCGCGTCCGGGAGGCGCCGCTGCTGGTCTACCGGGTCGAGCTGGTGGTGCCGGTGCGCCGCCTGCGCTGTCCCGTCTGTGGCCCCACACGAGAGCGCATCGACTGGTTACCGGGGCGCTCGCCGGTTACCACCTCGCTGCGCCAGTGGGTGGAGCGTCTGGTGACGCTGCTACCGGTCCGGCATGTCGCGGACCTGGTGGGCCTGCACTGGCATACCGTCAAGGCCATCGACAAGCAGCGCCTGCAGCGCGATCTGCCGGCGCCGGATCCGACACGGCTACGCCGCCTGATGATGGACGAGTTCGCCCTGCACAAGGGGCACCGCTATGCCACCGTGGTGGCCTGCGCCGATACCCAGCAGGTGGTGTGGATCGGCGAAGGCCGCTCTCGCGAGGCAATCCGGCCGTTCTTCGAGTGGCTGGGCAATGCCCGTGACAAGATCGAAGCCGTCGCCATGGACATGAATTCCGCCTTCGATCTCGAGGTGAAGGCCCAGTGCCCTAACGCCGAGGTGGTCTACGACCGTTTCCATGTGGTGGCCAAGTACGGTCGCGAAGTCATGGACAGGGTGCGTGTCGATCAAGCCAACCGGCTGCGCGACGACAAGGTGGCGCGCAAGGTTATCAAGGGTAGCCGCTGGCTGTTGCTGCGCAACGAGGACAACCTCAAGCCTGAGCAGGCGGTGAAGCTGGAGGAATTGCTCGCCGCTAATGCATCACTGACCACGGCATACCTACTCAAGGACCAGCTCAAGACGCTGTGGTTTGCCGACGACGAGGAGACCGCTCGCCGCACCTGGCAGGAGTGGGCAGGTATGGCACTAAGCAGCGGGATTGACGCCCTGATGCGCTTCACCAGGAAGCTGGAGCCCTATCTTGACGGGATTGTCTCCAGCGCCCGGCATCGGCTGAACACCAGCGTGCTGGAGGGCATGAACAATCGAATCAAGGTCATCAAACGGATGGCCTACGGGTACCGCGACACGGCGTACTTTTTCCTGAAGATCCGTGCCGCTTTTCCCGGCAGAATGCGATGAACCATTTTTTCTGCGTTTCCGGAAAGATCACTGGAATCCACTTGGGCCTCAGAACATCTGATCATATGCGAGAAATGTTGTTGCGTGTTATAGGTAAATCCTTCCCTATATATTCCACTAAGCTCAATGAGCGAGAAATAGCAGTTGAGCTTAACAAGAAAATTAACTAAGTCTCTTTGCGCTACACGGTCGGGGTAATCGGGGAGGTGCTACAATTCCCCCTCGCGTGCTGTTGGCGTTATATGAGGACTTTCTGGTCGTCTTCTTCTGGCCGTTAGCTGGCTACATAATATGGTCGTTTTCTTTACACTCGGCACGCTGCCCTCCTGGGCGCCCTATGGGGCTGGTTTTCCGTAAAGAAATCGCGTAAATCTTTCTATATATTAGGAAAGGTGGGTTTTCTTTCCAAGGAAGGTTGGAAAGAGGCTCGGCCGTTAGCTCACTAGGGTTACTAGCATTGCCAGCACGTCGTCCATCACCTCTTGAGGGACGCTTTCCAAGCGCCGCCCCTGCCGCGCTTCGATATCCAGGGTTCGTAGCTGACTGCACAGCACGACGCCTGTAGTGGTCGTACCGGCTCCATCCAGCGAAACGGTGAACCCACGCGATCGAGCATAGCCTCCGCCAGTGCTTATCGGCGCGACCAAGGGCGTGCCCATTGCTAGATTGAACGCGTCCGGCGACACAATCAGCACCGGACGCGTTCCTTGCTGTTCATGGCCCCGAGTGGGGTTGAGTGAGACGAGATAGATGTCACCGCGCCGCATTACAGGAGCTCACGACCAACAGGGCCGGAATCCAGCCACTCGCGCTCGTCGGAGGGCATGCCCGCAGTGGTGTCGCACTGGGCCAGCAGCTCCTCAAGGGAATACTTCGGCTTGGCAGGCTCCACAATCAGGCGCCCGTGGTCGATTTCGATCTCGACTTGGGAGCCTGCGTGCAGGTGCAGCTGATCAAGGAACGCACGCGGCACCGACATCATGACGGAACCGCCGACACGGCGAAGATTGGTTGTGCTCATACAGGCCTCCTGCTCATGGCAGCGCATTGGCTATTTGTTATATAAAAATATAACCTGTTGGCTTCCGCGCCACAAGTGCCCAGGCGCAGGAGTTCAAGCGAAGAGACACCTGTTCATAATTTTCGATCATCAAGAGATGAAACGCCCACCCGAGGCGATGGCGACCGTGATCAGGCCGAGAATCAGATTGATGCCGATCATCCGGCGGATCTGGCCGAGTTGCTTGCCACCCGCTGGCCAGTCCTGACCGGCGATGGCCCGTCCCAGTCGAGGGTAGGGCGCGAACCAGAGGTGCAGGAAGATGGCTATCATGGCGATGCCGGTGAGCAGCATCAGGTGAATATGCCAACCGGCACCGCCCATGCCGCCGTACACCGCGAAGAGCATCCACAGGCCTGACCCCAGCAGGACGATGATCGTGGCCCAGACCCAGGGGAAGAAGCGCTGGAAGAGGCGATACCAGAGGGTCAGGCGCTGGGGAGGCTCCAGGAGCTCCACGGCCACCGGCCGCAGGATCATCCAGGCGAAGAACATGCCTCCGACCCAGATGACGGCGGCGAGGATATGCAGGGTAAGAGCGATGGCCATGTAGATTGTCTCGGGGGTCGGTGTCGTGGATCGTTGCGACTCAGCGCAACAGACGCCTGGCACGCTGAATCAACAGGCCACCGGCGGCTATTCGCCTGGCGATACGCATAAGTGAGCCGGGATGGCGGGCACCGCTGGCCAGCAGGGCGCCCCCCAGGGCATAGAGTGGCACCCTGAATCGCATCATGATTCGCCAGCCGTCGTCGATGGGGCGACTGGCGCGTCGCCAGCGGCTGGCGGCGACGTAGATGTCGATGCGTTGCTGCTCGATATCGGCTTCCAGCTCTGCCTTGCGCTGAGAACGTCGTGTGACTGGCGTGGCATGGCGACGGCTCGTGGAGAGTTCAGTCGTCACGGGATTGCTCCAGTAGCTCTCGGTCGGTGGCCAGGTGACGCAGGGTACTGGCCAGCAGGGTCCTGCGTTTTGAGAGCCGGATCACCCAGGCAGCCACGGCCAGGCCAGTGGCCAGGAGTACCAGTGCACTGACACCGATAGCCGTGAGGCGGTGACTCTCCCAGAAGGCCACGATGATCAGGGTGGTCAAGGTGCCGATGCCCAACATGAGCAGCACCATGCTGAGTCCCGCCAGCAACAGCAGGGTCACGAGCCTGGCGCGTTCTTCCTCGAGTTCGAGGACGGCGAGGCGCAACCGCGTCTCGCCGGTGACCAGTAAACTGCCGAGCAGACGCTTGGCAGCCTCGAACAGCCGGCTAGCCGGCCCCTGGCTCGATGACATCAGCGCCGCCCGAGCAAAAGGCCGACGATGACCCCTACGCCGGCACCGATGCCGACGCTCGTCCAGGGATTGTCATGGACATAGCGGTCGCAGGCTTCGACCTGGTGGGTCAGGCTGTCACGGGTTTCGTCGTAGATCCGCTCGCCTCGGGACTCGAGACGATCGCGTGTTTCCTTCAGCCGCGTCTCGGCTCGCTGGCGTAATTCCTTGATATTGCTGCGAGAGTCATCGGCGGTGGCGTTGACCAGTTCCTCAATGGTCTGCGTCAAGTGGTGCAGATCTTCCTTGAGCTGTTGGCTGGATTCCTGAGTGTCGGACTTCTTGCGGGTAGCCATGGCGGTCTTCCTCTGACGGTGAATGACGGTTTCAGCATAACAGCCATCGGAACGAGTTCAATCCGATTTCTTAGCCACTTGCGCTGCTCCATCGGATCAGCGGGTAAGGCTGCCGCCGGAGAACAGGGGATTGAGGCTGAAGCCAAGGCTGAGGCGGTTTTGGCGATGGTCGTAGTCGACCATGCTTTCGCCATAGCCGTAGTAGTACTGCAGATGTCCGCGAATATTGCTGTTGAACAAGGGCCAGGAATAGTCCACCTGGGTGCCCATGTAGCCGGTGCCGGGATTGCCACGCCACAGTAGGCTGAGTTCATTGTCGCCCAGCCACTTGGCGATAGTGACATCCCCGTATCCCATGTAGCGCTCGATATCGGGATTGTCGTCGTCGCTCTCGGATTCGGGTATTCGCCAGTGGGGGGCAAGGCTGAAGGCCCAGTCCCCGCGCTGGAAGTTGCTCTCGAGATACACGCGGTTCCAGCTTCGCGATAGAGGGTCCGAGCGCCCATTGGAAAGATGATTCAGGGCCAGGCGGTTGCGAGTATTGGTCCAGCCGAGGAACTGCCAGGCATTATCGAAGGTGAGGAAGACTTCGGGTTCGAAGTTGGTTTCGCGAAACGGCGAAGAGGCTTCGGTATTGAAGGCCTGCCACCAGCCGCGCTGGGTATAGGCGAAATATAGATCGCCATGTTCACCGAATAGATCTTCGATCAGGTTGACCTTGATGCTGAACTGGAACTTGGCCTCGAAGTCATCAGGGCCTGTCGTCTCGGTGATATCGCGGAAGGCCTCACGGTTTGGTCTGGGAGAGTAGCTCACCGGAAAGAGGTAGTTTCGACGATAGGCGGTAATCGACAAGGGATTGCGTGTGGACTCCCTCTCGAGCTGGCGTCGTTCGGCGATTTCCTCGAGGACCGGGTCATCCGCCGGGGCGGGTGAGTCGTCAACGGTCTCAACCTCGCCGTCACCTGAGGGAAGCGTTTCCAGCGTCTGTTCCAGGGACCTCATTTCCGCTTGCAATGCTTGGATCCGGGCCTCGATGGCGGCCCGCTCGTCCGCGGTCGCTTCTGCGAAAGACGGGCCGGCCTGACCGAACAGGATCACCAGCGAGGCAGCAAGGATAATCGGGCGCACTCTAATCATGACGAATCTCGAAGACATGCAAGGATAAAAAATCGTTCTACCATGCGGCCGGCACAAGTCAAATGGATTCGCTGCATCGCGCATTGCCATGCCCTGCCGGGAAGCCGAGAATCAACACGTGGCCACTTCGGTCGGAAACGCCAGGGATATGGTGGACAGCATGGTCTTCATGATACGCGCATTGCCAGGACGCGTCGTCGGTATTCCCCACTGGGTGATTCCTTGGGTCATGCTGTGGCTGTTGCTAGGCCTGGTGGATGTTGCCTGGGCGCAAACCCCCTTGCCCGAGCGCTCGGATATCGAGCAGCGCCTCTCCGAATTGCAACCCGAGGAGGGGGTGACGCCGACGGATGCGGTCCAACGAGATATCGAGGCCCTGGAGTCGGTGCTCGCCGATCTCAAGGCCCATGCCGATTACGAGGAGCGGCTCGCGGCTCTCAGCGAACGCATCGAACAGGCCCCCACCCAGCTCCTGAGATTGGAGCGTGAACTCCTTGACGAAGAAGAGACGGATCACGTCTTTTCCGCCACCGATATGGATGAATTGACGCTCGAGGAACTCGAGACGCGTCACCAGGAAGCGGTGCAGGAGCTGCAACAACTGCAGGATCGACTCGCCGAGGTCAATGCCCAGTTACTGGCCGCCCAGACCTCGCCCGAGCGCGCCCAGCGGGCCATCGCCGAGACGATGCAGACCGCCGAGCAGAGTCGCCTCGCTCTGGACGAACTGGAATCCAGCGGCATCGCCGATGACAATCCGCAATTGTTGGAGCAGCGGGTCGCACGACGTCTGGCGGACTTGAAGTTGCGTTTTCACCAGCGTGAGCTGGAAACCAGCACGCGCCTGCAAGAACTTGCCCAGCAGCGTCGGGATCTGTTGTCCGGGCAGGTCGATCGGCAGGTGAGGCAACTGGGGCTCTTACAGAGTGTACTGGACGGCAAGCGACGCCTTGACTCGGAACAGGCCATCGCCGATGCCGCGCGGGATGATCCGATGATCGCCGAGGGTCATCCCGTTCTCGAGCGCGCCCTGGAGGTCAACCGTGACCTCAGCGTGGAGTTGTTGCGTGCCAATGATCGCAGCAACGAGATGGTGAGGGAGAGCCTGCAGGTTCGAAGCCAGCTTGACCAGGTCCGTCAACTCCAGCGTAGCCTGAACGAGCAGATTCGGGCGATACGCGGCAGCATCCTGTTGTCGCGCATCCTGCGCGAGCAACGCCAATCCCTGCCCGTCGTGGAGACACGCAAGGACCTCAAGGACGAGATAGCCGATCTGCGTCTGCGCCAGTTCGACCTGGCGCGTCAGCGCGAGGATCTGCGCCAGGGGGAACGCCTGGCGAGACAACGCCTGAATGACGCGGACGTGGAGATCACGCCGGCTCTTGTCGAGTCCCTACAACGCCTCTATCAATCCCGGCGGGAACTGGCCGACCAGCTCGAACAGACCTATGGCAACCTGATGAGTACTGCCATTGAGCTTCAGCTCAATCAGCAGCAGATGCTCGCGAATTCGCATGACTTGCGGGCCACCATCGACGAGCAACGCTTCTGGGTGGTGAGTCGGCGACCCCTGGACCTCGCCTGGTTAGGACAGTTGCCGTCACTGTTCATGCTCGAGTGGCGAGAGGGGGAGTGGCGTCTGATTCTGCCGGGCAACTGGCGCCTGCCCACCCGGGAGGCGCTCTGGGGCTTGCCCCTGCTGCTGGCAGCGGGATTGCTGCTGGGGGTGCGCCGGCGAATCAAGGCGAGGCTGGTTGTCCTGCATGACCAGATCGGCCGCCTGCGCAGTGACTCCCAGGCGCACACGCCCCTGGCCATCGTTCTCAATCTGTTACTGGCACTGCCGGGTCCCCTGGTATTGGCAGGCATCGGTACCGTGCTGGTTGCCGAGGCCCAGGCGGGCGTCGTCGGTCTGGGCAAGGCCCTCTGGCACCTGGCCCTGGCCTGGGCAGTGGTCGCCTGGTCGCGTCGACTGCTGGTGGCCGATGGAGTGGCGACGCGGCATTTCCATTGGCCGGTTGCCTATGTCAGACGACTCCGTGGCTTGCTGAAGTGGTTCGGCCTGGCGCTCGTGCCGGTGCTGTTCATCGCCATCCTGGCGCGGGATGCCGAGATCAGCCTCGAGACCCGGCCATTGGCTCTGGGGTTGCTGATCGTCGGTCTGCTCGCCATGAGCCTGATCCAGGCGCGGCTGATCCTCGCTCATACGCCCTTCTTCGGCGTCAAGCTCTTCCGCCTCCTGCTGGGCCTGATCTTCGCCTCGGCCCCCTTGATCCTGCTGGGGCTCATCGTCTCGGGATACGAGTACACGGCACTGCGACTGATAGGTCACTTCGTGATCACGCTCTACCTGCTTGGAATGTGGATCCTGGTGGAGGCCGCCGTGGTCAGGGGGTTGGCCGTCGCGGCACGGCGCCTGGCCTTCAAGCGTGCCCTGGCCCGCCGTCGCGCCCAGGCCCAGGAAGGCGGTGAAGGAAGCCTGGAGGTGGTCGAGGAACCTCCGCTGGACATGGACCAGATCAACCAGCAGTCACTGCGACTCTCCAAGCTGACCCTGATGATCGGTTTTGTTTTGCTGCTCTATCTGGTCTGGGCGGACCTGTTGTCCGTGCTCAGCTACCTGAACCAGGTGGCCATCTGGGGCGGCGCCGAAGAGGGCACCGACCTGGTGACCAACACCCTCTCGTTGGGGGATATCTTCACGGCCATCCTGATCATTGGACTCACGATCATGCTGGCCCGCAACCTGCCAGGCCTGCTCGAAGTCATGGTGCTCCCGCACATCGAGCTGAAGCAGGGCAGCGCCTATGCGATTACCTCTCTGCTGTCCTATACCATTGTGGCCACGGGGCTGGTGTTGGGGCTTTCCAGCCTGGGGGTGTCCTGGAGCAAGCTGCAGTGGCTGGTGGCGGCACTCGGCGTGGGGCTGGGCCTGTCTCTTATACACATCTCCGAGC
>JAGXGN010000018.1 GCA_024636705.1 Halomonas sp.
GTGCCTTGCCCTGCAACTGGGTGGCGGTGGCCACGCCGGCCTCGCTGGCATCGGCGTCGACATAGAAGGCGGCATTCTGGTGCGGGTTCTCGCCGTAGCGCATGGCCTGCTTCTTGTGGAACTGCAGGTTGTAGGTACGCGGGAAGCCATCCTCACCGCCCGGTACGCGGCTTCCCAGGTAGTCGGCGATGGCGGCGTCGTAGCCGGCGGTATGCTCGAAGGCCTTCACCGCCAGGTCGAAGCGGGTGGCGGCGGTCACGGCGCCGTCATGGTCGGCGATCTCCGCGAGCACCCGAGCATAGTCGTCGGCATCCACCACGATGGTGGTATAGGCATGATTCTTGGCACAGGCCCGCACCATGGTGGGGCCGCCGATATCGATGTTCTCGATGGCGTCCTCGAGGGTGCAGTCGGGCCTGGCGACCGTCTGGGCGAAGGGATAGAGGTTGACCACCACCATGTCGATGGGGGCGATATCATGCTCGGCCATCACCGCATCATCCTGGCCGCGGCGACCCAGGATGCCACCATGGATCCTGGGATGAAGGGTCTTGACCCGGCCGTCCATGATCTCGGGAAAGCCGGTGTGTTCGGATACCTCGGTGACCGCGATGCCGTTCTCCTCGAGCAGGCGAAAGGTGCCGCCGGTGGAGAGCAAATCGATACCCCGTTCGACGAGGCCACGGGCGAAGTCGACGATACCGCTCTTGTCGGAAACGCTGATCAGGGCTCGGCGGACAGGGGGGAGGGAGGCGTTGGCCATTGATGTCTCTCTGGGCTGGATGAGGAAGCGTCGGATAGGGAGCGGGCACCTGGCGGGCGCCCCGGGTCAGATCAGTCCATAGTGCTTGAGTTTCTTGCGCAGGGTGCCACGGTTGAGCCCCAGGAGCTCGGCGGCGCGTGTCTGGTTGCCTTCGCTATGCGCGAGGACCGAAGCAAGCAGCGGTGCCTCGACCTCGGCGATGACCATGGCGTGCAGGTCGGTGACATCGCCGCCGTCGAGATGTTCGAAGTAGCGTCGCATGGCGCGATTGACGGCTTCGCGAAGCGGGAGTTCCTTCATGGCGGACTGTCCGGGATCGGTGTGCAGAGGTGGCATGCCGGAAAATTCGCTGTCGGGAGGGACTTCCCCTCCCACTACCTGGGGATTCTGCGGGAAGATCTGGTTGTTCATGCGGCACGGGTTCCATCCGGTGACACGGGCCTGACCGCACCAGAGGCGGTCGGGGTGAGATCCTGACTCAACAGCTGGACGATGAAGCGGTACTGGGCGGCTGGTGCCTCGAGACCATTGAACTCGGCCTTGAGTCGGCGGCGATCTGTCTCGGTGAGACGGGAATCACCGTTCAGGTACCAGCCTAGATGCTTGCGGGCGATGCGCACGCCCATGGGCTGTTCATAGAAATCATGCAAGCCGGCGAGATGCTGATGCAAGACCCTGACGCGTTCCGGGTCGCTCGGCGGCGCCCGGTGCTCGCCATGTCGCAGGTAATGGTCGATCTCGCCGAAGATCCAGGGATTGCCCTGGGCGCCACGCCCGATCATCACGGCATCCGCCCCAGTGTAGTCGAGGATCCGGGCGGCCTTCTCGGGGGAGGCGATATCGCCGTTGGCGAAGACCGGGATAGCGACCGCGGCCTTGATGGCGGCGATGGTCACGTATTCGGCCTCGCCGGTGTAGCGCTGCTGGCGATGGCGGCCGTGAACGGCCAGGGCCTGGATACCGGCCGATTCGGCCAGGCGCGCCACGCGTACGCCGTTGTTGCTCTGGGCACACCAGCCGGTGCGGATCTTCAGTGTCACCGGGACATCCACGGCGCCCACCACCGCCTCGAGGATCTCGGCGACCAGGGGCTCGTCGCGCAGCAGGGCGGAACCGGCGGCCTTGTTGCAGACTTTCTTGGCAGGGCACCCCATGTTGATGTCGATGATCTCGGCCCCCCTCGCGACATTGAGACGCGCCGCCTCGGCCAGCATGGCGGCGTCGCCGCCGGCGATCTGGACCGCTCGCGGACCGGGTTCGCCGCGGTGATCCATGCGCAGTCGCGACTTTCGCGTGTGCCAGAGACCGGGATCGGCTGTCACCATCTCACCTACCACCAAGCCGGCCCCCTGCTCACGACAGAGCCGGCGGAAGGGGCGGTCGGTGACGCCCGCCATGGGCGCCAGGATCACCCGGTTGGGCAGGGTGTGGCGACCGATCCGCGGCAGTGGGCGAGCGTCTGGCATGGCATGATCCGATGGGCCTGAGAGGGAACACATCATACGCTGCGACCGGAGGATGGTGAAGGTCCCGGGGCCCGGCGTCTCGATCAATCGGCGCGACGGCCCGACAGCCGCACCCAGCCTTCCCTGATCGCCGGTGCTTCCATGACCAGTCCCTGGTCGCGGTAGGCCTCGAGGACGTCGTCTGCCTGGGAGGCGAGAATGCCGGATAGGGCGAGTCGGCCACCCGGGGCGACATGGCCGGCGATCATCGGGGCGAGCTCGACCAGCGGGCCGGCGAGGATGTTGGCCACCACGATGGGGAAGGGGACTCCATCGTCGAGCTCTTCCGGGTAGCAGAGTCGCAGCGCGTCTTCGGTGATGGCATTGCGCAGGGCATTGTCGCGGCTGGCCTGCAGTGCTTGGGGGTCGATATCCGTGCCGACGGCGCCAGTCGTCCCCAGTTTCAGGGCGGCGATGGCCAGGATGCCGGAGCCGCAACCGATATCGAGAATTTCCCGGCCCTCGAGGTTGCCATCTACCGCCAGGCCGTCAAGCCATTCCAGGCAGAGTGCCGTGGTGGGGTGGGTGCCGGTACCGAAGGCCAGGCCGGGGTCCAGGTGCAGGTTGACGGCATCCAGATCGGGGGGCTCGTGCCAGCTGGGCACGATCCACAGGCGCTGTCCCATCCGCAGCGGCTGGAAGTCTTCCATCCATTCCCGTTCCCAGTCGCGGTCGGCGATCAACTCATAGTCGATCTGCGGCGTCGGTTCTCCGGGCATCGACTCGGCCCAGGCGGCCGCCAGTCGTTCGAGCATCGTCTCGATGCCCTCCAGGTCATCGTAGAGGCCGGTGAGCACCGTCTCTTCCCAGAGCGGAGTGGTGCCGCGCTCGGGTTCGAAGACGGGATCGTCGTGGGCGTCCTGGAGGGTGATGGCGGTCGCACCCTCGGCGAGCAGCAGCTCCTCGAGCGTCTCGGCCTGTTCGGGGGTGATCTGCGCCTTGAGTTGTAGCCAGGGCATGGGGCGTTCCGTGGTCGCTATAGAAGAGGGGGAGTTACAACCCCAGCTTCTTCTCGAGGTAATGGATATTGACGCCACCCTGCTGGAAGTAGCCGTCGCGCACCAGATCCTTGTGCAGGTCGATATTGGTCTTGATGCCTTCCACGAGGAGCTCGTCCAGGCCGTTGCGCATCCGTGTCAGTGCCGTTTCCCGGTCGGCGCCCCAGGTGATCAGCTTGCCGATCAAGGAATCATAGTGTGGCGGTACCGTGTAGCCCGTGTAGAGATGGGAGTCCATGCGTACCCCCAGGCCGCCCGGCGAGTGGTAGAGGCTGACCTTGCCGGGGGAGGGCATGAAGGTTCGTGAATCCTCGGCATTGATACGGCACTCGAAGGCGTGTCCGCTGAGTTTGACGTCTTCCTGGGAGATCGACAGCGGCAGGCCCGAGGCGATCCGCAATTGTTCCTTGACGATATCGACACCCGTCACCATTTCGGAGACGGGATGCTCGACCTGGACGCGGGTATTCATCTCGATGAAGAAGAACTCGCCGTCCTCGTAGAGGAATTCGAAGGTACCGGCGCCGCGATAGTTGATGGTGAGGCAGGCCTCGCGACAGGCCTCGAGCACCCGGGCACGCGCCGCGGGGTCGAGCATGGGTGCGGGGGCCTCCTCGAGTACCTTCTGGTGACGCCGCTGGAGGGAGCAGTCGCGGTCATAGAGATGAATGGCATGTCCCTTGCCGTCGGCCAGCACCTGCACCTCCACGTGACGCGGTTTCTCCAGGAACTTCTCCATGTAGACGGTGCCGTCGCCGAAGGAAGAATGGGCCTCGTTACGGGTGACGTTGACCGCCGACAGCAGATGGGCCTCGGTGTGAACCACACGCATGCCGCGACCCCCGCCACCGGCCGCCGCCTTGATGATCACCGGATAGCCGATGCGTCGGGCCACGGCGACGATCTCACCCTCGTCATCCAGCAGGGGCCCGTCGGAACCCGGCACCGTAGGGACACCGGCCTTCTTCATGGCCGCGATGGCACTGACCTTGTCGCCCATCAGGCGGATGGTCTCGGCGCGGGGGCCGATGAAGACGAAACCGGACTGCTCGACCTGCTCGGCGAAGTTGGCATTTTCCGAGAGAAAGCCATAGCCGGGATGAATGGCGCTGGAGTCCGTGACCTCCGCGGCACTGATCAGGGAAGGGATATTGAGATAGGACAGCGTCGAGGACGCCGGGCCGATGCACACGGCCTCGTCGGCCAGGCGCACATGCATCAATTCCCGGTCGGCCTTGGAATGGACCGCGACCGTCTTGATCCCCAGTTCCTTGCAGGCCCGGAGGATACGCAGGGCGATCTCGCCACGATTGGCGATGAGAACCTTGTCCAGCATGTTGAATCCGCCAATGTCGGTTGAAGGAAGACGTCGGGTTCGTCAGGCGATGATCAGCAGTGGCTGGTCGAATTCGACCGGCTCGCCATCCTCTATCAGGAAGGCCTCGATCACGCCATCCCGGTCGGCTTCGATCTGGTTCATCATCTTCATGGCCTCGACCAGGCAGACGGTATCACCCTTCTTGACCGTTGAGCCGACTTCCACGAAAGGCTTCGACCCGGGGGCGGGTGATCGATAGAAGGTGCCTACCATGGGCGAGGTCAGCGCCCTGTCCTGGTAATCCGGGGCGGTCTTCTCGGCGGGTACACTCGGCTGGGGCGCAGGAGTCGGTTGACTCTGCACGGGATGGTACTGTGGCATGGGAGGTTGCCAGCTCGTCCCATCAGGATGACGGCTGATGCGCACCGATTCCTCGCCTTCCTGGATCTCGATTTCGCTGATATTGGACTCTTCGAGCAGCTCGATCAGCTTCTTGACCTTGCGGATATCCATGACGTTATCTCGATCGATGGTTTCGTTGGTCGGCGTCGGCCTAGTAGCGTTGTGAACCTGGGCCAAGTCTCACTAGATCGCGGCAAGATAGCGTCTCTTGTCGCTTCTAATGGCCTTAAAATGAAGTTATCGAAGTGTGACGAAGTTCGCCAAGGATGTCCAGCCGTACAAAAAACACTGTTCGAGATCGGTTTCCGGAGTGGCGCAGGTTCAGCCTTGCCGGCTCTCCAACCAGTCGAGCACACCCTTCAGGTGGCTGGCCAACTGGGGGGCATTCACCTGGCCTTGCACCCGGGCATCGCGCAGTTCCTCGCCGCCGTTGAAGAACAGCAGGCTGGGCGGGCCGAACAGCTGGAAGTGGTCCAGCACCTCGCGGCTGGTGGCGTCGCTGTCGGTGACGTTGACGTTGATGCGCCGGAAGTTGGCCAGCTGGCCCGCCACCTCGGGCGCCGGGTAGACGTCGCGTTCCATCACCTTGCAGGAGATGCACCAGTCGGCGGTGAAGTTGACGAAGGCCGGCTCGTCGCTTTCGGCAAGCGAAGCGTGCAGGGCGTCGAGGTCCTCCACGGTGGTGATATCCCGGGCGACGCTGGCCGCCTCTGCGGACGAGCTGCCGGCCACTGGGTTGGCGACTGCCAGGGGCCGCAGCGGGTCATCCCCGCCGCGCGAGGCGCCGATCACCAGGGCGATACCCCAGACCAGCAGCATCAGGCCTGCGGCCTGACGGACCCGCGGCCAGCCCTGGCCCTGGTTGACGGTCAACGCCCCCAGGGCCAGGGCGCTACCGATGGCCAGCCCGGCCCAGAGCAGCAGGGCGATGCTGCCCGGCACCAGGCGCTCCACCAGCCAGATGGCGACGCCCAGCAGCAGGATGCCGAAGGCGGCCTTGATGCCGTTCATCCAGGCGCCGGCGCGGGGCAGCAGGGTGGTACCGAAGGTACCCACCAGCAGCAGCGGCACGCCCATGCCCAGGGCCAGTGAGAACAGTGCCGCCCCGCCCATCAGCGCATCGCCGGTGGTGGAGATGAACACCAGGGCGCCGGCCAGCGGCGCCGAGACGCAGGGCGAGACCACCAGCACCGACAGCGCCCCGGCCAGGGCCAGGCCGGCGGGGCCGCTGCGCTGGGCGCGGGCCTACCAGCCGTCGATGCGGCCGGCCAGCCTGGGCGAGAGGCGCAGGTCGAAGGCGCCGAACATGGCCAGGGCGAAGAGGGTGAAGAGCACGGCGAAGGTGATCAGTACCGGGGCCGACTGCAGACGGGCCTGGAGGTTGAGGCCGGCACCGAACAGTCCCATCAGCATCCCCACGGCGGCATAGGTGAGCGCCATCCCGGCCACGTAGCTGGCCGAGAGGACGAAGGCCCGGGATCGGGTCGGATGCTGGCCGACGATGATCGAGGAGAGGATCGGCACCATCGGCAGCACGCAGGGCGTGAAGGTCAGCCCCAGGCCGGCGAGGAAGAAGAGCCCGAGGACCAGCGGCAGGCTGGCGTCGGCCATGAGGGTGCGGAAGCGGCCATCCTCGCTCTGGGGGGCACCGCCCATGGCATCGCTGCCGGTCACGGCGACGTCGACTCCGCTCCCTTCGCTGTCGGCAGACGTCACGTTGTCGGTCGTGTCGCTGCCGGAGGAGCCGGCGCCGTCGGATGATATCCAGCCGGCAAAAGTGGCCGGTGCCTCTCCCTCGGAAGCGGTCAGCTCGACCCGTTCCGGTGGATAGCAGAGACCGGCATCGGCGCAGCCCTGGAAGGTCAGGATGATGTCCAGCGGGCCCCGGTAGCCAGGCTCGAGGGGGACCTCGAAGACCACGCTGTCATAGAAGACGTTGACGTCGCCCAGGAATTCGTCGCTCTTGGCCAGCCCCTGGGGAAGGTCGGGCTCACCCAGCTCGAGGCCGTCCACGGCGGTCTCGACGGCGAACTGGTGGCGATAGAGATAATAGCCTTCGGCGTTCTCGATACCCACATAGAGGGTCTCGCCATCGTGCCAGGCACTGGGCTGGAAGGCCTCCAACACCGGCAGGAACGCCTCGTCGTCATCCTGGGAGAACCACTGGGCCTGTCCGCTCACTGGCAGACTGAGCAGCACAATCAGGGTGATGAGACGACGCAAGATCAAGATTGATTTCCTTCCCAGGACATGGCCTCGCTCTGGCGAGGGCGCGTTCACATACACCACAGTCGTCGATGGTTCCACAGGACAGACGGTCGACTGCTAGGATAACGCTTTGAGGGGCATAGTCTACCCTGCTCCTTTGACCGTGGCAGCGCCCCATTGTCGCGCTGCCTGATTCTCACTCCTAGCAGGACATCATGACCATGGCGATGACAGGGAAGCGCGTCCCCCGGCGCGACCGCAAGAAGGAGGCGCTGGAGCGCCCAGATTATGGCTGGATCTGGAAACCGCTGCTGGTGCTGGCGGTGGTCTACCTGCTGGTGATCCTGGCACTGGGCATCTGGTGGAGCCTTGAGCCTTCTCGCTTCGATGTCGAAAACGCCACCGCCGAACGCCGTGGCCAGCTGGCCGCCGAACCGGCCTCCCGCGGCGCCGTGACCACGGCGTCCCTGATCACCACGCTGGCGACGCTGCTGGAAAAGCCGGGTGGCTATGTCCGCAATGACATCGCGCCGCCGGGTCTCTGGCTCGACAATATGCCCAACTGGGAACTCGGTGTCCTGAATCAGGCCCGTGACCTCGCCGACTCTCTGCCGCTCATGGAAAGCGAGGCGGTTCCCGCACTGGACCGGGTCGGCGAGTCATTGCAGGGCGACAGCCGCGATTGGTTCATGCCGTCCACCGAGGATCGGCTTGAAAGCGCCCTGGGTGCCCTGGACGGCTACCTGGTGGCGCTTGCCGAGACCGGTGACGCCGAGTTCGTCGCCGGGGCGGGCC
This sequence comes from Halomonas sp., assembly GCA_024636705.1. GTDB lineage: Bacteria > Pseudomonadota > Gammaproteobacteria > Pseudomonadales > Halomonadaceae > Halomonas. Next base: position 7,990 of record JAGXGN010000018.1, read on the forward strand.
TGGATGCCTGGCTCGACCGGGTGGCGGGGCGCCTGGATGACCTGGGACGGCGCCTCTCGGCCAGTGTGGGGAGTCGTGAGCAACTGGGGGATCTCGACCTGGACCTTGACTTGGACAAGGGCCGGCTGCCGCCCCGAACGCCCCGCCTGCGAGTGGACGATATCTTCTACGAGGCGCGGGGAAGCGGCTGGGCCCTGGTGCACTTCCTCGAGGCGGTTCGCCGTGACCAGCAGGATGTGCTGGTAGATGGCGATGCCCAGGCGCAATGGGCGCTGTTGATCGCTGAACTCGAACGCACCCAGCGCCGCCTCTGGAGCCCTCTGGTGCTCAATGGCTCGGGTTTCGGGATCTTTGCCAACCATTCACTGGTGATGGCCAACCATATGCTGCGTGCCCGTGACCTGGCCAGGGAGTTGTCCGACCGCCTCGAGGTACCGGCACCGTCCTCCTGAGTATTTTCCGCTAAGAACCCGGGGCCGCTCACCAGGGGCGGCCCCGATCGACACCTCGCCGATAGCGGAGCAGGTTCAGGGACGATCAGGCCTTCTGGTAGGCGGCCACGGCCTTCTCGATGGCCTTGCGCGCCGCCTCGGCGCCATCCCAGGATTCCACCTTGACCCACTTGCCCTTCTCGAGATCCTTATAGTTCTCGAAGAAGTGGGCGATCTGCTGGCGAAGCAGCTCGGGCAGGTCGGTAACCTCATGGACATCGTCGTAGAGGCTAGACAGCTTGGGATGGGGGACGCAGACCAGCTTGGCATCCTCACCGGCCTCGTCGGTCATGTTGAGGATGCCGACCGGACGTGCGCGAATGATGCTGCCGGGGGTCACCGGGCAGGGGGTCACCACCAGCGCATCCAGGGCATCGCCATCATCGGCGAGGGTGTGGGGGATGAAGCCATAATTGGCCGGATAGAACATCGGCGTGGCCATGAACCGATCGACCATCAGGGCGCCCATGTCCTTGTCGACCTCGTACTTGATCGGGTCGTGGTTGGCCGGGATTTCGATGACGACATAGACGTCGTTGGGGAGTTCTTTGCCGGCGGGAATGTTGTCGAAGTTCATTGTGGCTACCTTCGTTTGACGTTTCGAGTGGGCGAAAGAATCCGGCCAAGTATAAGGAGGCGTCCGGATGATTACCAATGCAACCTTGGTGTCGGGGTGTCGCGAGGAAGGCTCGAGGTGCCATATGGCCTTGGTTGAGCTCCCGGGACGGGGCGAGCCGTGTATCATGATCGTCTGTTGGACTGGCCCGACCCCGGCCCGGTGCGCCATCCTGTCGTGAGGAGATTGACTTGGCTTCCGCCCAGTTGTCATTGAGTTATGGTCAGGCCTTCGTGGCCCCGGACCGACGCCGCCATCGCAGCTCGATGTCGGTGCGCTTCCCCGAACCGCCCCTCTTGTCCACCAAGGGCGCCTGCGCACTGATCAGCGATTCGACCTCGAGTAACGCCATCGCCAAGCAGGCAGGCGACCTCAGTGTACGCGGATTCCTTTCCGACTATTTCTCCACCCCCGACCACTGGGATGTCAAGACATCGGCCACGCGGGTCCTGCATGCCCTGAACGGCTGGAGCTTCAGCCAGAGCCAGCTGCTTCGCGAGGGCAACTACGTTTCTTCCCTGTCGGTCATGGTCTATCGCGGTCGCGAGGCCCACCTCTTCCACATGGGCGATACGCTGGTCTTTCGTCTGCATGGCGCCGAGTTCGAACAGCTGTCCCGGGACCATGTCACCGAACTGGGCGGCTATCGTTACCCCTCCCGCGCCCTGGGCATGGACGGCAACATCGATATCGATTACCTGCGGGTGCCGCTCAATCAGGGTGACCTCTTTCTTTTCACGACTCATGCCGTCCAGGGCACCCTGTTACCCTCCGACTATGTTCAGTCGATCCGTGAGGACGCCAGTGATCTGGATGCGGCCTGCGAGCGACTCGCCCGGGCAGCGGTTCAGCGCGCCCAGGCCAGGGGATACGGCGCCGAGCAGTTCTGTTTCCAACTGGTACGTATCGACCAGTTGCCCGAGGAGAAGAAGGATCAGCCTGACCGGCTGTATGGCGACCTGCCCATCCCCCCGGAACTCGTCCCGGGAGACCGGCTGGATGGCCTGGAGGTCCAGGCGGTGTTGTCACGGACGGCGCATTCGCGGGTCTATCGGGTGCGTGATCGCGACACCGATCGGGAGATGGTGATGAAGGCACCCAGCCCGGAACTCTCCAACCGCAATGTCTATCTGGAGCACTTCCTGCTCCAGCAATGGGTGGTGGAGCGGGTCAGGTCTCCCTTCGTGGTCAGGATCGTTCCGCCCCCGCGACCGCGTCGCTTTCTCTACTATCTGATGGCCTATGTCGAGGGCGAGACACTGGTCGACTGGGCCCGTCGGCATCCCCAAGCCAGTTTGGCGCAACGCCTGGATATCGCCAACCAGCTCGGCAAGGCCGTCCAGGCCCTGCATCATCGCGGCGTCCTGCATCAGCAGATCCACCCGGGAAATGTCCTGATCGATACCCACGGGATGGTGCTGCTGATGGATTTCAGTGCCTGTCACCTGCGCGACGTGGACGGCCACAAGCACACCCGGGAGCTGGTTCGACAGGTGGGGCTTACCGAACACAGTGCGCCCGAGTACGCCCTGGATGACAGCGTGGGTCGCCGCAGCGACCAGTATTCCCTGGCCTCGACGGTCTATTGGCTGCTGACGGGGGACTTGCCCTATGCGCTGGCCCCCCACCGGCTTCACGGCCATACTGACCTAGAACAGCTCGCCTATCGGAGTGCCCGCCTTCGCAACCCGGAGGTGCCGCCGGCGCTCGACGAGGCCCTGAGGCGTGCCCTGGACCCCCAGCGCGCGCTGCGATTCCGGCGCATGTCGGAATTCCTGCACGCCCTGCGTCGGCCGCTACGGGGAGAGCGGGGCAGCCGTGGCCGAGGGACCGGCTCAGGATTGCTCCGCGAGCCGTCCCGTTTCTGGCAGGGGGTGGCGGGTATCCTGCTGCTTCTGTTGGTGCTTTCCTGGCTGCTGAGGTAAAGCGCCAAGTGAGATGTGATGATATTCAACTGACAGACAGCGGCGGCTGATTACCCCTTTCATCACCATGGCGATAAGCGTATGGAAACCCTCGTTTTCTTTACAGAATGGACACATATTGGGAGCCACACAGAATAGGGTCCGCGTCGGAGACCTATTGATTGCTTTCCCTGCCATTGACGGGGCAATGCGATTGCATTACCTTTATCGCATTACTTTTGCATTGCAACCGAGCGGAGCCAATCATGAACACTGCCATTGAGGATGACTCCACCCTGACGGATCGCTACCAGACGACTGTTCCGGCATCGGTTCGTCGTGCGCTGAAGCTGAAGCGCCGCGATCGGATTCATTACATGATTCGCCCCGATGGGGAAGTGGTGCTCACTCGCGCCCGCTATGAGTCCAGCCAAGACCCCGTGGTGGCCAACTTCCTGGCCTTCCTGGAGCGCGATCTGCAGGAGCACCCGGAAAACATTCGTCCTGTCACTGCCAGCACTTTTGCCGAGGCCGAACGCCTGACGGCAGGCATCGAGGTAGACCTCGATGAGGAACTGCCAGAGGACGACGACGACGCATGAGTCCTCTGGAGATAAACGGATGGACGATCTACGCACATCCGCTATTCCTGGAGCAGGTCGATGCGCTCACCAGTAAGGTGAAGCGACTCCAGGCAAAGGATCCGCTCGGATATCGCAGCAAACTGGCCACCAAGCGCCTGGCAGCTATTGTAAAGCTGGCCTTGAACGACATTCCACAGGACCCATCAGGCTCTCAATATCGTCAAGGGAACACGCTCGGAACAGAGCACGCCCACTGGCACCGGGCAAAGTTCTACCAGCAGTACCGGTTGTTCTTTCGCTACGATCTCACTAGCAAGATCCTCATTTACGCCTGGGTCAACGACGAATCCACCAAGCGCGCCTATGACAGCAAACAGGACGCTTACGCTGTCTTCCGCAAGATGCTCAAGAACGGTAACCCACCGGATAGCTGGAATGACTTATGGAGAGCGGCCATCAGTGATGGCGAACGCATCAAAACGCTTTTGGGGGCAGAGGATGACGAACCTTCCTAGTGAGATGTTGGAGTCGGCACCTCGCTATCCGCTCTTCAATTAGCCAGCTACTTCTCCTCTCCACCAACGGTCGCATGCAAGCCGGTAGCCTGGTAGTCCTCCCAAAACCTGAGTGGGTCCAAGCCAGCAGCCAGGGGATTATGACCTCGGGGGCTTGCTTGTTGATGTCAGCCATCGCCGTGACACCGTCCTGCGGCGCTCGGCGCCCAGCGCCCGCTAAATCTTGAAGTCGGGCAGCTTGCGCTCCACGCGGTGCTTGACGAGCTTCGCGACGCGGGGCAGGCCGTTGTCGAAGGGCGGGTAGTCCTCGCCCTGGATCAAGGGCGACAGATAGCGTCGGCAGGCCGCGGTGATGCCGAAGCCGTCCTCACGGATGAACTCCCGGGGCATCAATTTCTCGCGGTTGGCTACCTCGACTAGGGGGGCGGCCTCGATGCGCCATTCGTAGGGGGCGTCGCTGACACGCTTGATGGTCGGCATCATGGCGTTCTGCCCGGCGATGGCCAGTTCCACGGCCTTCTCCCCGACGGCATAGGCCTGTTCCACATCGGTTTTCGAGGCCAGGTGGCGGGCGGCACGCTGCAGGTAGTCCGCGACCGCCCAATGGTACTTGTAGCCCAGGTCCTGCTTGACCATGCCGGCCAGGGTGGGAGCGACGCCACCCAGTTGCCGGTGGCCGAAGGCATCGGTGTTGCCGGAATCGGCAAGGAAGGTGCCGTCCTCGTAGATGGCGCCCTCCGAGACCACGATCACGCAGTAGCCATAGGCTTGTACGGCCTCTTCGACACGCGCCATCACCCTGGCGCGATCGAAGGCGATCTCGGGGAAGATGACCAAATGGGGAGGATCGCCCTCGCCGTTTCCGGCCAGGGCGCCAGCGGCGGCGATCCAGCCAGCGTGGCGACCCATCACCTCGAGGACGAAGACCTTGGTGGAGGTCGCGCACATGGAGGCGATGTCCAGGGAGGCTTCCAGGGTAGAGGTGGCGATGTACTTGGCCACGCTGCCGAAGCCGGGTGAGTTGTCGGTGATGGGCAGGTCGTTGTCCACGGTCTTGGGCACATGGATGGCGGTGAGGGGATAGCCGAGGCGTTCGGAAAGCTGCGAGACCTTCAGGCAGGTGTCGGCGCTGTCGCCACCGCCGTTGTAGAAGAAGTAGCGGATGTCATGGGCTTTGAAGACCTCGATCAGGCGCTCGTACTGGGTTCGATGGGTCTCGATGTCCTTGAGCTTGTAGCGACAGGAGCCAAAGGCGCCGCCCGGCGTGTGGCGAAGTGCCTGGATGGTCTCGTCAGACTCGCGACTCACGTCGATCAGGTCCTCGGTCAGGGCGCCGATGATGCCGTTGTGACCGGCATAGACCTTGCCGATCCGATCCGCATGGCGATGGCAGGCCTGGATGACGCCACAGGCGCTGGCGTTGATCACGGCAGTGACACCGCCCGACTGGGCATAGAAGGCATTGTGCTGGGCCATGGGGCTATTCGGCTCCGGGTCTCGTCAAGGGTGGTAGGGACACGTGATTCTAGCCGAATGCGACCCTGCCTGCATCCGGGCGGGGGCTTGGCAGGGTCGCAGGGCGCTGGAGCCGGGCTCCGGCAGCATGCTAGTCTCGCGTCTTCCCCGGCAAGCGCCCATCGGAGAGAGCATGCACCTTCATATTCTCGGCATCTGCGGTACCTTCATGGGCAGCCTGGCCTTGCTGGCCAGGGAACAGGGGTTCGCCGTCAGCGGCTCGGATGCCGATGTGTATCCGCCCATGAGTACTCAGCTCGTCGAGGCCGGCATCATTCTCTGCGAGGGCTACACCGCCGAGAACCTTCATCCCCGGCCTGATCTCGTGGTCATCGGCAATGCCCTGTCCCGCGGCAATCCCGAGGTCGAGGCGGTGCTGGATGCCTGCCTGCCCTATGTCTCCGGTCCCGAGTGGCTGGCCGATCATGTCCTGCCCGGGCGACGGGTGATCGCCGTGGCCGGGACCCATGGCAAGACCACCACGGCAAGCCTGCTGGCCTGGTTACTGGAGTCCGCCGGGCTGGCGCCCGGCTTCCTGATCGGCGGAGTGCCCCGCAACTTCGGGATATCCGCTCGTCTGGGTGCCCCGGAGGCGCCCTTCGTGGTGGAAGCCGACGAATACGATACGGCCTTCTTCGACAAGCGCTCCAAGTTCGTGCATTACCGCCCCTGGATGGCCGTTCTGGCCAACCTCGAATTCGATCATGCCGACATCTTCCCGGATCTAGCAGCAATCGAGCGACAGTTCCACCACCTGGTGCGTACCGTGCCCGGTAGCGGCCACCTTCTGGTAGGCGACGGAGAGCCGGCGCTGGAACGGGTGCTGGAGATGGGATGCTGGACCCCGGTCGGGCGTTTCGGCACCCGGGAAGACAGTGCCTGGCGACTGGTGCTGGAGCGAGAGGACGCCTCGCGATTCCGGGTCATCCACCGCGAGGGCCGAATCGACGAGGATGCCGTGGTCGACTGGCCATTGACCGGAGCCTACAACGCGCGCAACGCCCTGGGGGCCCTGGCGGCGGCGAGTCTCCTGGGTGTCGATCTGGCTCGCAGCTGTGCGGCCCTGGCCCGCTTCGCGACGCCGCGACGTCGCCAGGAATTGCGTGGCGAGGTGGCGGGTATCCAGGTCATCGATGATTTCGCCCATCATCCCACGGCCATCACCGCAACCCTGGAAGGGTTGCGAGCCGCGACGCCGCGAGGCCGGTTGCTGGCCGTGATCGAGCCTCGCTCCAACACCATGCGCCTGGGTACCCTGCGCGATCGCTTGGCGGCATGCGTGGCCTCGGCAGATGCCGCCTGGTGGTTCCAGCCGCCGGGTCTCGACTGGTCGCTTGCCCCGATCCTCGCCGCGAGTCCAATCCCGGCGAAGCAGTCGGATGACCTCGATGCACTGGTGGCGGCCCTGGTCGCCGAGGCGCGTCCCCTGGATCGAATCGTCGTGATGTCCAATGGCAGCTTCGGCGGCATCCACGAGAAGCTGCTGGTGGCCCTGGAGGCGGCCCATGGCTGACTCCCTGTCGACAGCCGATTTCAAGCCACCGGTGACCGTGGCCCTGACCGGTGCCTCGGGCGCCCAGTACGGCTTGCGCCTGATCGAGGCCCTGGTGGCGGCCGACCACCAGGTATGGGTGATGGTCTCCAAGGCGGCGCATCTGGTGATCGCTACCGAAACCGATATCGAGCTGCCGGCGCGTCCCGATCACCTGGCCCAGGCACTGACCCGGCGAAGCGGTGCCACCCAGGGCCAGATTCGCTGCTTCGCCCGCGAGGACTGGATGGCACCAGTGGCATCGGGCTCCGGTGCCCCTTCGGCCATGGTGATCTGCCCCTGCTCGACGGGGACCCTGTCGGCGGTGGCCTGCGGTGCCAGCAACAACCTCATCGAACGTGCCGCGGATGTGGCGCTCAAGGAACGGCGTCGCCTGATTCTGGTTCCCCGCGAGGCGCCATTCTCCGCGATTCACCTGGAGCACATGCTTTCTCTGACGCGGATGGGTGCGGTGATCCTGCCGGCCGCCCCGGGCTTCTACCATCGGCCGACCTGCGTCGATGACCTGATCGACTTCATCGTCGCGCGGATCCTCAACCAGTTGGGGATCGAGCATCGCCTGATGCCCCGCTGGGGGGAGCCGTGATTAGTCCCGCGCTGTTGTGGGTCTTCATTCCGACCTTCCTGCTGGTTTCCCTGACACCCGGCCTGTGCATGACCCTTTCGATGGTCCTGGGTATGACCCAGGGGGTCAGGCGGACCCTCTGGATGATGGCCGGAGAACTGGTGGGCGTGGGGTTGGTGGCCGTGGCGGCGGGTGCCGGGGTCGCGGCCCTGATGCTGCGTCAGCCGGCGCTGTTCGCGATCTTCAAGTGGGTCGGCGGGGCCTACCTCGCTTACCTGGGCGTGATGATGTGGCGTTCCCGGGGGCGCATGGCTATCAGCTCCGGGGACGTGACCCTGCCGAGGGCGCCGCGCCGTCAGCTGCTCATCCAGGGCTTCGTCACGGCCGTTGCCAATCCCAAGGGCTGGGCCTTCTTCGTGGCCCTGTTGCCGCCCTTCCTCGATGCCTCTCGTGGCTTGTTCGGTCAGCTTCTGGTGCTTGTCGCCATCATCCTGATGATCGAGTTTCTCTGCCTGCTGCTCTATGCCGCCGGGGGACGTACTCTGCGACGTCTGCTCGGTGAGCGTGACAAGGTACGCCTGCTCAACCGCATCGCCGGGTCGCTGATGGTCGGCGTGGGCCTCTGGCTGGCGCTGGGGTAGTCGTAGGGTGGGCGCTAGACGGGCGGCAACCAGACCATCCGGGCGGCGACCAGCATCAGCGAGGCACCGGCCAGCCAGGCGGCGGGGCAGGGGCTCAACGGCTCCCGTCGGGACTCCTGCCAGGACAGCCGGACCAGGGCACAGACCACCAGGCCGAGCAAGGCACCCCCGACCAGGTCACTGA
>JAGXGN010000019.1 GCA_024636705.1 Halomonas sp.
GGCAGCCATTCGTCAACGGACGGGGGAAGCAGATAGGCCGTGTGACGATCGACAGAACGAAAGTTGCTCATCGCGGATCCGTGGTCAATGTGTTGCCGGCATTATCTCATGCTGGAGCGGATAGTCCGACAGGCTGCTAGAGAGACACAATGACGACTCCTCAAAGCCCCGCCCCTTGCGTCGAGTTTGCCTGGAAAGCCCATCGAGACGAACTACGCGGTTTCCTGCTCAAACACAGCGGCGACCGCGATGTCGTCGACGACCTCCTCCAGGCGGTCTATACCATAGCGCTCACCGCGGATAGGCGAAACGTTATGCATCGAGGCTGCATCCTTTTGCCTCATGCTGCGTCTTCTTGTGTGACAACGCCTATCACACAGGGAGAGGGTGACAATGTTTGAGGTCTTTACCTGGCTGGCCGACTGGCTGATCTACGGACTGGTCGGCCTGGATCCGGAAAGCAAGCTCGGCAACTCGCTGCACTTCTTCGTCGAGGACACCACCAAGATCTTCGTGTTGCTGGTGGTGATGATCTATGTCATCGCGCTGATGCGCGCCTCGCTGAACCTGGAACGGGTGCGTCACTACATCCAGCAGAAGCATCGCCTGGCCGGATACGGCCTGGGTGCCGGCTTCGGCGCCATCACGCCCTTCTGCTCCTGCTCGAGCATCCCGCTGTTTCTGGGCTTCACCAGCGCCGGGATTCCCCTGGGCATCACCATGGCGTTCCTGTTCACCTCGCCGATCATCAACGAGGTGGCGGTCATCATGCTGTGGAGCCTGCTGGGCTGGGAGTTCACCCTGGTCTATGTCGTCATTGGCATGGCGGTGGGCATCGGCGGCGGCATGATTCTCGATGCCCTCAAGGGCGAGCGCTGGTTGAAGGATTTCGCCGCCAAGGCCTACCAGCAAGCCGCCGAGACGCCCCAAGTCGATGAGCCCGCCCCCGAGGCGCCCGTTCTCACCTTGAAGGACCGCCACGACTTTGCCCGGGACGAGCTCAAGGAGATCGTCGGCCGGATCTGGAAGTGGGTAATCATCGGCGTCGGCCTGGGCGCTGCCCTTCACGGCTTCGTGCCGGACGGCTGGTTCGCCGACAATCTGGGCAGCGGGCAATGGTGGAACGTGCCTGTTGCTGTGCTGGCCGGCCTGCCGCTCTACTCCAACGCCACCGGCGTCATCCCCGTGATGGAGAGCCTGATTCTCAAGGGCCTGCCGGTGGGCACCACCCTGGCCTTCTGCATGAGCACCGTGGCGGCCAGCTTCCCCGAGTTCATCATGCTCAAGCAGGTCATGCAGTGGCGTCTGCTGGCCACTATCTTCGTCATCCTGCTGGCCAACTTCATGATCGTTGGCTGGCTCATCAACCTGCTGAGCCCCTGGCTGTTCAGCGGATTCAACTGAAGGATCACAACCATGAAGAAGATCGAAGTTCTGGGGACCGGTTGCAAGAAGTGCGTCACTACCGCCGAACAGATCCAGACGGTGGCTGACGAGATGGGCATCGAGGTCGAGGTAGAAAAGGTGACCGACCCGGCCACCATCATGGGCTATCAGGTGATGTCGACGCCTGCCGTGGCCATCGACGGCAAGCTCGTCCACAGCGGCAGCGTGCCTGACCGCGGCAAGATCGAGACCATTCTGGAGGCATGACCGCATGCATATGGGGCCCGCGATGAAACGTCTTCACCGGGCTCCTTCCCGAGACGCTCACACCGCCTTGCTTGATCTGCATCAAGCAATTCGACACTGGGCAATGCACCCCCATGCGGCCTGAGCCAGGGTTATTCTAGGCTTGTGGTAGAAACATTGCGCCGACCCGGCCATTCGCCCTTGCGTGCCTGCCTGGGGGAAACTAATCTGATTTTTAGATTCTCAGATACGGATATCCATATAGCACATACAGCCCCCCAACCCGCTTTCCAACAACAACACGGGAGTGTCAGACGATGTCACGATTGAGTCGCCGCAACTTTATCAAGTTGACGGGTAGCAGCGCTGCCCTGGGTACCCTTTCGCTATCCCCCATTGCCCAGGCGCAACAAGGCAGTACCTCATCCCCCGCCGGCAGCACCACCCTGCCTTATCCGCGCGACGTGATCGCCAGGCTGGGAGATGTCGCAGTGAATCAGCCCGTCTACTTCAACTATCCCGACGATCGCTCACCCTGTGTGCTGATTCGCAAGGGCCGCGAGGTCAAGGGAGGAGTGGGTCCGGACCGGGACGTGGTGGCCTACAGCAACCTCTGCACGCACATGGGCTGCCCGGTCAATTACGACCAGGAAGCAGAAACCTTCAAGTGCCCCTGCCACTACAGCATCTTCGACCCCGACAACGCCGGCCAGATGGTGATCGGCCATGCCACCGAGAGCCTGCCCCGGATCATTCTGGAGTATGACGAGGCAGAAGACGCGCTGCTTGCCGTATCGGTCGATGGCCTGATCTATGGCCGCCAGGCCAACATCATCTGAACCGGGAGAACTACAATGACGCAATTCAAGGACCGTATCCCCCTGCCCCCGGCAGATGCCCAGAAGACCAATATGGCTTGCCATTTCTGCATCGTCGGCTGTGGCTATCATGTCTACAAGTGGCCTGCCAACCAGGAAGGCGGCAGGGCCACCGACCAGAATGCGCTGGGACTCGACTTCACCCGCCAGCTGCCTGCTATGCAGCTCACCATGACACCGGCCATGGTCAACCGGATCAAGGATCACGATGGCAGTGAACACAACATCATGATCCTTCCCGACAAGGAATGCGTCGTCAATCAGGGGCTATCCTCGACGCGGGGCGGCCAGATGGCCAGCGTGATGTATTCGGAAAAAACCCCGATCGGCGAGCGACGCCTCAAGTATCCGCTGGTCTATACCGGGGACGACTGGGTGGAGACCAACTGGGAACAGGCCATGGCCCTGTATGCCGGCCTGACCCAGCGCATCCTCGACAACGACGGACCCGACCAGCTGTTCTTCAACCTCTTCGACCACGGCGGTGCCGGTGGTGGTTTCGAGAATACCTGGGCGACCGGCAAGCTGATTTTCAGCGGCATGCAGACGAAGATGGTGCGGATCCACAACCGCCCGGCCTACAACTCGGAATGCCATGCCAGCCGCGACATGGGTATCGGCGAGCTCAACAACAGCTACGAAGATGCGGAAGTCTGTGATGTGATCTTCTCCATCGGCGGCAACTCCTACGAGACGCAGTCGAACTGGTTCCTGGCCCACTGGGAGCCAAACCTCAGGGGATCCAACGTCGGCAAGAAGCGGGAATGGTTTCACGACGAGACGGTCGGCAAGGGCAAGGTCATCCTGGTCGACCCGCGGCGCACGCCCACCGTGGCGATCTGCGAGACCGTTGCCGGCAAGGAAAATGTCCTGCACCTGGCGATCCAGCCGGGCACCGATACCGCCCTGTTCAATGGGCTGCTGACCTATGTGGTCGACCAGGGCTGGCACGACCAGACCTTCATCGACGAGCACACCAGCGGCTTCGAGGCGATGCTCGCTGCCAACCGGATGGAGCTGGACGAGTGCAGCCATATTACCGGCGTGGATCGAGCCGATGTCATCAAGGCCGCCGAGTGGGCCTACAAGCCCAAGGCTAGTGGCCATGCCCCGCGCACCATGCACGCCTACGAGAAGGGCGTGATCTGGGGTAACGACAACTATCGGATTCAGTCCGCCATCGTCAATCTCGTGGTGGCTACTCATAACGTCGGCCGCCGCGGCACCGGCGTCGTGCGCATGGGCGGCCATCAGGAAGGCTATACACGTCCGCCCTACCCCGGCGGACGCCCGGCGCCCTATATCGACCAGGAGCTCATCAAGGGTAACGGTATGATGTTGACGGTCTGGGCCTGCAATGCCTTCCAGACCACCATCAATGCCGAGACCTATCGTCAGGTGATCAAGCGTCGGGCCAACATCGTCAATCAGGCGCTGGCCGAGGCACGTGGTGCCACCATCGAAGAACAGATCGACATGGTCTACGATGCCGTCAAGAACAAGGGCGGCCTGTTCATCGTCGATATCGACCTCTACCGCACAAAGTTCGCCGAATATTCTCACCTGGTGCTGCCGGCGACTCACCCCGGGGAAATGAACCTGACCTCCATGAACGGCGAGCGGCGGCTACGGCTGTCCGAGCGTTTCATGGACCCTCCCGGCATCGCCAGACCGGATTGCCTGATCGCCGCCGACATGGCCAATGCGCTGAAAGCGCGCTATGAAGCGGCAGGCAACGCGGCGATGGCCGAGCGTTTCGCCGGGTTCGACTGGACGACCGAAGAGGATGCCTTCAACGATGGCTTCCGCATGGCTCACGAGAAGGAGATCGACAGTCAGGGCGGACCGACCGGACACCTGGCCACCTACGAGCGGCTAAGCAAGGCAGGCAACAATGGCGTCCAGCTGCCCATCAAGGAGTACAGCGACGGCAAGCTGATCGGCACCGAGATGCTCTACACCGATTACCGCTTCGATACCGAGGACGGCAAGGCGCATTTCCAGTCATCGCCCTGGAACGGCTTCCCCGAGGTCATCCAGAAGCAGAAGGAGAACTACGACTTCTGGATCAACAGCGGGCGAACCAACCAGATCTGGCAGTCTGCCTACCACGACCAGCACCTGGCCTTCCGCAAGGGCCGTTACCCCATGGCCCCGATCGAGATCCATCCAGAAGATGCCAAGGCCCTGGGTATCACCAACGGCGATATCGTCGAGGTCTACAATAACTACGGCGCGACCACGGCCATGGCCTATCTGGAGACCGATCTCCGGCGAGGGGAGGTCTTCATGATGTTCGGCTTCCCCAACGGGGTGCAGGGCGACCTCGTAAGCGAGTGGACGGATCCCAACATCATTCCCTATTACAAGGGAACCTGGGCCAACCTTCGTCGGATCGGTGCCAACCCCGCCTACCTGCGAGAGGTGTCCTTCAAGCGTCGGCGCTATTCCTGAGGCCAGCGCGCCCTCGCCGATGGGAGAGTTATCAGGGGCGGGAGCGAGGAGACTCCCGCCCTTTTTCATGCTTCACGCCATGACATTGGCTCGGCATGCGGCGACGCGACGCTCGATGCCCCCCGAACCGGGAGCACACGCTGCATACCCACCAAGGCCAGCCTGACATGTGCGAACTGCTGGCCCACCACTGGCAACACAGCGACTGATCACTAACAAGCGGTAATCTCGGTTGGTTACTAGCAGCCTGTCGGACTCAGCATCGGCAGGAAGTTGATGCCGGCTGCATCAGTCGTTTTTGCACCGCCATGGTGCGTATTTTCCGTCTTCAGCGCCCGACATTCTCAAAGTGAGCGGATTTCCCCGCATTTCATGCCCA
>JAGXGN010000020.1 GCA_024636705.1 Halomonas sp.
CCTCGGTGGGGGCGACGCTCGCCGAGTGGATCGAGAGCCGCGGCGGCAACCCGTTCATGCGGATCAGTGTCCCGGATGCCTCGATCAAGCTGGTCCAGGCCTGCGGGCGGTTGATCCGCAAGGAAGCCGACGTGGGCCGCATCACCCTGCTCGACCGTCGTGTGCTCACGCGTCGCTATGGTCGCGCCCTGCTGGATGCCCTGCCTCCCTTCGTCAGGGAGGTCGACGGGGTCCGTGAGGTGTGAGGGACTCAGACGGCGTTCAGGCGCTTGGCGAGTACCGGGGCGAGCTTGTCGTCCATGTCCTTGAAGGCCTGGACGGTGGAGTCCCAGTCGATGCAGGCGTCGGTGACGGAGACACCGTATTGCAGCTGGCTGATATCCGCGGGGATCTTCTGGTTGCCCCAGCCGATGTTGGATTCGACCATCAGGCCGATGATGGAGCGGTTACCCTCGAGGATCTGATTGGTGACATTCTCCATCACCAGGGGCTGCAGGGCCGCATCCTTGTTGGAATTGGCGTGGGAGCAGTCGATCATGATGTTGGGCGTGACGCCGCCTTTCTTCAGTTCCTGCTCGGCCAGGGCGACGCTGACGCTGTCGTAGTTGGGCTTGCCGTTGCCGCCGCGAAGCACGACATGGCCGTAGGTGTTGCCACGGGTGCGGATGATCGCTACCTGACCGGCCTGATCGATGCCCAGGAAATTGTGAGGGTGGGAAACGGACTGCAGGGCATTCACCGCCACATCCAGGCTGCCGTCGGTGCCGTTCTTGAAGCCCACCGGACAGGAGAGGCCCGAGGCCATCTCACGGTGGGTCTGTGATTCGGTGGTGCGTGCGCCAATGGCCGCCCAGCTGATGCAGTCCTGGAGGTACTGCGGCGAGATCGGGTCCAGGGCCTCGGTGGCCAGCGGCAGGCCCAGTTCGGCCAGTTCCACCAGCAGGCGGCGTCCGATGTGCAGGCCTTCCTCTATCTCGAAGGAGCCGTTGAGGCGGGGGTCGTTGATCAGGCCCTTCCAGCCCACGGTGGTGCGGGGCTTCTCGAAATAGACACGCATCACGATGTAGAGACTGTCCTTGACCTCGTCGGCCAGGCGGCGCAGCCGGCGTGCGTAGTCCAGGGCGGCGTCGACGTCATGGATGGAGCAGGGACCCACGACCATCAGCAGTCGGGGGTCTCGTCCATCGAGAATGCGCTGGATGGTTTCGCGACCCTCGATGACGGTCTTTTCGGCGCTTTCGGTGAGGGGGATTTCCTTCTTCAGGGCCTCGGGGGTGATGAGGACATCCTGAGCAAGGACATTGAGGTTGTTGACCTGCTGATCTGACATTGTGCTTCCTGTGTCGTGTCTGTGCGGATGATGAGAAGGGATAGGCCACTACTATCACCCGTTGGTCCGATAAAAATCAATCGCCTTTGGAACCCCGGGACACCGCGAGTTGTCCCACCGCCGGCGACTCGGGCTGTGTTTGTCTTGATGCAAGCCTCAGAAACGTGAACACTTGTGCTACACCGGTCAGCGATCCTGGCCCTCCGCTGCTTCATGGCCCCAGGTTGACACTATGCATGTTTCATCCCTTCGCTTCCCGCGATCCCTGGCGAGTTCACCCCCCTGTTATCGGCGGGGGAGTGTGTGAATGGATACCCGGGAAACCGATCAACAACTCGTCGAGCGTGCACAACAGGGGGATAACCGTGCCTTCGATCTGCTGGTCAGGAAGTATCAGCACAAGATCCTCGGGCTGATAGGTCGCTACGTCCATGATCATGCCGAGGTGCAGGATGTGGCGCAGGAGGCCTTCATCAAGGCGTACCGCGCGCTGGGCAAGTTCCGCTCGGACAGCGCCTTCTATACCTGGATGTATCGCATCGCCATCAATACCGCCAAGAACCACCTGGTCTCACGTGGCCGCCGCCCGCCAGGCAGCGACCTGGATATCGCCGATGCCGAGATCCTCGACCACAGTGGTCGTCTGGCCGATAGCGAGACGCCGGAATCCGCCATGGCTCGCGACCAGCTGGAAGCGGCGGTGTTCCAGGCGATCGAGAATCTGCCCGACGACCTGCGCACGGCGATTACCCTGCGAGAACTCGATGGGCTCTCCTACGAGGATATTGCCAATATCATGCAGTGCCCCGTGGGTACCGTACGCTCGAGAATCTTTCGCGCCCGTGAGGCCGTCGACCAGCATATCCAGCCACTGGTCACGACCTCGCGAAACCGCGAAACCGCGACACAATGAGCGCTACGAGAGATAAAAATGTGCAAGGATTTCGAAGATTGGCTGAACTTGTCGGCCTGGTTCGACGTCTCAAGCAGTGTTCGATCTTCCCGGGTCGATATTGATAAACCGACAACCCGCTTTCCGGTTCCTTGTCGGTGTCTTCGAGCTGTTAATGGATGCAAGGCGGGGCGCCTTGCCAATGCTGCGAGGTGTTAAAGATGAGTCAGAATGCACGCGAGTCGCTTTCTGCCCTGATGGACAACGAAGGTGATGAGCTCGAGCTTCGTCGCGTATTGAAAGCCATGGACGAATCGCCCGATGCCGCTGCAGCCTGGCGACGCTACCACTTGATGCGAAGTCTCATGCGCCGTGAGCCTGAGGTCGATGTCATGATGGACCTGTCGGCCGGGATCACCGCACGTCTTCGCGACGAGCCCGTCCCACCGCTTGACGCCGACGCCCCGGTTCCCCGGCCTGCCTTGCCGCTGGTGCGCAGTGCCGGTATTGCCGCCGCCGTTTCCCTGATGGTGATCACCGGCGTCCAGTTCTACAACGGCGGTCTGCCCGGCAGTAGTGAGGCCGAACTTGTCAACAGCCCCGGCAGCACCGGGGCAACGACATCCACTGGTCAGGCACCCACTGGTCCGTCATCCACTGCTCAACAGTTTTCGCCGGTCGGCCTGGGCACTGTCGACAGCAACACTGTCGCGCGGCCCTCCCTGGCAGACTTGCCGCTTTTCCAGGGCCAAGCGCCCTCCGGCGGTCGGGGATTGATGACGGTGGGCGCCCAGCCCCCCATGTTCATGGCGCCCAGTCCGCAACAGTCCCTGCGCACCAGCGAGGATCAGGCGAGATTGCTGCAATTCTACCTGGATCGGCACGCCGAAGGAGCCGCCTATCGCAGCGGTGACCCCTGGATGCCACTGTTGCGGGCCTCCGGCAGCGAGACGCTGGGAACGCCCTGATGCGAGACGGGCAGATGCGCCGTTGGATGATGTCACTGCTCTCGGTATCGGATGATCCTGCCTCAGGACATCGATTCCACAAACTGTCTTCCCTTATCATCAGGAGCGATCCATGAAACGCCTGACTCGAACTCTCTCCCCGTGGATTATGCTCGCCGCGATTCTGCTGGCCGGGCAGTCGGCAATGGCCCGGGAACTGCCCGATTTCACCGAATTGGTGGAGCAGGCCTCGCCCGGTGTGGTCAATATCTCGACGACCCGTGTCGTAGAGGGCAGAGCCAACCCCTTCGAGGGTTTTGGTGGCCAGGAGATCCCGGAGATCTTCCGTGACTTCTTCGGGGACCGCTTCCCGGTACCGCCCGGTGGCGGTCAGGGACCCCCCGAAGAGCGACAGTCCCTGGGGTCTGGCTTCATCATCAGCGAAGACGGTTACATTCTCACCAATGCCCATGTCGTGCAGGGAGCGGATGAAATCCTGGTTCGCTTCAATGACCGCCGGGAGCTTTCTGCCGAGATGATCGGGGCCGACGAGCGCACCGATGTCGCGGTGCTCAAGGTGGATGCCGACGCCCTCCCGACCCTGTCGCTCGGTGACTCCGATACGTTGCAGGTCGGTGAGTGGGTGGCGGCGATCGGTTCGCCCTTCGGCTTCGATTCCTCGGTGACCGCCGGCATCGTCAGCGCCATCAACCGGACGCTGCCGCGCGATGCCTACGTGCCCTTCATCCAGACCGATGTCGCCATCAACCCCGGCAATTCCGGCGGTCCGCTGTTCAATCTCGACGGCGAGGTGGTCGGGATCAACTCCCAGATCTTCACCCGTAGCGGTGGCTTCATGGGCCTGTCCTTCGCGATTCCCATCAATGTGGCCATGGATGTGGCCGACCAGCTTCGCGATGGGGGTCGAGTCAGCCGTGGATGGCTGGGTGTGATGATTCAGCCCGTCTCGCGCGACCTGGCGGAATCCTTCGGCATGGACAGCTCAAGAGGTGCACTGATTGCCGACCTGGATCCCGAGGGTCCGGCGGCTCGTGATGGTCTGCGTGCGGGTGACGTCATCCTGGAGGTCGATGGCCAGGAAGTGGAACGTTCCAGTACTCTTCCGCGCCTGATCGGCAACGCCAACCCCGGCAACGAGGTGGAGCTGCTGGTGCTGCGTGATGGTGATGAACGTCGTATCGACGTGACATTGGGCGACTGGCCGGAATCCGGGATGCCGTCCGCAGGCACTCCCAGTCAGAGCGATAGCCAGGCCCTACTGGGACTCTCGGTCAGTGAGCTCGACCCTGCCGAGGCCGAACAGCTGGGTATCGAGGGCGGTGTCCGGATCCAGGAGGTCGATCCTGAGGGTGCCGCCGCGGCGGCGGGTATCCGCCCGGGAGACATCCTGGTCAGCCTGGATCACCAAAGCGTCCAGGGTCCCGACCAGTTGCACGAGCTGGTTGGCTCGCTACCCACCGACCGGGCGGTACCGGTGCGGCTCTTCCGTGATGGCCGTTCCCTGTTCGTGGCGCTGCGACTCACCAGCGACTGATCCTCGCTGTTACTGCGGGGTCAGACCCTTAAGCAAATTTAAGGGGCTGACCCCAAAGCGAATCTCGAACTCAGGGTTATGGCCTTTCCTTGCCGCTCAATCCCAAGTCCTGTCGTACTCCTCCCAATACCGGCCCATATGGCGTTCCTGGGTCAGGTCATAGAGTTCGTAGCGACGATTGAGCCTGGCACCGCCGTCGCGAGTCAGCGGCTGCCAGGCTATCTCGGCGCGGTCGCGGCTGGAGCGGGTAAAGAAGGCGTCAAAGGGGACCGAGAGATAGAGACCCTTGTCGAAGCCGCCCTCGCCGAAGGCGTCCCCGGCATCGGTGAAGGTTGCCCAGGCTCCCATGCGCACACCGCTGTCGAATTCCCGTGAGAGATCCAGGGTGGTGCCGATATCGCCGGCGAGGTAGCGTCCCACGCTGACCTTGGCCAGCACGTCCTCGATGCCTGTCTCCAGGTAGGCGTTGAGGTGGCCCGTCCAGACATCGTAATCGCGCAGGCCGAACTGCTGGTCGAACTCGCGCTGGCGCACCCAATTGAGGTCCGCCCCCAGGGCCATGGGGCTGTTGAATTCACGATACAGCAGCTCGCCACCCACCCCCGCGTACATCATCTCCAGCAGGCCGCCATATCCCATGGCATAGAGGTTTTTGCCGAGCTTGCCGGTGCGGGTGTACTGCAGTGTCTCGATGCCCAGGCTGGACTCGGCGAGGTAGTCGCCGATGAAGGTGCGCACGCGGGGCAGGTCCGAATCGGCGATGTATTCGTAGTTGTCGAGGTTGTCGGCGAAGGTATAGCTGAGCTCACCGAACAGCCAGCCATTGGGATCGGTACGATATTCGCCGTCCAGAACCGCCTGTAGCCGGTAGAGAAAGCCGTCTGGCCCACCGAAGTTCTGGTCCAGCCGTGGCCCGACGCTCCACTCGAAGCGCCGCCCCTCATCCTCGTAAAGGGTCTCGCCCCTGAGCGGTGTCAGATTGGCATGGGCGTATATACCGTACCGATGGGTCGGCTCCTCGGCTTCGGATTGCGCGGCGGCAACGAAGCTGTCGCGTTGATGGATATCCTCGCGCAGCGCCATGCCGCGGTTCTCCCAGCGATAATGGAAGGCTTCAACCTCGGCGGGTGCCTGTGCATGCAGTATCCTTCCGGCCCGGCCCTCACTCTGGGGCAGGGAACGGAAGGTGACAGGTTCCGCGGTCACCGTCAGTGCGTCATCCTCTTGGCTGATACGCGTCACCCGCATGCCGGCATTGCCTTCGAGTTCGCGTGCAATAGCCTCCCAGTTCTCGCGTGGCGCCGCATCGATGCTGGCAGGAGCAGGATCGCTTTTCACCTGGGAAAGCCCGGCCAGATCGATGTTGTAGGTCAGGCCCGCCATGGCGGTATTACCGCGCTGCCAGCCGCCGTGCAGCTCGAGGTTGTCCGTCACCGCCAGGCGAGCACCCCAGTTGAGACGGCTATCCTGAGGCTGGTCATTATTCTGGGGTTCGTTGGTATAGTCGTTGCCCTCGAGTTCCAGTTGCAGTACCAGCGGATCCCAGGGCGTCTGATACTCGATACCACCGAAGAGTGCCACGGGCCCGTGGAAAAGCGCATCCAGGGCGAATTCGCCCCCCTGGCCGCCGCCGGCTCGAGTCGGTCGTTCGTCGAAACGCTCAGCCACCCAGCCGAAGGGAGAATCCACATCGGCTTGGTTGCCCAGGTAGCCCCAGCCCATTCCCAGGGTGAAGTCGAGGTCTTTCCAGCGCTTACTCGCGACCAGGTACTCGCTACCGAACAGGGTGGTGCCCCCCACATCGCGGAACCCTAGCGCCAGTTGTGGCCAGTAGCGGGTCTCCTCAAGCAAGCGAAGCTTAAAGTCAAAGCCCTTGTCCAGGTTGGGACGGTCGCTGTCTGCCGCTACGAACTCGCGGTTTTCCACTTGCACATAACGGAAGCCACCCTCGAACCAGTCGGTCGGCTGGAAGAAGACATTGTAGCGTCGATAGGGCTCGGTGCGGCTCAGGCTCACGCTCATGGTGCCTTCCGGCGCCATCCGTGCACTCGGAGTCTGCATGATCCCCACTCCACCGAAATCACTCTGTCCCGTGCCGACTTGTCCCGCCAGCCCCTCGGCAAGTGCCGGTGTTACCGCCAGGAACAAGGAACAAGGGACAAGGGACAAGGCAACCCTTGCCCCCTTTCCCCCTTGCCCCCTTCTTATTTTCCGCTTATCGCTCATCCCTAGATCCCTTGTTTTCTTTATAGCTTGTCGCTTGCAGCTTGTTACTTGCCCCCTTGACCCCTTGACCCCTTTATTCTGCGTTCCATAGCGTGCAGTCGTCTCCGGGCAGGCGAGTGGCGAGGAAGTCGGGGAGGTGCTGGTTAAGCCAGCGCGCTTCTTCCACGGTGCCGGGGAACGGCAGGGCACCGCGCAGCCCCTGACCTTGGGGCAGTTCGATCACCACGCGACTGCCAGGGGCCAGCGGGGTGGCCTGACGGTTCCAGTCGGCGATCCCGCGTGGGAGTCGTGCTCCCGGCGGTGTGATCAGGGTGGCCTGGTCGGCGCTGGCATGCCCAGCGGCGGGCAGGGCGGCCAACGCCTGTTGCAGAGTCAGGTCGTGTCGCCAGTCGATTCGGTGCACGCCGTCCAGCGCCCAGACCTCGACCCAGTCTGGCGGCGCGCAGAATCCCCAGTGGACTATTCGCTCGAGGGGCAGATCCTGGCGCAAGTGGGCTATCAGCCAGGGCAGGTCATGACGGCCCGGCGTGCGTCGCTGTGTGATATCCATCTCGGCCACGCTTTGCCGCCACCGCCCTAGGCCATTGGCGAGAGCCCTCTCTCCGCCGAGGCGAGCGCTGGCCTCCAGGGTCTCGAGCTCGTTAACCAGCCGCCGGCCTCGAGTCCCGGCGATCTCGGACGACTCTTGCCGCAGGACGACGGCATGACTCCAGAAGGGCGCCTCCTGATAGCTCTGCAAGGCTTCCCCCCAGGCGTCCACCAAGGTGGAGGGTGTCTGGGCCATCACATTGCCCGACAGCAGCAGTACCGCAGCGAGCAGGAAAACGGGGTAACGTCTCATCGCGTTCACCTTGGACTGAGAGTAGCGATTTACCACCAGGGACGGGCGACCTGCCACTCGATCCTCGGCCCTTGGGGCCAGGCGATTACCTCGGCCGCCCAGAGACGAAAGTCCTCGGGATCGCGCCACAGGGTGGAATGGGTAGTCGACCCATTCTGCCAATGGAGGGTCTCCTGGCAGGGCTGCAAGAGGCGTCTCTCGAGAGGCAGGTCGTGGTAACGGGGGGTGGCACAGCTCAGGTTGCCGGTGGCAGAGAGGTGGTGAACCAGTCCTTCTTCGGTCTGCCAGCTGCGAGTCACCCGGAAGTCCGGGGGGGCTGGCTCGCGCCAGGGCGCGAAGTCTGAAGAATCCGGCGATGGGGCCAGAGGGGTGTAGTGGCTGCCTAGCAGATCTGCCAGCAGGCCCCCGGTGGCCTGCAACTGTTCGTGACGGAAGGCGACCATTCCCCCGTCGCCGGTGGGCCAGAAGCTAAATGGCCCGACCAGACTGCCCAACACCACCAGGCCGCTGCGATCCCCAGCGTCCAGCGAAATGGAAGCGAAGGGAAGCTCGCGGGCCCGATCCTCGATGCGTTCCCCCTCTGAACCCAGCCCGGGTAAAATCCCGGCCACGGGTGTGGATTCGAGGCCGGCACAGCCCGCCATCAGAGAGATGATAGGTAGTGACATGAACAGGGCCACCAAATGGCGGCCCCGATGAGTGTTTAGCCTATGTCGACGCACCTAGGCACTCCCTGCCTTCGCTCGGATATGATCAGTTGGTGCCAGTGGCGCTGGATCCACCGCCGCTGGCTAAGGAAATGATACCCCCAGCCACTATGAGACCCAACCCAGCATAAAGGACGTTGCTGGATAGCGCGGTGGCTCCTGCATTACCGGCCGCACTGCCGGCTGTGCTACCAGACGTACTAATCGCCTGCTGGTCGTAGCAGCGGTAATCGATGCTGTTGTAAGTCAGCATATTTTGGTTGACACCCATGGTTCGAATCCGCTGCTCTAGATTGCCGACTGGTTCTGCAGCGGGGAAGCAGCGATATTGATCACCCGGTGACGCGTAACCAGCATTCTGAGCCATGGCCAGAGGAGAGACCATCATGCCGCTGATGGCCAGGAGTGCAGCGGTTTTCTTGATCAGGCTTTTCATTGTGTGCCTCTATATGCCAGTGCATCTAATGCTTTGCGTGGTTTGATGACTTTCTGACCCTGACTTTAGACAGTTCGATGCCACATTGCAACGACCAACCCAAACGCCACGTGAAGTTTTCGAAAAAGAGCAACACTCCTAGGTTTCTGTCGTTCCGCGGGGAGTAATGGTTGGGGAGTAATGGTTGGAGCGCTCTGTATCCAGGGCTTTAGAGATCAACATGTAGGAAATTTCCTACAAGTGATGGCTCACGGCAATTTCCGGCTCACAATGCCTAGCAGCCTGTCGGACTCAGCATCGGCAGGAAGTTGATGCCGGCTGCATCAGTCGTTTTTGCACCGCCATGGTGCGTATTTTCCGTCTTCAGCGCCCGACATTCTCAAAGTGAGCGGATTTCCCCGCATTTCATGCCCA
>JAGXGN010000021.1 GCA_024636705.1 Halomonas sp.
CAGCTCGTCGGCTCGGTCGACATCGAGGTGACGCTCGATACCGAACGCTTGGCGAGCACGATCCGCAACAGCGTGCCCGGTGGCGAGGATATCAATTTTCTCCGCCGCGAGTGCCGGGATCAGCGACGGGAACGGCATGTCACGGAACTCGATCTCGATGCCGGTTTCCTCGGCAATCGCCTCCATGGCATCGATGGCGATCCCCTTGAATTCGCCTCCTTCCACATAGGCCCAGGGCGGAAAAGAGGCCTCGACACCGACAGTGTAGGGATCCTGTGCGAAGGCAATCGTGGCCAGTCCGCTGCCGATAACCATGGTCCCTATGAGGGCGGCAGGCAGGAGCGATGCTTTTATTCCTTTCATAGTATTCTCGCGAGTTGGTGAGTTTTGTTTTTCAGCCAAGTCAATATGAGTGCGTCGTTTCACGACTGTCAAATCACCAAAGGGACTCATGCTCGCGAAAATGCGGCATAGCGGTTATTCGGGAATGCCGACTCAGGTCCCGCAGAAGGTGCGGAACACCCCTTCGGTGGGCTCGGCAGGGAGGGCATAGGCCTCGCGACCGGGCTGTTCGGTGAAGGGCTCGGCCAATACCTCGTTGAGTGCCTCGAAGGGGCCGAAGTCGTCGTCTTCTGCCGCGGCGGCCAGTGCCTCCTCGACCTTGTGGTTGCGGGGAATATAAGCGGGATTGGTCGCATGCATCCGCGCGGCGATGTCGGTCATCGCGATGCCTTCCCGGGCCAGGCGTTCCCGCCAGCGGGGCAGCCAGGCCTGGATGGCACGGGGATCCTCGAAACACTCGAACAGGTATGTCTCCGCCGCGGGGGAGGCGGCCAGGTCGCCGAGCCGACGGAAGGTCAGGGTGAAGTCGGCGCGTCCCGCCTGCATCGCCTCCAGCAGGGCCTCCACCAGGGCCGCGTCACCCTCTTCCTCCTGAACCAGGCCCAGCTTGGCACGCATAACGGCCAGCCACTCGGCCTCGTAGTGCTCGGGAAAGGCCTGGATCAGGGCGGTGGCGCGTTCGATGGCCCTGTCGGTGTCATCATCGATCAGCGGCACCAGGGTCTCGGCGAAACGCGCCAGGTTCCACTGGGCAATCCACGGCTGGTTCCGGTAGGCATAGCGCCCCCCTTCATCAACCGAGCTGAAGAAGGTCTGCGGATCATAGGCTTCCATGAAGGCGCAGGGGCCGAAATCGAGGGTCTCGCCGGAGATCGCCGTGTTGTCGGTATTCATCACGCCATGAATGAAGCCCAGTCCCATCCATCTCGCCACCAGGGCGGCCTGGCGCGCCTGCACGGCCTCGACCAGCGCCAGGTAGCGTTCGGATTCGGGCAGTTCGGCAAGGTCGGGATAGTGACGGCGGATGGCCAGGTCGGCCAGGGTCTGCACCGCCTCGAGATCACTGCGTACGGCGAAGTACTGGAAAGTACCGACCCGCAGGTGGCTGGCGGCCACCCGGGCGAGTATACCGCCCGGTTCCGGCACGCGACGGAAGACACGCTCGCCGGTGGTCACCGCCGCCAGGGCTCGGGTGGAAGGGACACCCAGCCGGTGCATGGCCTCGCTGACCAGGTACTCGCGCAGCACCGGCCCCAGCGGTGACCGGCCGTCACCGCCCCGCGAGAAGGGCGTACAGCCGGCACCCTTGAGCTGGATGTCGCGCAATCTTCCATCGCGATCCGTGACCTCGCCGAGGAGCACGGCCCGGCCATCGCCGAGATGCGGTACGAAGTTGCCGAACTGGTGGCCGGCGTAGGCCTGGGCCAGCGGCTCGGCACCCGGTGGCACAGCATTGCCGGCAAACCAGTCGGTGATCTGGCGCTCGTCGAGGGCGGCCAGATCGAACCCCAGTTCCTCGGCCAGGGGGCGATTGAAGGCGACCAGGCGTGGCGAGGGGACCGGCACGGGATCGAAGCGCTCGTAGAAGCGTTCCGCAAGATGGGCGTAATCCAGTGTGAACTCGGGAAACATGACGACTCCGATGAACGACCGTGCCAGGGCCAGTGGATGAATACCCGAGTATAACGCTAGGGATTATATCTATCGACCCATGCCGCGACCCGGGTCGCTCCCCGTTCAATCCAGCTCCATTGGCGAGAGCGGCGTCGAGTGCCGCCGGGACCGCACGCACGAAACGACTGCTCAGCCGATCTGGGCCTTGTTCGTGCCGAACTGGCGAACGCTGGAAACGAAGTCACTGAAGCGCTCCCCCTGGATCAGCACATGATCACGCATGCAAAGCTCGGCAGCCTGAGCATCGCCATTCTCGATGGCGGCAACGATCTCGCGATGCTCCTGGAGGGAACCCCTCATCCGCTTGCGAACCTGCAACTGCAGACGGCGATAGGGCTTTAAGCGTTGCTTGAGCTGGTGCGCCTCGCTGGCCAGGAAACCATTGTGGCTGGCGGCATAGAGGCGGTGGTGGAACTCCTCGTTTTCGTAGTAGTACTCGTCGGTATCGCCGGCCTCGGCCGCGGCTTCGCAGCGCACCAGGGCCTCACGAAGCTGCTCGAGTTCATCCTCGGAGATTCGCCGTGCGGCCAGTCGACCGCACATCCCTTCCAGCTCGGCCATCACCTCGAACATCTCGATCAGCTGCTCGAGCCCCACCCGAGCCACGAAGGTGCCCTTTTTCGGCGATACCGTGACCAGGCCGCTGGCCACCAGATGCTGGATGGCCTCACGAACCGGGGTGCGCGATACCTGGAACTCCCGGCCCAGAATCTCCGGGTCGAGGCGCTCGCCCGGGGCACGACGCCCGTTGATGATGTCGTCCTCGAGGGAATCCTTGAGGCGCTGGGCGTTCGATCGTTTCACGGTACTCATTCACCACCTCCGCAGCCAGGCCTGCCTATCCGAATGGTTCATCGCCAGATCCCTCCAGATGACCTATAAAACCCCATACACCAATGGTCGATTTGCTGTGCTGCAGGATTGACAGATATATACAGCAGGTCTATTGATGTATACATCAGCTTAGCTGATACACATTCCACAGCAACATAGTTTCACAACAAGAAGATTCTGGAGATACTCATGAAATATCAGATGACTCCCACCGCCATCGCCCTCGGCCTGGCTCTCGCCTTCAGCGGCGCGGCGTCCGCCGAGACCGTACTGCGTGCTTCCCACCAGTTCCCCGGTGGTCAGGGCGATGTCCGCGACGAGATGGTCCAGCTGATGGCCAAGCACGTCGCCGACTCCGGTACCGACCTGAAGATCGAAGTCTATCCCGGCCAATCACTGTTCAAGGCCGACGAGCAATGGGGCGCCCTGGTACGTGGCCGCCTCGATATCACGGCCCTGCCACTCGACTACGCCAGCGGTCGCCACCCGGAATTCTCCGCCACCCTGATGCCCGGCCTGGTGCGCAACCACGAACGCGCCCAGCGCCTTAACGACTCCGAGTTCATGGGCATGATCAAGGACGTCATCCAGGAAGGCGGCGCACGGGTGCTGGCCGATGCCTGGCTGGCTGGCGGCTTCGCCTCCGACATTCGTTGCATCACCTCGCCGGACACCGTGGATGGACAGACCATGCGCGCCGCCGGGCCGGCCTTCGACGAGATGCTCGAGACCGCGGGCGCCTCGATCACCTCGATGCCCTCCTCCGAGATCTACACCGCGATGCAGACCGGGGTTCTGGACGGCGCCAATACCTCCTCGGGTTCCTTCGTCTCCTACCGCATCTACGAGCAGGTGTCCTGCCTGACTGCCCCGGGCGAGAACGCCCTCTGGTTCATGTATGAGCCGATCCTGATCTCTGAACAGGTCTGGCAGGGCCTGACCGAGGAGCAACAGCAGGCGCTGACCGAAGCCGGCCAGGCCGCCGAAGCGTTCTTCGCCGCCGAGGCCGCGGGTCTCGACCAGACGATGGTCGACGTGTTCAAGGAGAACGGCGTCGAGGTGGTGCAGATGTCGCCGGAGGACTACGAGGCCTGGCTCGCGGTCGCCAAGGAAAGCTCCTACAAGACCTTCGCCGAGAATGTCGAGCACGGCCAGGCCCTGATCGACGCCGCTCTCGCCGTGGAATAACACCACCATCGCAGAGTGAATCGGACCTACCGGCCGCCCCGCGAGGGCGGCCATCCAGTAATGTCGGAGGGCCCCATGAAACATTCCCGTGTTGACGCCACGAGGCCAGGCGGGCTCGTCGGCGGCTATATCCGTCTGATGGACCGGCTCTCTCGCGCCACTGCCTATGTCGCCGCGGCGCTCTTCATCGCCGGCGTGGTGGTCGTGTGCCAGATGGTCTTCGTCCGCTACGTCCTCGGCCACAGCACCAGCTGGCAGACCGAGTTCACCGTCTTTTCCGTGACCGCCGCGATGCTCATGGGCAGCCCCTATGTGCTGATGACGGGCGGTCATGTCTCCGTCAGCGTGCTGCCCGACATGCTCTCGGGCTGGCCACGTCGAATCATGCGCCTGGTCGCCTCCCTGGCCGGCCTCGCCTTCTGTGCCGCACTCGCCTATGCCTCCTGGATATACGTCGCCGAAGCCTGGCATGGCGAATGGACCACCGGCACGGTCTGGAATCCCGTGCTGTGGCCGGCGATTCTTCCCATGGCCGTGGGCGCCACCCTTCTGACGCTGCAATACGTCGCCGAAATACTGCGCGGGGAGAACTAAACATGGATCCCGTCACCGCCGGCATTCTCGTCGCCATCGGCCTGATCGTGCTGATGGCCATCGGCACCCCCATCGCCTTCGCCCTAGGCGGCATTTCCCTGATCGCCCTGGTCGCCGACCGCGGCCTGGTGGAGCTGACCTACTTCGGCGAGACCTTCTTCGACCGCATCGCCGAGTTCGGCTTCGTCGCCATCCCCATGTTCATCATGATGGGTGCGGCCGTGGCCTCCTCGCCCACCGGACGCGACCTCTATCGATCGCTGGATCTCTGGCTCGGCAAGCTGCCCGGGGGTCTGGCGATCTCCAACATCGGCGCCTGCACGATCTTCTCTGCCCTGTCCGGCTCGTCACCCGCTACCTGTGCCGCCATCGGCAAGATGGGCATCCCCGAGATGCGCAAGCGCGGCTATCCGGATGGTGTGGCCGCCGGCTGCATCGCCGCGGGCGGCACCCTGGGTATCCTGATCCCGCCCTCGGTGACCATGATCATCTACGGCATCTCCACCGAGACCTCGATCGGACGCCTGTTCATCGCCGGCGTGGTGCCCGGCTTCATGCTCGCCGTGCTCTTCATGATCTGGACCCTGATTGCCTGCAAGCTGGCCGGCGGCTACGGCAATCCCATGACCATCGCCTCCGAGAGCATCAAGAAGACAGTCCGCGAGAATGTCGATGCCAACCTCAAGGCGCTGGTCAGGGTGCTGCCCTTCCTGGGCGTGGTGCTCGGCATCCTCTTCGCGCTCTATGGCGGCGTGGCGACGCCTTCCGAGGCGGCCGGGGTGGGTGCCTTCTTGTGCCTGCTGCTCGCCATCATCATCTACCGCATGTGGCAGCTGGCTCCGATCAAGCTGATCATGCGCGACTCCCTGCGCGAGAGCGTGATGATCATGCTGATCATCGCCGCCGCCGAGGTCTTCGCCTATGCGCTGTCGTCGCTGTTCATCACCCAGACCGTGGCCGGCGCCATCGCCGACCTGGAGGTCAACCGCTGGGTGCTGATGGGGGTCATCAACGTCTTCCTGCTGGTCGCCGGTTTCTTCCTGCCGCCAGTGGCGGTGATCGTGATGACGGCACCCATCCTGCTGCCGATCATCCTGGCCGCCAACTTCGATCCCTACTGGTTCGCGGTGGTGCTGACCATCAACCTGGAGATCGGGCTGATCACGCCGCCGGTGGGGCTCAACCTCTTCATCATCAACAGCATCGCACCGGATATCTCGCTGCGCGACGTGCTGCTGGGCAGCCTGCCCTATGCCCTGTGCATGGTGCTGGGCATCCTGCTGCTGTGCTTATTTCCGGGCATCGCACTCTGGCTGCCCGACCTGATCATGGGTTAGGAGGAACACCCGACCATGAACATGACCTTCCTGCAGGAGATGTTCAATTCCATCACCCAACGCGATGCGCTGCTGCGGCGTCGCCAGGGTGAGGGGGGGGCGCCTGATCATGCCCAGCTTCTGGAGGCCTGTCGTGGTCTTCTGGAGAGTGATGGCGAGGCCTCGAGCATCGCCCTGGCCAGCCGTGCCCTCGCCATGTACCGGCTATTGGACGAGGCCGAGAAGCAGCGCTTCTTCGAGGATCTGTCCAGGGAGTTCTCCGCGGACCCCGCGACCATCGATGCCGCCTATGCGGCCTATCAGGAGGAGCGTGGAAATGCCAGCCTCCAGGCGCTGTTCGAGGCCTGCGAGCCGCGGCGACAGGAGCTCTTCCGGCGCCTCAACCTGGCCCCTAAAGGCACCTACGAACTGGTACGCATGCGCCAGGATCTGCTGACGTGGCTGCGGGACCGTCCCGAGTTCGCCGCCATCGATGCCGACTTCGCCCACCTCTTCGGCTCCTGGTTCAACCGCGGCTTCCTGATGCTCAAGCGCATCGACTGGAACACCCCGGCCTCGATCCTGGAGAAGATCATCCGCTACGAGGCGGTCCACGAGATCCAGGACTGGAACGACCTGCGCCGCCGCCTCGATGCCCTGGACCGCCGTTGCTTCGCCTTCTTCCACCCGGCGATCGGCGACGAGCCGTTGATCTTCGTCGAGGTCGCCCTCCACAAGGGCCTGCCCAACCGGATCCAGCCGATACTTCAGGGCGAGCGGCGCGAGATCGACGACCCCGAGGTGGCCGACACCGCCGCCTTCTTCGGCATCAGCAACTGCCAGACCGGCCTGCGCGGCATCTCCTTCGGCAACTTCCTGATCAAGCAGGTCGTCCAGGAACTGAAGCAGGAACTGCCCCAGCTCAAGTATTTCGTGACGCTCTCGCCGGTACCGGGTTTCGCCCAGTGGCTGGCCGAGCGACGCGAGGACGACAGCCTGCCGCGCGCGCTGCGCGACGCCCTGGCCGAGCTGGAGACCCCGGACTGGCACCGCGACGCGGAGCGTGCCGAGCGACTCAAGGCCGTCGTCAAGCCGCTCGCCGCGCGTTACCTGGTGGAGGAGAAGAACGCCCGGGGACTCCCGCTCAACCCGGTGGCCCGCTTCCATCTGGGCAACGGTGCCGAGCTCCATCGCATCAACTGGCTCGGGGATGTCTCGAGCAAGGGGCTGAAGCAGGCCACCGGCATGATGGTCAACTACCTCTACGTGCTCGACGACATCGAACGCAACCACGAGAACTACATCGCCAATGCCAAGGTGGCCCGCTCGAGCGAGGTCCGCGACCTCGTTCGCCGCGCCAGGAAGATGGCCAAGGGAGAGACAACCAAATGAACCATAACCTCTTCGAGACCTTTGCCGCCCGGATGCGGGAACGCGGTGATGCCGATTTCATCACCACCCGCGAGGGGAACGGCTATCGCTATGAGGAAGCCCTGGTCGCCAGTGGCCGCCTCGCCGGCGCCTTGACCGATCTGGGCGTGAGCCCGGGCGACCGAGTCGCGGTCCAGGTCGACAAGAGCCCCGAGGCGATCCTGCTCTACCTGGCCTGCCTGCAAATCGGCGGTGTCTACCTGCCGCTCAACACCGGCTACACCGGGGAAGAGATCCGCTACTTCCTGACCGATGCCGAGCCCGCCCTCTTCGTCTGCCGGCCGGCGGCACTGGACGAGGCCCGCAGGATCGCCGAGGAGAGCGGCTGCCCGGCGGTGGAGACCCTGGGCACCCGCCGCGACGGCAGCCTCATGGAGGCCGCGAGCAACGCCAGGCCGCGTGAGGACATCGTCACCCTGGGCGAGCGCGACCTGGCGGCGATCCTCTACACCTCGGGTACCACCGGCCGCTCCAAGGGCGCCATGCTGACCCATCGCAACCTGGGGTCAAACGCCGCTACCCTGGCCGAGACCTGGCACTTCAGCGAAAACGATCGCCTGATCCATGCCCTGCCGATCTTCCACACCCACGGGCTCTTCGTCGCCTGCAACGTGACGCTGATGGCCGGATCCAGCATGCGCTTCCTACCGAAGTTCGACGCCGATGTCATCGTCGAGGAGATGCCCCACGGCACGGTGTTGATGGGCGTGCCGACCTTCTATACCCGCCTGGTACAGGAC
>JAGXGN010000022.1 GCA_024636705.1 Halomonas sp.
CGCGTGGGGCAGGTCAATGGCCTCTCGGTGTTGCAGATGGGTGACCTGGTCTTCGGCCAGCCGAGCCGCATCACCGCCACGGCGCGTCCGGGTAACGGCCAGGTGGTCAACATCGAACGCGAGTCCCGCCTGAGCGGGAACATTCATGCCAAGGCCGTGATGATCCTCTCCTGCTACCTGGCCAATCGCTATGTGCCGAATGCGATGCTCTCGCTATCGGCCAGCCTGGCCTTCGAACAGTCCTACGGCGGGGTGGAGGGCGACAGTGCCTCGGTGGGCGAGGTCTGCGTGCTGGTATCCGCCATCGCCCGGGTGGGGCTCGACCAGGCCCTGGCGGTGACGGGATCGATCAACCAGCACGGTGAGGTGCAGGCGGTGGGCGGGATAAACGAGAAGATCGAGGGCTTCTTCGATGTCTGTGTGTCCCTGGGACCTCTCCATGGCCAGGGCGTCATCCTGCCGGCCGCCAATGTGGTGCACCTGATGCTCAAGCGCGAGGTGCGCGAGGCCATGGAGGCGGGGCGCTTCCGGCTCTTCGCCGTTCGCCATGTCGATGAGGCGCTGGCGCTGCTGAGCGGGCTCTCGCCCGGCGAGGCGGATGCCGAGGGCGTCTTCGCGGCGCAGAGTCTCAACGGCCGGGTGCAGGCTCGCCTGACGGACTTCGCCAGGGTGGTCAAGGACGCCCATGCGGGTAGCGACGGTCTCGTCGAGGCTTCGTCGGTCCTGGGAGGCGACGGCGAGGCCGGCGCTGACAGTGAGCGAGGTTACCATGGCCGATGATCGCCAGGCGGACACGCCGGCGGCTCGGGTCCTGTCGCTGATCGATGCCTCGCGACACAGCCTGGCGGCACTGAGCGCGGCGGTGGACCTGGCCAGTCGTCGGCGGCTGGAACTGGTGGGCCTGTTCGTCGAGGATCTCGACCTGCTGGAATGCGCGGGATTTCCCTTCGCCCGCGAGGTCGGGGCGCAGTCGGGGCTTTCCCGCCCGTTTTCGTCGCAGAGGCTCCAGGCCGACCTTGACCGCCATGCCCGGCGTGCTGCCCAGGCGCTGGCAGGGGCGGTGGCCGGGCGTGACGTGCGTCATCGCTTGCAGGTCAGCCGGGGAGGGGTGGCAAGCGAGGCGCTGGCGCTCGTCGGTGCCGGGGATGTGCTGGTAGTGGGCAAGGCCGGGCTTTCCGGGCACTGGGGTGTCCGGTTGGGGTCCACCAGCCGTGCCCTGGTGCTCGCGGCGCCCTGTACCCTGATCATCTGGGATGCGCGTTGCCCGGTGCGCTCGGGACCCCTGCATTACCTGGGTCAGCCGCCTTCGGAAAGGGACGCCTTGTTCGAGCGCTTCCAGGGACTGATCGAGAGTGTCGAGCCCTTGCCCGAGATGGGCGCCGAGGCCCTGGTGCGACTGCTGTCCCGAACGCGAAGCGGTACCTTGATGTTGCCCCGTGCGGCCCTGGTGGCGCTCATCTCAGAGGACCCGGACCTGCTGGCCCGGCTTCCCGTTTCCATCTTCGTGGTGCCGTAAGATCCCCCCGCAATGTTTGTGGCAACTGTACTGTGGCAAAATGCGCGTTTATCTCTTATCTCTTAACAAGTTTACCAAGGCATGTTGAATGGCGTATTTCGTGGTCATGGGCAGCCTGGCGCTGTCGGTCGTCTTTTCCCTTGGCTGGTTGCTGGTGCGGTCCGGCCAGTGGCTGTCGGGTCGAGTTTCCGGCGGTGGTAAGGCGAGGCGCCCCCGGCGTGCGCCGGCGAAGACACCGCGGCGGCCACCCGCATCTAGAGCCCGTGCCGGGGCGGCGACCAGGAGCAAGGCCCAGGTCAAGGCCCAGATCAAGACTGAGTCGGCGCCGTGGCCGCTGACTCGCTGG
This sequence comes from Halomonas sp., assembly GCA_024636705.1. Classification (GTDB taxonomy): domain Bacteria; phylum Pseudomonadota; class Gammaproteobacteria; order Pseudomonadales; family Halomonadaceae; genus Halomonas. Next base: position 1,863 of record JAGXGN010000022.1, read on the forward strand.
CTCGCGGCCTGGCGTTTCGCCTTGCCGCTCTCGCTGCTGGCGGCGCTGCTCTATGGCTTGACCCGCCTGGCGGAATTCGGCATGGCGGCGCGCCCTCAGGAGGCGCCAGGCGCCTATCATGAGCTGGTAGGGTTTCTGGGCTGGTCAACCGCCGTGCTGGTCGGCCTGGCGGTGATTCAGCAGCTGGCGAGCTGGCGGTGCCGGCGGGAATAGCTCACTCGGGGATCTCGCCCGGCACTCGATAGCGGATCGGCTGGGCCTGGCGCTCTTCCGGCGTCAGGGTCTCGTCCTGGGCCGGCGTGCCGAGAACCGTCTCGCGGCTACCATCGGGATAGGTGTAGGTGGTACAGCCGGCGAGCAGGGCAAGGACAAGAGCAAGAGCGGCGGCGGGGACGACGAGACGGCGGAATCGCATCATGAAATGGCCTTGTTCCGGAGAAGAGGGTTGATGGCGGTATAGTCGCATCGACCCCGGCGTCTGACCAGTCGTCCGTCGGGTCGCTACGGAGAAAACGAAAAACCGCCGCTGGGTGATGACCCCAAGCGGCGGTTTTTTAGTATTTTCTGGTCGGAGCGACAGGATTCGAACCTGCGACCTCTGCAACCCCATTGCGTACACCCCATATTTAAGCAGAAACTAACAGAAACAAAAATCTCCTTTTATAGCAGCAAAAACAAGATGATAGATATACATTGCCGTTTGCTGGGTACTCGCTCGTCTCCCTTGCGACATTGTCATGGAGGTGGTGGATCGGGATTCACCGACCAGCACTGGCGGGATCAATCTGCATCAGTGTCCGGCGCCGACGGACCTGTTAGAGTTTGGTATGACTGCCTCATGACGGATGGTCTTTGGCAAGGCCCAAGCCATGATGACGGTGCGGGGGTTGGCCATACAGAAGCCGTCCGGATTTCATGCGGGCTTCATCGGTTTGAACCACAGCCTAATATATCCGAGCAGGGCTGCGGCGCTTTTTATCTGCTGGTAGAAGGAGAGACTGGCCATGAGCCCATCCGGCGCGGGAAAGCGACCCAAGCGGTCGAAGTCCCGGGGTACGGAGTTCGAACAAAACGTGGTCGGCATCGTTGTTGTCCGGGCCGATGGCACCATCGGTTACATCAACTCATATTTGGCCAACCTGATTGGCGACTTGCCGGCGGACCTGGTCAACCAGCCCATTCTCGATTTCGTCGCGGAGCAAGACAGAACTGCCATCGCCGAAGTCGTAAAGGACTGTGTGTCCGGCAAGCGCCGTTTCGTCCAGTTAGAGTCCACGATAACCCACAAGAGCGGAAAGATCGTCGACATTTTCATCGACGCGTCGGCCGCCGTCTTCGAAGGGCAACCTGCCGCGATCGGCGCCGTGTTGGACATCAGCGCCCGCAATCAGGTGGAAGCCGAGTTGCGCGCCAGTGAGGCCAAACACGCGAACGCGCTCAAGATTGTCGATGCATCTGAATGGGAATACGACGTCCTGGCGGATCGTTTCACCTTCAACGACGACTACTATCGCATCTTCCGCACCACCGCCGAGGCGGTCGGCGGCTACACCATGAGCTCCGCCGACTATACCCGGCGGTTCGTGCATCCGGATGACAGAGAAATTGTGGGAGCCGAGGTAAAGGCGGCAATCGAGACAAATGACCCCAACTTCTCCCGCAGACTCGAACATCGCATCCTCTACGCTGACGGAACAACAGGCTACATTGCGGTGCGCATCTTCATCGTCAAGGACGAGGCAGGACGGACCATAAAGACCTACGGCGTCAATCTGGACATCACCAAGTACAAGCAGGCGGAACAGGCCCTCGTCGTCTCCGAGCTGAAGCTTCAGATGGCGCTGACGAACATGTCGCAGGGCCTCTTGATGCACGATGCAGAGGGTAGAGTGATTTTGACCAATAGTCGCTTCGCCGAGATTTTCGGGCTGCCTCAAGACAAAAACCTGCTGGGCATGACCATACCAGAGCTTTTTGCGCTCATGGATTCAACCTCGGGCGTCCGGTTTGTGGAGCCCGAGGCCACGCTCGAGCGGATTGAGAAATCCTTCCATGCAACCGAGGAAGAAAACGATACCCACCTCCTGAACGATGGCCGGAGCATTGCTGCCGCCCGTCGGCCGATGCCGAACGGCGGGGTCGTCGTGACCTTCGATGACATTACCCAGCGGCTTGCCGATCAGGCGGAGATCCGGCACATGGCACAATTCGATGCGCTGACCGAACTCCCGAACCGCGTGAGCTTCTACAATCAGATGGACACTGTCCTGAAGCACCTGCGACGCAACGAATCCCTCGGGGTATTGAGTTTGGACCTCGACCACTTCAAGGAGGTCAACGATACGTTCGGGCACCCCATTGGCGACCGGTTGCTGAAGGAGGCGGCCCGACGCATGCAAAGCTGCCTGCGCGGCGGAGACATCGCGGCAAGGCTGGGCGGAGACGAGTTCGCCATCCTCCAGGTTCCGGCCGAGAAACCCTCGGACATCACCGCACTTGCAAGCCGCCTCATCGAGGTTGTCGCGGCTCCTTACGATTTCGACGGCAATCAGGTGATCGTGGAGGTCAGCGTCGGTGTCGCCGTCGCGCCCAATGACGGCGAAGAGCCCGACATTCTCATGAAGAACGCCGATCTGGCGCTCTATCGCGCCAAGGCCGACGGGCGCGGTGTCTGCCGCTTCTTCGAACCCGAAATGGATGCGCGTATGCAGGCCCGCCGCATCATCGAGTTCGATCTGCGCAAGGCGATCCATAACGGGGGCGAATTCGAGCTGCTCTACCAGCCCATGGTCGACGTCAAGACCGGAAAGGTCACCAGCTGCGAGGCACTGCTGCGCTGGAACAGTCCCGAACGCGGCATTGTGATGCCGGACGACTTCATTCCGGCGGCGGAGGCGACAGGGCTGATTGTGCCGCTGGGCGAATGGGTGTTGCGAGAGGCCTGTGTTGACGCCTCGCGGTGGCCGAAGGAGATCACGGTCACGGTCAATCTCTCGCCGGGTCAGTTCAAGAGCAAGAAACTCGTCCAGTCCGTCGAGAATGCGCTTGCCGAGTCGGGGCTGCCTGCCAGCCGGCTCGTACTCGAGATCACCGAACAGGTGCTGATGAACGAAAGCGAGGGCGCTTTTGTCATTCTGCACAAGATCCGCGATCTCGGGATCAGGATCTCGATGGACGATTTCGGTATCGGCTATTCCTCTATCGGCCACCTGCGCACCTTCCCTTTTAGCACGATCAAGATCGACCAGTCCTTCATTCATGACCTGCCCGGCAAGCAAGACAGCCTCGCGATCGTGCGGGCGGTCATCGGGCTGAGCAGAAGCCTGGGTTTCGAGACCATTGCCGAGGGCGTGGAGACCGAAGAGCAGCTCGCCAACGTCACTTCCGAAGGCTGCAACCTGTTCCAGGGCTTTTTCTTCAGCGAGCCCCGCCCGAGCATCGAGGTTGAAGAGTTCTTCAAGGCTCAGGGGTGATTTGGGAAACATCGGTGTGATCGGCCATGGCAGCATTTTTTGCGTGATTGGCACTCTCGTCAGCCTAGAGAAGATGGATGGAGCGGTCACTCGCTCCGGGGAAGGCTGTCTTCGCCATTGGTCGTGGACGCCATGCAATGGGAAAGCTCACCGTATCAGACCGATCAAGAAGAACAACGCGGCAGCCATAGCGCCTGCCGTGCGCAGGGTGTTGAGCAGGGTCCAGTGTTCGCAGTAATACTTCTAGACGGCTCGGCGGGCAAGCGAGGCAGGCCGCTCATTGGCCTGGAGCGCATGCTGCGGATCTACTTCTTCGGCTACCGGAAGGTTCGCTACAAGGGGCTGGCCAAGAACCACGCCCAGTTGTTCACCCTGTTCGCCCTCGGCAATCTGGTACTGGCAGGACGATGCCAGGGACACATCGATAGGAGCAGTACGTCTTGAATATGGCCTGACAGCCGGATAACCCGGCTGCCAGGTAAAACAGACCACCTTAAATGGTCAGATAGTGATCGCTGAGGGGATGATCGGGCCGCTTTGACGCTTCTGCCGCCCAGAACAGCATTGTTCAGTGATTCCTTAGAGGGTGTTTACAAAATAGTGTATAATTGGTTGCTGTCACCATCCTCACGATCGGGAGCAGCAATCATGGCACGCCGAGGTCGCCCCAAGAAGGTCAAGCCAGAACACCTGCCGGTACTGCGTGAGGTCGTCACCGACAA
>JAGXGN010000023.1 GCA_024636705.1 Halomonas sp.
AAGGAGCGCAGCGCCCAGATCCGCGCCATCCTGCCGGTGCCGGTGGCCACCTACCTGCTCAACGAGAAGCGCGCGGTGCTCGCCGAGATCGAGCAACGCCAGGGTGTCAGGGTGGTGATGCTCCCCAATCCGGACATGGACACGCCGCACTACGATGTCCAGCGCCTGCGCGATGACCATGTCGATGAGGAAGACGGCATCAAGTCGAGCTATGAACTGCCTGTCGATATCGAGATCGGCAAGGAACCCGAGGCGGCCTTCGGCAAGCCGGTCCAGCGTGCCGAGGCGGCGGTCAAGACCGTGATTCACAATGAACCGGCACCCGCCTCCCTGCAGCAGGAAGAGGCCCCGGCCGTACCGCAGAACAAGGTGGATTCACCGAGGCCATCTCCCCCCCAGTTGCCGGCACCTCAGAGCGGCGTCCTGGGGCGACTGGTCAAGGGCCTCTCCAAGCTGCTGGGTAGCGAGGAAGGCGATGCGGGCACGACACCGTCGACCCCTTCCCGTGCATCCACTTCCGACCAGGAGACCGGAAGAAATCCGCGTCGGGAGAACGTCCAGTCCCAGCGCCAGGATGACGAAAAGAACAAGCCGCAGGACGATAACCGAGGAGGACGCGGCGGTCGTCAGCGTCGTCCGCGCAACGAGGACCGTCGCTCGGCACCCCGCCAGAATGCCGCCCGCGATAACACAAAGCCCGATGAGGTTGATGCTCCCGCCGAGAATCGCGGACGCGGTCGCACTGCGCGCCAGGACGAGGAGCGCCAGCCGCAACAGTCGCAGACGCCCAGGACCCGTGACGATTCACGCCGCCAGCGTGGGGCTGACAATCGCGACGACAAACCCGCCGCCGCCAAGAACCAGTCGACTAAAGCCCAGCCAACCAAAGCCGAGCCGACCAAGGCCGATGAAACCGCGAGCACGGCACCGGTGGATGATGGCAAGCCCAAGCGCACCCGCAACAATCCGAGAAACCGGACACGCCAGCACGCCATCAACCCCAAGGCCGAGACGGAACAGAAACGCCTTCAAGCAGAAGCCGCCTCTGCACCGACCAGCGACGCCCCTAGCACGGCAACGGCTCAGGATGAGGTGAAGGCCGAAGCACCCTCGCCGGCAAGACAACCCGAGCCGGCGCCAGCGTCCGAGCCTGCCGAGGAAACCACAACGTCCGAGGTCGACACCAAGGAGGCTGAACCGGCTCCTGCGCCCACGGCCGCCGAAGAGAGCAAGACGCCAGAGGCACACGCCGAGCCTGAGCCGACCAAGGCTACGTCCACGCCTGCCGAGGAGGCCGAAACACCCGAAGCAGAAGCTCCCAAGGCCAAAGCCCAGCAAGAGCCAGAGCCAGAGCCAGAGCCAGAGCCAGAGCCAGAGCCGACCAAGGCGGCACCCAAGCCCGCCGAGGAAACCAGCGCGGCCGAGGTCAATGCCGAGCCTGAGACGACCAAGGCTGATGAGTCCACGACTGCCAAGGAAGCCGAGGCACCCAAGACCCAAGCCCAGCAAGAGCCAGAGCCTGAGCCGACCACGGCGGCACCCGAGGACAGCGAAGCGGCCAAGACGGCCAAGACGGCCAAGACGGCCAAGGCAAAAGCCAAGCCTGAGCGCAAGCCAGCCAAGAAAGCCAAGGCCCCAGAGGCGAAGGTCGATCCCGAGCCTGCCGAAGCGCCCAAGGTGAGCGAGGGTGAGGACACGCCTGAGCCCAGCGCGGCCGAGAAGGCAGACGCCTCCGAGTCCGAATCGGCTAGCACCAAGGCGAACCGGCGACGACGCCGCCGGGCCCACAACGACCCGCGTGAAATTCGCAAGCGTGAGCAGGAAGCCAAGTCCCAGGAAGGAGGCAAGCAGGGCTGAGGCCCTCTTCCCCTGAACGACAACGCCCGCAGCCAAGGCTGCGGGCGTTGTCGTTTGTGGCGTCGTGATTCAGGTGCCGGCCAGCCGGGGCTCCCGCGCCAGCATGACCCCGAAGCGCGACCAAACATTGGCCGCCACCTCGTCGGCGAAGGCCAGGAGTTCGGTGGCATTGCCGCCACCGAAATGCACCAGCACCAGGGCTTGGCGGTCATGCACGCCGAAATGCCCACGACGCCACCCCTTGAGGCCGCAGCGGTCGATGAGCCAACCGGCCGCCAGTTTCACCCTGCCATCGGCTTGCGCGAAGTGGGGGAGATCGGGGTGATCGGCCAGCAATCCCCGCGCCTTTATCGCATCCACCAGGGGATTCTTGAAGAAGCTCCCCGCATTACCCAGGACGGCGGGGTCGGGCAGTTTTTCGCGGCGGATGGCACAGACCGCCTCGGCCACCTCCAGCGCCGTGGGATCGGAACCGACACGACTCGCCAGGTCACCATAGCCAAGCCGGGGTTGCGGTAAACGGGACAGGCGAAGCACCAGTCGCGTGATCACCACCCGGTCTTTCAGGGTTCTCTTGAAGATACTGTCCCGGTAGCCGAGGCGGCAGTCGGCGGCAGAAAGGGCCGCCTCACGGCCATCGTCGAGATGGATCAGGTGCACGGCCTCGAGCACATCGCCTAGCTCGACACCATAGGCGCCGATATTCTGGATCGGGGCGGCACCGCAATGGCCGGGAATCAACGCCAGGTTCTCGATACCCCAGAGCCCGCGGGACGCCAGGGTCATCACCAGGTCATGCCAGACCATCCCCGCCTCGACATGCGCCCGGGGCGCCTCCCCCCTCTCCTCCAGCCACCAGGCATTCATCGCCGGCTGGAGGACGAGGCCGGGCAGGCGTTCGGGCAGGATGAGATTGCTTCCCCCGCCCAGCACCGTCAACGGCCACCCATGATCGGCGGCCCGCCGGATGGCTTCGCCCAGGGCATCGTGATTCTCGGCCACGGCAAAGCGCTCGGCCAGGCAGGGCAGGCCCAGGGTGTTGGCACCCGACAGGTCCTTGTCTGGGACAATCGTCAGGCTCAAGGGGCCGATTCCTGGCGGCCAAGGATGTCATCGAGCAGGCGACGGAAGACACCCTCGGCGGTGGGCGACCGGCAGAAATTGCCCAGACACACGAACAGCACTCGCATCATTGATCTCCTGCCTGACCCTGGAGGACGTCACGCACACGGGCGAGGTCGTCGGCGGTATCCACTCCGGCCGGGTGCGGCACCCTGGTCAGTGCCACCTGGATGGCGTGGCCGTGATGCAGCGCCCGCAATTGCTCCAGCTGCTCGAGTTGCTCCAGGGAGGAAGGCGTCCAGTCGCGGTAATCGGCGAGGAAGCCCACCCGATAGGCGTAGAGACCGATATGGCGCAGCCAGGCGTCGGTCTCGAGAAGCGCAGGCCGAGCGGCAAAGGCATCACGGTCCCAGGCCTCTCTATCCCAGGGAACAGGCGAGCGGGAAAAATACAGGGCCCGACCGGAGAGGGCCCGCACCACCTTCACCACATTGGGATTAAAGAGGACATCGACATCGCTTATCGGCTCGGCCAGGGTGGCGATGGAGGCCTCGAGATCGTCATGCAGGCGTGCCGCCACCTGGTCGATCAATGCCGGCGGGATCAAGGGCTCGTCGCCCTGAACATTGACCAGCACGGCATCGGCATCCAGGTTCAGCCGATCGGCCACCTCCGCCAGGCGATCCGTCCCCGAGGGATGGTCGGCCCGGGTCATCAGCACCTCGGCCCCGTAAGGCAGGAGGGCATCGCGGATGCGGCTGTCGTCGGTGGCAACCACCACTCGGCTCGCCGCACTCTCACTCGCCCGACGCCAGACATGCACCACCATGGGGTCGCCCGCGATGTCGGCGAGCGGCTTGCCCGGCAACCGCGAGGAGGCATAGCGGGCCGGGATCACCGCGATGAAGTCCCTGGCCGGCATCAGCGGTCTCCCGTGCGTCCGGGGGACTCATGCAGCTTCTCGTCGACGTCCAGGGCCCTTGCCTCCTCGGGCAACATGACCGGGATGCCATCGCGTATCGGGTAGGCAAGCCCCTCGAAGAGGCAATGCAGTTCCTGCGCCTCTCGATGATACTTGAGTTTGCCCTTGCAGGAGGGGCAGACCAGCATGGCCAGCAGTTCCTTGTCCATTTCTGATACCTCTTGTTGACCGTGACCCTGGTGAAGGAGGGATCTTGAAGTAGGGAGCCTTTCACCGACCCAGGGTGTCACCGGTAGCCGCCGCAGGCGGCCAAAAACTGTGGATTCTCTTTGCAAGCCAGCCTTGGAAGGCGCCATCCGGCACTGCCTCCACCTCGAGGACCCAGGCGTCGTCCAGTGCCAGGTCGCGACACTTCACGGCATCCTTGGCGGTCATCACCACGGGCCGCCCGTCATCGAAGACCAGATCCGCTCGACGAAAGGCGTGGTGGTCGCTGAAGGCATGGGCCCTGATCTCGACGCCGAGTTCCGTCAGGGTGGTGAAAAAACGCGCGGGATTGCCGATTCCTGCCACGGCATGTACCGGTCCGTCGAAGGGCAGTGGCCGCAGCGCGACGCGATCACCGCCACTCAGCGGCCGCCAGCCGGCAGGCGCCAGGGTCATGGAATAAGCCCCCCGTGGCGGCGTGAAGGTCGGCTCGCCATTGATCAAGACGGCATCGACGGTTTCCAGCCGCGAACGCGGTTCGCGCAGGGGGCCCGCCGGCAGGCAACGTCCATTGCCCCATCCGCGCCGACCGTCCACCACGACGAGCTCAATGTCGCGACCCAGGGCGAGGTGCTGGAGGCCATCGTCACTGATCAGGATGTCGCATCCCTCCTCGATCAAGCACCTGGCCCCGCGGGGACGATCCGGGTCCGCCACCAGCGGGAGGCCTGTCTGATCATGCAGCATTCGTGGCTCGTCGCCAGATTCGACGACCGACGTCTCGGCGGTGACCCGCAGCGGATGGACGGCTCCCTGGCCCCCATAGCCCCGCGTGACGATACCCGGGCGCCAGCCTCGATCCTGGAGCCAGGTCGCCAGCCAGGCCACCAGCGGCGACTTCCCGGTGCCTCCCAGGGTGATGTTCCCCACCACGATCACCGGCACCGTCGGTTGCCAGACCGTCCTCTGCCCACGTCGATAGGCCCGGCTCCGGCGAGCCAGGAGCCACCGATAGAAGCATTCCAGGGGACGCAGGACGACGAGCCAGCGATCACCGCGGTAGGCGGCGGTCAACCAGCCACTGGCCAGCCGTTCCCGCATCATGCCGTAGACTCGCGAAACTGCAGCCGATGCAATGCCGCATAGGCCCCGTCCTGTGCCAGCAGTTCCCGGTGGCTGCCCTCCTCGATGATCCGGCCCTGCTCCATCACCAGGATGCGATCCGCACGCTCGATGGTCGATAGCCGGTGGGCGATGACGAAGGTGGTACGGCCTCGGCACACCTCTTCCAGGGCCGCCTGGATGTAGCGCTCCGATTGCGTATCCAGGGCCGAGGTGGCCTCATCGAGGATCAACAACGGCGAATCCTTGAAGATCGCCCGGGCGATGGCCAGGCGTTGGCGTTGGCCACCGGAGAGCATCACGCCGTTCTCGCCCACCACCGTGGCATAGCCTTGCGGCAGGCGCTCGATGAACTCATCGGCATGGGCCGCCCGCGCAGCGGCCTCGATGGCCGCCGGGTCGGCATGGGCCACGCCGTAGGCGATATTGTCGGCGATGCTGGCGTTGAAGAGGGTCACCTGTTGCGACACCAGGGCGATCTGCCGACGCAGGGGGGCCAGCCGGTAGTCGTCTATCGATACGCCATCGATGAGCAGACGCCCGGCCGTGGGCCGATAGAAGCGCGGCAACAATCCCACCAGGGTGGATTTCCCACTGCCGGAACGCCCGACGATGGCCACCATCTCACCCGGGGCGACGTCGAGATCTATGCCCTTGAGCACTTCGGGCTGGTCCTCGCCATAGGCGAAGCGAACACCCTCCATCACGACGCATCCGGCCAGACGGCCGGGAAGATGCTGGCCATCGTCCCGCTCGAGGGGTTCTTCCAGCAGGCCGAAGAGGTCCGCGGAGGCCGCGATCCCCTTCTGGACCTCGCTGTTGATCTCGGTAAGCTGCCGAACCGGCTTGGCCATCAGGGCGGCGGCGGTAACGAAGGCGACGAATTCCCCGGGGGTCATGTCGGCCATCATGGCCGGCGACATCGCAAGCCAGACCAGCAAGGCAAGCGACAGCGCCACCAGCAATTGGATCATCGGTGTGCTGATTGCCTTGGTCAAGGCCTCCTTCATGCTCTGCTGCCGATTGATTTCGCTGGCCGCGGTGAAACGGGCCTTTTCATACGCCTCGGCACCATGGGTGCGCACGGCGCGATAGCCGCTGAGCGCCTCCGAGGCGACATGGGTGACCTCCCCCATGGAGGCCTGGATGCGGCCGGAGATACGCCGGAAGCGTTTGCTGGCATAGCTGACGACACCACCGATCAGGGGCGTGACCGCCAGGAACAGCAGGGTCAGCATCCAGTTGGTCCAGAGCAGATAGGTGACCAGGCCGATCACGAAGAGCCCCTCGCGCAGCAGGATGGTGATGGCCTGGGTCGCCGCCCCGGTGACCTGCTCGACATGGTAGGTCACACGCGAGATGAGATGGCCGCTGGAATGGGCATCGAAGAAGGCACCCGGCAGGTGCAGCATGTGGTCGAAGACATTGCAGCGCAGGGTATGCACCACGTTGCGGGCCACATTGCTCATGAAGTAGGTACCCAGGAAGGTACCCAGGCCCCTGGCGGCGAACATGGCCACAACGAACATGGGCAGGAACAGACGAAAGCTGGCGTCCGGATCCTGGATACCGTCGATCAGGCGTTTCATCATCTCGGCCAGGGCCGTGCTCGATGCCGCATAGATGGCATAACCGATGACGGCAAGCAGGAAGGAACGCCAGTGGGGCCGCACATAGCCCAGCAACCGCCTGTACAGCGCCCATCCCGAATCCTGGCTCCTGTCGTGAATCACGGTCGCTCCGCTTGAGTGGATGATACCTTGGTGGTGGCGAGGCGCACCTGGCGAATTCCCAGGGTACCGGCCAGGTTAAGGGCCCGCACCACGGCGGCATGACGGGCACGGGCGTCGGCCTCCACGACCAGGCCTTGGTCACGCGCCTGCTCGGCTTCCTGGGCCAGCGCCTCGCCGAGCTGTGCCGAGGTCAGTTCGCGGTCATTGAGCCGGTAGGCACCCGCCTCGGTGATCACTAGGGTGACCGGAGAGACCTCCGCCGCCACACCGCTCACACTCTCCGGCAATTCCAGCTCCAGGGCCTGCCGGGTCTCGAAGGTCGTCGAGACCATGAAGAAGATGAGGAGGAGAAAGACCACATCGATCAAGGGGGTGAGGTTCACCTCCACCGGATCCCGTCGGGCACGATGAAACCTCACGACGGCTTGACTCTCGGCGCGATCCTTCCATCAGCCTCGAGACGATCCCCGTCCCGATCGCCTTCATGGCGCTCGGCCAGGGTCAGCTCGCCCGGGTAGTGGGCGAGGAACTCGACCACCTGGCCGGCCTGCTCCTCCATGCGAACGGTGATGTCCTCGACGCGCCGCTGGAAGTAGCGATGAAACATCAGGGCCGGGATCGCCACGGTGAGACCCGCCGCGGTAGTGACCAGGGCCCGGGAGATACCCCCGGCCAGGTCCGCCGTGCGGCTGGCACCATCCCCGGCCACGATCACCGAGAACACCTCGATCATCCCCACCACGGTGCCCAGCAGCCCGATCAACGGCGTGATGGCGGCGATCGTCCCCAGCGGGCTCAGGAAACGCTCCATGTCATGGATCACCGCGGTGGCGGCTTCCTGCAGGCGCGACCTCACCTGCTCATGCCCCAGCCTGGCATTGCGAAGCCCGGCGGCCAGTACGCCACCCAGCGGTGAATGACTCTCCAGCCAGAAAAGGTTGACCTGACCGCGGGCCACCAGCGAGCAGACTTCCTGGCCCAGGCCGAAAGGGGCGATGCGCCGGGCCCTGAGCGTCCAGAGACGCTCGATGATGATGACCGTGGCCAGCAACGAGCACCCCAGCAACGGCAACATCAACCAGCCCCCGGCCATCAGGGCTTCCATCA
>JAGXGN010000024.1 GCA_024636705.1 Halomonas sp.
CCTTCGACCAGCTCGAGCACGGCCTCTCGGCCATCTATACCTTCTTCGATACCGCCCCGGATCTGGACCGCCGCTCGCTGGGTACCTTTGCCATCCTGTCCCTGGTGGCCAGGGCAAACCACCTGGGATTGCCGCATGTCTACCTGGGCTACTGGATCCGTGAGTGCCGAAAGATGCGCTACAAGCAGGAGTTCCAGCCACTGGAGATGCTGGACGGGCGCCACTGGCGTCGCGTTCTGCCCCTCTGAGGCCGGAAATCTGAGGCATGTTTTGCCTTGATGCCCGGCATGCGGCACAATATCGCGCTAATCTATCGGCATGGCGCAAGACATGACGCCAGGCAGTCGATCTGCTTCATCACACATCAGCGAGGAAACGCCTATGGCACGCGAAGACCATATCGAAATGGAAGGTGTCATCGTCGACACCCTTCCCAATACCATGTTCCGCGTCGAACTGGAAAACGGCCATGTAGTCACCGCCCACATCTCGGGCAAGATGCGCAAGAACTACATTCGCATTCTCACCGGCGACAAGGTCAAGGTCGAGCTGACTCCCTATGATCTGTCCAAGGGACGCATCGTCTACCGCTCACGCTAGACCTTCTTCCACAACAGCCACAAACAATAACGCCCCGTCTCGAGACAGGGCGCAAAGGGTCAGCGAAAGCGCAGACCGTCAGGGATCACGGGGCATCTGCAAGCTCTGCCTCCGTGGACAGATGCAACTCGCCCTCCTCCAAGGTGACATGCACCATGCCACCATGCTCGGCTAATTCCCCGAAGAGAATGAGTTCGGCCAGCGGTTTCTTGAGCCATTCCTGGATCAGGCGGGCCATGGGACGAGCACCCATGTCAGGGTCGTAACCCTTCTCGGCGAGCCACTCCCTGGCCGCCTCATCCACTTCGAGCTGGACACGCTTCTCGTCGAGCTGCGCCTGCAGTTCCACCAGGAACTTGTCCACCACGCTGCGCACCACCGAGATCGGCAGGGAATGGAACTGGATGATGCCATCCAGCCGATTGCGGAACTCGGGGGAGAAGGTCTTGCGGATCACCTCCATGGCATCGGTGGAGTGATCCTGGGTCTGGAAACCGATGGAGCGACGCGTGGCCTGCTCGACCCCGGCGTTGGAGGTCATGATCAGGATCACGTGACGGAAGTCCGCCTCGCGGCCATTGTTGTCGGTGAGACGACCGTGATCCATCACCTGCAGCAGCAGGTTGAAGACCTCGGGGTGCGCCTTCTCGATCTCATCCATCAACAGCACGCAATGCGGATGCTTGGTGATGGCCTCGGTCAGCAGCCCCCCCTGGTCGTAGCCGACGTAACCAGGAGGCGCACCGATCAGCCGTGACACCGTGTGGCGCTCCATGTATTCCGACATGTCGAAGCGCACCAGTTCGATACCCATGATGTTGGACAACTGTCGTGCCACCTCGGTCTTGCCTACCCCCGTGGGGCCGGCAAAGAGGAAACTGCCCACCGGCTTGTCCGGCGACTTGAGCCCCGCGCGGGACAACTTGATGGCTGCGGAGAGGCTGTCGATAGCCTCGTCCTGACCGAATACCAGCATCTTGAGGTCGCGATCCAGGTTCTCGAGCAACTTGCGATCGGAACTGGACACACTCTTCGGCGGTATCCGGGCAATCGAGGCGACCACCGCCTCGACCTGGTCCACGTCGATGGTGTCGACACGAATCTCGGGCGGCAGCAATCGCTGGTGAGCCCCTGCTTCATCGATCACATCGATGGCCTTGTCGGGCAGATAGCGGTCATTGATGTAGCGGTCCGCCAGCCGTGAAGCCGTCTCCAGGGCCGCATCGGTGTACTTGAGCTGGTGATGTTCCTCGAAGCGCGAGCGGAGCCCCTTGAGGATACGCACGGTATCCTCCACAGACGGCGCCATGACATCGACCTTCTGGAACCGGCGTGCCAGGGCACGATCCTTCTCGAAGATCCCGCGGTATTCCTGGAAGGTGGTGGACCCGATGCAGCGAAGGTTGCCGGAGGAAAGCATCGGCTTGAGCAGGTTGGAGGCATCCATGACGCCACCTGAGGCCGCCCCGGCACCGATCACCGTGTGGATCTCGTCGATGAAGAGGATGGCGTTGGTCTGCTTGCGCAGCTCGGCCAGCAGGCTCTTCAGGCGCTTCTCGAAGTCACCGCGATACTTGGTGCCGGCCAGCAGAGCGCCCATGTCGAGGGAATAGACCACGGCATCGCTGATGACCTCGGGCACATCCTCCTCGACGATGCGCTTGGCCAGCCCCTCGGCGATGGCGGTCTTGCCGACGCCGGCCTCTCCCACCAGCAACGGATTATTCTTGCGACGCCGGGCAAGGATCTGGACCACCCGCTCGAGCTCGTGCTCTCGCCCGATCAAGGGGTCGATCTTGCCCAGCCGCGCTTCCTCATTGAGGTTAGTGGCGAAGTTGGTCAGGGGGTTTGATCCGCTTTCGGTAGCCCCTTCCTCGACCTCATCGGATTCGGGCGAAGGCGATGAGGAGGCCTGCTGGCCGTGACCCGCCACCTTGGAAATGCCGTGGGCGATGTAATTGACGGCATCGACCCGTGCCACGTTCTGCTGCTTGAGGAAGTAGACCGCCTGACTTTCCTGTTCGGAGAAGATCGCCACCAGGACATTGGCGCCGGTTACCTCACTCTTGCCCGAGGACTGCACATGGAAGACCGCACGCTGAAGCACGCGCTGAAAGCCCAGGGTCGGCTGGGTTTCGCGGTCGACCTGATCATCGGGGATCAGCGGCGTGGTCGAATGGATGAAATCCTGCAGGTCGGACCGCAGCTTGTCGAGATTGGCCCCGCAAGCCTTCAGCACATCCGCAGCGGACGCATTGTCGAGTAGCGCCAGCAGGAGATGCTCAACGGTCATGAACTCGTGACGCTTGGAGCGCGCCACGGTGAAGGCCGTGTTCAGGGTCAGTTCAAGTTCTTTGCTCAGCATGGCAGTCCCCTTCTCGCCGCTTAGGGCTTGCATCGGATCATTCGTGGTCCGGCATCATCAACATCGGGTACAAACGCCGCCGTTGCAAGTCCCCCTGTCAACGACAGCCATTCACGTTACCCATTCCGACATGTCCGGGGAATCAGTCCGCCGCCTCGATATCACACAGCAACGGATGCTGACACTCTCTTGCATATTCATTGACCTGATGACTCTTGGTCTCCGCGATGTCGCGCGTAAAGACGCCACAGGTCGCCTTGCCCCGCGTATGGACCGTCAACATCACCTGCACGGCCGCCTCACTGTCCAGGTAGAAGAAGGACTGCAGCACCTCGACCACAAACTCCATGGGTGTGAAGTCATCGTTGTGCAATACCACCTTGTACAGGGGGGGCGTCGCCAGTTCGGGGTCGGCACTCTGTACCACCAGGTCATCATCGCCTTCCTCTCCCGGCTGACCGGGCCGATGACCCGACCCCGGTGGGCGCATCATGCCGGCAGTGATCCGGAAGCGGTCGCCTTCCCCTGCGCCCTCGTCAGTCTTGATCATAAAAGCCAGTATCCATCTCGACAGGCCGGCCACCGGCAGGCATCTCACCACTGTTTGGACGCTGCCGAACCGGTTGGGTTCACTCCACCACCCCAAAGCAAGAGGCCCCCGGCCGCCGGATGACGGACAGGGGCCCCGGGGTCAGGCTCGCGACTCACATGTTGTCGGCGATCGCCTGGCCAAACTCGGAGCATTTCAGCAGCTTGGCATTTTCCATCACACGGTGGAAATCGTAGGTCACCTCGCCCTTTGCAATCGCCTTCTCGGTGCCCTTCAGCACCAGGTCGGCGGCCTCGACCCAGCCCATGTGGCGCAGCATCATCTCGGCAGAGAGGATCAGCGAACCGGGGTTGACCTTGTCCTGGCCCGCATACTTGGGCGCGGTGCCGTGGGTGGCCTCGAACATGGCGACCGTATCGGAAAGGTTGGCGCCCGGGGCGATGCCGATCCCACCCACTTCCGCGGCCAGGGCGTCGGAGAGGTAGTCACCATTGAGGTTAAGGGTAGCGAGGACATCGTATTCGGCCGGACGCAGCAGGATCTGCTGCAGCATGGCATCGGCAATGACGTCCTTGATGACGATGTCCTTGCCGGTATTCGGGTTCTTCATGGTCATCCAAGGGCCGCCGTCGAGCAGCTCGGCACCGAATTCCTCCTTGGCGAGCTCATAGCCCCAGTCCTTGAAGGCCCCCTCGGTGAACTTCATGATATTGCCCTTGTGCACCAGGGTCAGCGACTCGCGGTCGTTGTCGATGGTGTACTGCAGGGCCTTGCGTACCAGGCGCTTGGTACCCTCGACGGAGACCGGTTTGACGCCGATGCCGCAGTTCTCGGGGAAGCGAATGTTGGTGACACCCATCTCCTCGCGTAGGAACTTGATGACCTTGTCGGCTTCCGGGCTACCCGCCCGCCACTCGATGCCGGCATAGATGTCCTCGGAGTTCTCGCGGAAGATGACCATGTCGACATCCGCCGGCTTCTTGACCGGGCTGGGCACGCCTTCGAACCAGCGCACCGGGCGCAGGCAGACATAGAGGTCGAGCTTCTGGCGCAACGCCACGTTCAATGAACGAATGCCGCCCCCTACGGGCGTGGTCAAGGGGCCCTTGATGGAAACGACGTAATCCTTGACGACCTCGAGGGTCTCTTCCGGTAGCCAGGTGTCGGCATCATAGATCTGGGTCGCCTTCTCACCGGCGAAGACTTCCATCCAGTGGATCTTCTTCTCACCGTTGTAGGCCTTCTCCACGGCCGCATCAATGGCGATCTTCATCGCGGGCGTCACATCGGCGCCGATGCCGTCACCCTCGATGAACGGGATGATCGGTTCATTGGGCACGTTCAGGGAGTTGTCGGCGTTGACGGTGATCTTCTGGCCGCCTTCAGGAACGACGATATGCTGGAAGCCCATTGAGAAATCCCCTGTCTGGTAAGTTTGTCGAGGGCGAAGTATAGCATTCACCAGGCTGAACGGAGTAGGCTTGGCAGCACATTTGTCGACAATCCATGGTAGCAAGACCTTGGTCGAATGAGCGCCCTCTATCTCCTGCACAAGCCTTTTCGCATGCTCTCCCAGTTCACCGACACCCCGGTCGTGGGCGACATGAAGCGCGCCACCCTGGCCGATATCATCGACGTTCCCGGCATCTACCCCGCCGGTCGTCTCGATTACGATTCCGAGGGCCTGCTGCTGCTTTCCGATGACGGGGAGTTGATCCATCGTATTACCGACCCTCGCCACAAGCAGCCCAAGACCTATCGGGTCCAGGTCGAAGGGTGCCCGAATCCCCAGGCACTCCAGTGGCTTCGCGAGGGGGTCCTGCTCAAGGACGGTCTCACGCGTCCGGCCAAGGTCAGGCGCCTGGAAAGCGCCGGCCTGCCCGAGCGCGACCCTCCCCTGGACGCCCAGCGTCATCCGATCACCACCTGGCTGGAACTCACCATCGGCGAGGGGCGTAACCGCCAGGTCAGGCGAATGACGGCACACGTCGGCCATCCGACCCTTCGTCTGGTGCGCGTGGCCGTGGGACGCTGGCGACTGGATGGCCTCGCCCCGGGTGAATGGCGCCGGGAAACCCTGCATGCGCCTCGCCCCGGCAGGCAATCGCCCGGCAAACCGGGGTCCCGGTCTCGCGCCAGTGTCCGCCGCGGAGAAAGCCAATGAATCCCTGGCATCCCCACGTCACCGTCGCCTGCGTGGTGGAACGCGCCAACTGCTTCCTGATGGTGGAGGAAGATCGTGGCGGTCCCCATACGCTATTCAACCAGCCGGCCGGCCACCTGGAGCCCGGCGAGCGACTCCGCGACGCCGCCCTGCGCGAATTGCGCGAGGAAACCGCCTGGCAAGTAGGGATCACCGACTACCTGGGGCTCTACGTGTACCAGGCGCAGGACGGCAAGACCTTCCATAGCCATGGCTTCTTCGGCATGGCCCTGGCTCACCTGGGCAACGACCTGGATCCCGCCATCCATGCCGTGCACTGGCTGACCCTCGAACAGCTCGAAGGCCTGGAGCACCAAGGTCGCCTGCGCAGCCCCCTGGTGATGCGGCGAATCCGCGACGTCCTGGCCGGCAAGTTCTTCCCCATGGACGTGATACACGAACGATGAGCGCCCAGCGCCCAGCGCCCAGCGCCCAGCGCCCAGCGCCCAGAACAATATCCTGAACACTTGAGCTCACAAGAAAGCACTGGCGGTATGAGTCTCAGCGACGGGCGCTTTCTTCATGTATAATTTGCCACCATTTATGATCCATCGAATCCGAGAGCGCCCATGACCGCCACCCTAGGCAAGGTGATCGTCGGCATGTCCGGCGGCGTCGATTCCTCCGTTTCTGCTCTGCTGCTGCTTGAGCAGGGCTTCGACGTGGAAGGTCTGTTCATGAAGAACTGGGACGAGGACGACGGTACCGACTACTGCACGGCCAAGGACGACCTGACAGACGCCGAGGCCGTGTGCGACAGACTCGGCATTCGCCTTCACACCGCCAACTTCGCCGCCGAATACTGGGATAACGTCTTCGAACACTTCCTGGCCGAATATCGTGCTGGCCGAACGCCGAACCCGGACATCCTCTGTAACCGCGAGATCAAGTTCAAGGTATTCCTCGAATACGCGGAGATGCTGGGTGCCGAGAAGATCGCCACCGGCCACTATGTCCGCGGCGGTATTAAAGATGGTCGCCCGCGGCTGCTAAAGGGCATGGATGCCAACAAGGACCAGAGCTACTTCCTGCATGCCGTGCCCGAGGCCGCCATCGCGCGCACCCTCTTCCCGGTGGGTGAGCTGGAGAAGCCCGAGGTTCGCGCCATCGCCGAGCGTCAGGGCCTGGCGACCGCGAGGAAGAAGGATTCCACCGGCATCTGCTTTATCGGCGAACGTCGCTTCCGCGACTTCCTGCAGCAGTACCTGCCGGCCCAGCCCGGCGTGATCGAGACACCCGAGGGCCAGGTCATCGGCGAGCACCTGGGACTGATGTACTACACCCTGGGCCAGCGCCAGGGCCTGGGCATCGGCGGCCTGGCCGACCATCCGGAGGAGCCCTGGTACGTGGCTGCCAAGGATCTCGAGCGAAACGTGCTCGTCGCCGTCCAGGGCAAGCACCACCCGCTGCTCTATACCGACAGCCTGGTCACCGAGGCCATGGACTGGGTCGCCGGCGCCCCCCCCGCCAGCGAGGGCCGCTATAGCGCCAAGACACGCTATCGCCAGGGCGACGTGAACTGCACCATGCGAGTGGATGACGATGGCGGCGTCGAGGTGCGCTTCGACGACCCCCAGCGCGCCGTCACGCCAGGGCAATCGCTGGTGCTCTACGACGGCGAGATCTGCCTGGGGGGTGGCGTGATACGTAATACCTGGATGTCCAAGGAGCTCGCCGCATGACCGAATCGACCCCGATCCACCGCGCACCGGATACCCCGGTCGCCCGTCAGGCCCTGGCGCTGGCCGGTGTCTTCCAGGCCGCCAGCCTGGTCGACGAACTGGCCCGCACCGGCCAGGTCGAGCCTCGGCCCTGGGAAACGCTGATCCGCGCCACCCTGGACACCAACCCCGAAAGCTTCGAGGCCATCTATGGCGGCCACCCCAACAACCTGCGGCGGGGCCTCGATGTCCTGGAAGCCGTAGTCGGTCGTCAGCAGGCCAATCCGGTGGTGTTGCGCTATGGCTTCTCGTTGTTGATGGTGATGAACAAGCTGCGCACCAACGACGCCATGATGGATGATCTGGGCACACGCCTGACGCGCATCCAGGGCCAGGCCGAGCATTTCGACGCCACCCACGAGAATGTCATCGCCAGCCTCGGCGAGGCCTACCAGGAGACGCTCTCCACCTTCAAGACCCGCATCGTGGTCCAGGGTGACCCCTCCCTGCTACAGAGTCGCATGATGCCCGAGCGGGTCCGCGCCATCCTGCTGGCCGGCATCCGCTTCGCACTCCTCTGGCACCAGCAGGGTGGGCGACGCTGGAAGCTGGTCTTCCAGCGCAATGCCCTGAAGAAGGCCCTCGATCAGTTGGGCTGAGCCCACCGATCCTCCTACCACCGCCATCGAGCCGAGACCCCGAATCATGCCAGCCGCCGCCCTGCCCCTCTCCGCCCTCACCGCCCTTTCCCCCGTCGACGGCCGCTATGCCGGCAAGGCCGAGACACTGCGCGAGCATTTCAGCGAATTCGGGCTGATTCGCGCCCGGGTCATCGTCGAGATCCGCTGGCTGCAGCGCCTCGCCGAGCTGCCCGGGGTCACCGAGGTGCCACCGCTGTCCGCCGAGGCCACGGGCTTTCTCGAGGCCCTGCTGCGCGACTTCAGGGTGGACGATGCCCAACGCATCAAGGACATCGAGCGCACGACCAATCATGACGTCAAGGCGGTGGAGTACTTCATCAAGGAGAAGATCGCCGGCCAGCCGGAGCTCCTGGCGATCAGCGAATTCGTGCACTTCGCCTGCACCAGTGAGGACATCAACAACCTCTCCTATGGGGTGATGCTGACAGACGGTCTCGGGACCCTGTTGCCGGTGATGCACCAGCTGGCCGACGAGGTGGCCCGCCTGGCCCATGAGCATGCCGACCAGCCCATGCTCTCGCGCACCCATGGCCAGACGGCGACCCCCACGACCCTGGGCAAGGAAATGGCCAATGTCGCCTACCGCCTGCGCCGACAGCTCAAGCAGATAGAGGCCGTCGAGATACTGGGCAAGATCAATGGCGCCGTGGGCAACTACAATGCCCACCTGGCCACCTACCCGGAAATCGACTGGGAGGCCAATGCCCGCACCTTCGTCGAGGGCCTGGGGCTGACCTTCAACCCCTACACCACCCAGATCGAACCCCACGACTACATCGCCGAGCTCTTCGATGCGATCTGTCGGTTCCACACCATCCTGATCGACTTCGACCGCGACGTCTGGGGCTACATCTCGCTGGGCTATTTCAAGCAGAGTACCGTGGCCGGGGAAATCGGCTCCTCGACCATGCCCCACAAGGTCAACCCCATCGACTTCGAGAACTCCGAGGGCAACCTGGGAATGGCCAACGCCATCCTCGGCCATCTCGCCCAGAAGCTACCGCTTTCCCGCTGGCAGCGCGACCTGACCGACTCCACGGTACTGCGCAACCTCGGCATCGGCCTGGCCTACGGGCTGATCGCCTACCAGGCCGCCCTCAAGGGCATCGGCAAGCTCGAAGCCAATCCCGCACGCCTAGAAGCCGACCTGGACGCCAGCTGGGAGGTGCTCGCCGAGCCGATCCAGACGGTGATGCGCCGATATCGCATCCAACAACCCTACGAGAAGCTCAAGGAACTGACGCGGGGCAAGCGCATCGACCAGGCCGGCTTCGCCGCCTTTATCGATACCCTGGAGCTCCCTGCCGAGGTGAAGAACGACCTCAAGGCGCTCACCCCGGCCACCTATATCGGCAACGCCAGCGAGCAAGCGAGCAAGCTATGAGTCCTTCCGATACCCCGCTATCCCTGCTCGGTGGCCTCACGCCGGCCGAGTTCCTCGGTGAGTTCTGGCAACGCAAGCCGCTACTGATCCGCGGCGCCTTTACCGATTTCCACAGCCCCCTGGACCCCGACGAACTGGCGGGCCTGGCCTGCGAGGATGGCATCGAAGCGCGGCTGGTCGAGGAAGACGGCGCCGAGGGTCTCTGGCAGGTCAGCCACGGCCCCTTCGATGAGGCCACCTTCTCCCGCCTGCCCGATCGCGACTGGACCCTGCTGGTACAGGCCGTGGACCACTATGTGCCCGAGGTCGCCGAATTGCTCGGCCAGTTCGACTTCCTGCCGAGCTGGCGACTCGATGACATCATGATCAGCTATGCCCCAAAGGGGGGTAGTGTCGGTCCCCATGTGGACCAGTACGATGTCTTCCTGCTCCAGGCCTCGGGTCAGCGGCGCTGGCAGCTGGGCGGCAGGGTCGCCGACGATGCCCCCATCCTGGACGGCATCGACCTGCGCATCCTCGCGGACTTCCAGGTCGACCCCGGTGACGACTGGGTGCTGGAACCCGGCGACATGCTCTACCTGCCGCCGTCCTGGGCGCACCATGGTGTCAGCCAGTCCGATGATTGCCTGACGATCTCGGTGGGTTTTCGCGCCCCCTCGGCGGATGACGCCATCACCTCCTATGCCGACTACCTGGGCGAGCAGCTACCGGCGTCCCGCCGCTATGCCGATGCCGGCATGACACCTCCACAGGATCCGGCAGAGCTCGACGACGCCGCGGTCGAGCGCATGCGCGCCATGATCCTCGAGACCCTCGACGACCCTGCCCAGCTGGCCCAATGGTTCGGCCGGGCGATGACCCAACCCAAGTACGTCGACCAGCTGGTGCCCAACGAACATCCTACCGACCCCGCCGAGCTTGTTGCGGTGCTACACGAAGGCGAGGCACTGCTGCGCAGCCCCGGTTCGCGCTTCGCCTGGCGGGCCATGGATGACAAACGCGCCACGCTGTTCGTCGACGGCGATGGAGTGGACTGCCCACTAGCCTTGGCCAGGGTCCTGGCCTCCCGTCACACCCTGAAAGCCGACATTCTCGAGCTCGATGGTGCCTCCGAACTGCTGGCCGCCCTGCTGGATGCCGGCAGCCTCGCCTGGGCAGGCGAGTTCGAAGAGTAAAGCGAGGGGCGCCAGATCAGTGCCGAGTTTCAGAGTGGTAAGAGATGACGAAAACGGAGCTGGAGATCCATGAAGGCGATTGGGCGGCCCTCGGCGAGGCCGCCAGTGAGATACGCCGGATCGTCTTTATCGAGGAACAGCAAGTCCCGCAAGAGGAAGAGTGGGACGGCCGCGATGCCGACTGCCGCCATTTCCTCGCCCTGTCTCAAGGTGTCCCGGTGGGGACCGCCCGGCTGCTGCCCGATGCCCATATCGGCCGCGTGGCGGTGTTGAAAGAAGCGCGTGGCCTGGGCATCGGAGAGGCCTTGATGCGTGCCGCCATCGAGGCGGCCCACCGTGACGGCCGGCCTGCCGTGGAACTCGCCGCCCAGACACAGGCCCTCGCCTTCTATGAACGCCTCGGCTTCATGGCCTTCGGCGGCGAGTTTCTCGATGCCGGGATATTGCATCGCCACATGCGCCTCTCCCTGCTGGATGACCTCGACGCGACGCCTGGCCAGAAGGAAGGCTGACTACACGGGAAGCGCCAATAACGGCTGTCCTGTAGTCGAGTTACAACGCCCCCTGCCCCCAAGGATCAATGGTTCTCGCCCCGGTTCTTCGCCCATAGTAAGACAGGACTTCGCTGATGCAGCATCGCCAGAATGCCTGCGAGGCCCAGCGAACCCCCGACGGCGATGTCGCCCGATCCGGTCGACGCCGCGACAACGAGATCCCAAGCCCGACCCCGAGGATGGCCCCATGTCATACCAAGACGATATCAAGGCACTGACCCGACTGCGCGACGCCCAGCAAGGCAAGTGGGCGCATATCAGCCCCGAGAACGTCGCCCGCATGCGTGCCCAGAACCGGTTCCAGACCGGCCTGGACATCGCCCGCTATACCGCCGAGATCATGCGTGAGGACATGGCCGCCTATGACACCGATACCTCCCGGTATACTCAATCGCTGGGTTGCTGGCACGGTTTCATCGGCCAGCAGAAGATGCTTTCCATCAAGAAGCACTTCGGCAACACCCGGGGTCGCTATCTCTACCTCTCGGGCTGGATGGTCGCCGCCCTGCGCTCGGAATTCGGCCCCCTGCCCGACCAGTCCATGCACGAGAAGACCACAGTGCCCGGCCTGATCGAGGAGCTCTACACCTTCCTGCGTCAGGCCGACGCCTGGGAGCTCAATCATCTGTTTCGGGACCTCGAGGCCGCCCAGGAGGCCGATGATGTCGGCCGCGCCGAGGAACTGATCACCAGGATCGACAATCACCAGACCCATGTGGTGCCGATCATCGCCGATATCGATGCCGGCTTCGGCAACGCCGAGGCGACCTATCTGCTGGCTCGCAAGATGATCGAGGCGGGTGCCTGCTGTATCCAGCTGGAGAATCAGGTGTCCGACGAGAAACAGTGCGGCCACCAGGATGGCAAGGTCACCGTGCCTCACGAGGATTTCATCGCCAAGATCAACGCCGTGCGCTACGCCTTCCTGGAACTCGGCGTGGAAGACGGCATCATCGTCGCCCGCACCGACTCCCTGGGGGCCGGTCTGACGCAGAAGATCGCCGTCACCAAAGAATCGGGGGACCTGGGCGACCAGTACAACCGCTTCCTGGATGGCGAGGAGATCGCCAGCGCCGCCGACATCGACAACGGCGACGTGGTCATCAAGCAGGAGGGCAAGCTGGTCAAGGTCAATCGCCTGGCCTCGGGGCTCTACCAGTTCAAGCCGGGTACCGGGGAGGACCGCGTGGTGCTGGACTGCATCACCAGCCTGCAGAACGGCGCCGATCTGCTGTGGATCGAGACCGAGAAGCCCCACGTCGGCCAGATCGCCGGCATGGTCAACCGCATCCGCGAGGCCTGCCCGGATGCCAAGCTGGTCTACAACAATTCACCGTCCTTCAACTGGACCCTGAATTTCCGTCAACAGGTGTTCGACGCCTGGAAGGAGGAAGGTAAGGATGTCTCGGCCTATGAGCGTGCCGACCTGATGAATGTCGAGTACGACGAGACACCGCTGGGCCGGCTGGCCGACGACTGGGTGCGCAACTTCCAGCGCGATGCCTCGAGGGAGGCCGGCATCTTCCATCACCTGATCACCCTGCCGACCTACCACACCGCAGCGCTGTCTACCGACAACCTGGCCAAGGGCTATTTCGGTGAGGAAGGCATGCTGGCCTATGTGGCAGGCGTCCAGCGCCGGGAACTCCGCGAGGGCATCGCCACCGTCAAGCACCAGGACATGGCCGGCTCCAATATCGGTGACGACCACAAGGAGTTCTTCCACGGCGAGGCAGCGCTCAAGGCCGGCGGCAAGGACAACACCATGAACCAGTTCGGCTGAGCCCGGCAGCCCAAGCCGTCATTGCAGGCGGGAGGCGAATGCCTCCCGCCTGCGCGTCGGCACCAGAACCTCTCGACGCTTTCACATTGTTTGACCAAGTCACGGGCTAGAATGGCGATACCTCTTTCACCATGGCTGGTCAAACGGAAAGCTGCTGGTTAAGCTGAAGAGGCTAATGCATACATCTATCCCGCGATTCGCGACAGGATGTCACCCGGGCCAGCCCCGGATATAACACCCCTGCAGGAGGTCATTCATGAAACATCTTCTTCCCATTCTGGCCATCGGACTGCTTACCCTGGCCGGGTGCGCCAACACGGCGCCCTATTCGGGAAATGTCTATTCCGGCAACCAGGCCACCGCGGCCCAGAATGTCACCTTCGGTACCATTACCGCCCTTCGTCAGGTACAGATCCAGGCCGATAGCCGTGCCGGGGGCCTCCTCGGCAGTGGCGGTGGTGCCGTGATCGGCGGCATGCTCGGCAATCAGGTCGGCGGTGGTACCGGACGCC
This sequence comes from Halomonas sp., assembly GCA_024636705.1. Classification (GTDB taxonomy): domain Bacteria; phylum Pseudomonadota; class Gammaproteobacteria; order Pseudomonadales; family Halomonadaceae; genus Halomonas. Next base: position 13,489 of record JAGXGN010000024.1, read on the forward strand.
AGCTGGCTACCGTCGCCGGCGTCATCGGCGGTGCAGTGGCAGGCACCGCGATCGAGGAATCCGCCAACCGCATGGCGGCCTGGGAAATGGAAATCCGCCAGGACAACGGTCAGAACGTGGTGATCGTCCAGAAGGCCGAACAGAACTTCCAGGTCGGCCAGCGCGTCCGCATCATCGGTAGCGGCAACAACGTCAGCGTGGCGCCCTACTGAGACGGAAACAGGCAATAATTTCCAGCGCCTGAAAGACAAGAGACCCACGGACGTTCCGCGGGTCTCTTGTCTTTGCGCCTTACTTATCTCTCTGAAAAAGTCTCGGAAAAAAGAAGCGTCAAAAAGAAGTTCGAATTTGAAAAGTTACGAATTCGCCTTACGTGTCGCCCAAGCCACCAGTTTCATGCCGATCAATGCTATCAGGCCAAGCAGGATCAGGATCAGCAGGATGTCGACGGGGCGCACCAGGGTGGTCGCACCGAGCACGGCAAGCGCCAGGCTCCACACCAGCCGATTCTCGCCCCGCGTTGCCATGACCGCCGGCATCACCTTGTCCAGACCGGGGCTGACACTGGCCGCCCAACGGGTGTAACAAAGGAAGAGGATCGCAACGAAGGCAATCAACCAGATCACGGCTTCAACCATAGGGTATCTCCATACGCGTAGGGGTCATTGGCTCGAAAAAGCTCTGGCAAGAGTATCGCCGCCCGCACAGGCACGCAACCGTCGGCCAGGACGTGAATGTCGCTCAGGATGAAGGCGCGCATCCTGAAAATCCTCCATGCCCCTGACAGCCGGCCGGCCGACACGTTACCATGCGATCTACATGCACTCACCGAAAGGTACACCATGCAGATTGCGCAGAATTCCGTTGTCGCCATCCACTACACCCTGACCAATGACGAAGGTGAAGTGCTGGACAGCTCGGAAGGCCGCGAGCCACTGACTTACCTCCATGGCGCCGGCAACATCATTCCGGGTCTCGAAAAGGAACTGGAAGGCCACGCCGCCGGCGAAAAACTCCAGGCCACCGTGACGCCGGAAGAAGGTTATGGCGAAGTCCAGGCCCAGCTGATGCAGGAAGTCCCGCGTGACGCCTTCCAGGGTGTCGATGATATCGAACCGGGCATGCAGTTCCAGGCCCAGACCCAGGGCGGCCCCCTGATGGTCACGGTGACCAAGGTGGAAGCGGATACCGTCACAGTGGATGGCAACCATCCGCTGGCCGGCCAGACCCTGAACTTCGACGTGGAGATCGCCGAGGTTCGCGATGCCAGCGAGGAAGAGGTCGAACACGGCCATGTGCACGGCGAAGGCGGTCACGAGCACTGATAGTTCGTGTCGACCGCACCGGACGCCAAAAAGGCGAAGCCGGGATCAAGGGGCAGCCATCAGCTGCCCCTTTTCTTATACCACCCGCGACGCCAGGCAAAGTAGCACTCGAGCCAGGCCAGCAAGCGCTCCGGCTTGTGGGCATTCTTCCAGAGCCCGGCAGTGGCCTTGACCGCCTCGCTGTGGGTTGGATAGGGATGAATGGTCCCCAGTACCTTGTTCAGACCGATGTTGTGGGTCATGGCCAGGGTAAACTCGGCCAGCATCTCGCCGGCACCCTGCCCGACGATCGTGGCGCCGAGGATGCGATCCTTGCCGGGGGGAGTCAGCACCTTGATGAAGCCCCGGGTCTCGCCATCGGCAATGGCGCGGTCCAGCTCACTCAGCGCATAGCGCGTCACCTCGACGTCGACGCCTCCGGCGAGTGCCTCGCGTTCATTGAGCCCGACTCGTGCCACTTCGGGATCGGTGAAGGTGGCCGCAGGTAGGCAGCGATAGCTGACCCGAAAGCGCTTGAACTCACCGAACAGCGCATTCACAGCAGCATGCCAGGCTTGGTGGGCACTGGCATGGGTCAACTGATAGGGACCCGCCACGTCCCCACAGGCCCAGACATTGGGCAGCACGCTCTGCAGGGATTCATCCACGGCCAGGGTGCCATTGACACTGGTTTCCACCCCCAGGGCCTCCAGCCCCATCCCCTCGACATTGGCCTGGCGCCCCACCGCGACCAGCAGGTGCGTGAAGGTCCTGTCTCTTATACACATCTGACGCTGCCGACGA
>JAGXGN010000025.1 GCA_024636705.1 Halomonas sp.
ACGTAGAGGTTCTCGGACTCCGGATGGGTCTTGATGAACAGCGAGCCACCGCCCTGACCCTCCAGGATGCGCACTACCTTCCAAGCATTGTCGGCATGCCCTTCCGGGTCGGTGCCGATCAGCGAGATGGTGTTGTCACCCAGATGGCTGGTGGCCCACACCGGACCGAACTCGGGATCGACGAAGTTGGCGCCACGACCCGGGTGCGGGATCTTGCCCACATCGATGATCTCTTCGAGCTCACGTTCCTTGGCGTCGATGACCACGATCTGGTTGGACTCGTTGGCCGCGGTAAGGAAGTAGCGGCCCGAGGCGTCCCAGCCGCCGTCGTGTAGGAAGCGAGAGGTGGCGATCTCGACCGTGGAGAGGGCGTCCAGATTCTCGTAGTTCACGAGCTGGACCTTGCCGGTCTCCTTGATGTTGACGATGAACTCGGGGTGCTGGTGAGACCCCACGATAGCCGCCACGCGGGGCTCCGGGTGGTACTCTTGGGTGTCCACGGTCATGCCACGTGTGCTGACGATCTTGATCGGCTCCAGGGTCTGGCCGTCCATGATCACGTACTGGGGCGGCCAGTAGGCGCCGGCGATCGCATACTTGTCTTCGTAACCCTTGTACTTGGAGGTCTCGACGGAGCGCGCCTCCATGCCGATCTTGAGCGTCGCCACGATGCTCGGCTCTTCCATCCACAGGTCGATCATGTCGATCTTGGCGTCGCGACCGATGACGAAGATGTAGCGGCCGGAGGCGGACATGCGCGAGATGTGCACCGCATAGCCGGTGTCGAGGACCTTGACGATCTCCTTGGACGCGCCGTCGATCAGGGCGACCTGGCCGGCGTCACGCAGGGTAACCGAAAACAGATTCTCGATGTCTAGGTCGTTCATCTGTTCGGTGGGGCGATCCTCGGGGGCGACCACCACCTCCCAGGTGTCCATCATATCGGGCATGCCGAACTCCGGCGGCACCGGCGGCTCGTGCATGACGTACTTGGCCATCAGCTCGACTTCTTCGTCGGTGAGATCGCCCGAGGTGCCCCAGTTGGGCATGCCGGCCGGAGAGCCGTAGGTGATGAACGCCTTGAGGTAGTCCATCCCGCGTTCCTGGGTGATGTCGGTGGTCAGCGGCTTGCCGGTGGCCCCCTTGCGCAGCACACCGTGGCAGCCGGCGCAGCGCTGGAAGTAGATCTCCTTGGCCTTCTCGAACTCGGCCTCTGTCAGATCCGGCGCGCCCGGAGTACGCACGACCTTGGCCGACCCCGGATCCACGGTCGATGCCGCCCCCTGATAGGCGCTCTTGGACTCGTCGACATCCTTGTGGCCATCCTGTGCCTGAGCCGCGCTGATGCCCAGCGCGACGGTGGTCACCGCCACCGCCAGGGGCTTGAGATACCAGTCTTTCTTCATCATCGTTCCACCTCTGTCATGATCCTTGAGTGTGCTGTCGCCAGGACATGGGCGAGTCGTTGTTGTCGTTCGCCGGATGGCCACCCGGCGTTGCACGGCCGATGACCTTCCTACGCCAGAGGTTGGTCCATTAACTCGTATAGTTCATGCATCTTTAACGAGTCTCGCACCGCTTTCCCCAGCAAGATTGATCTGTGTCAAAGGGGCTCCGGCCTACCTCCAAAGAAATATTGCGAGGCCGGAGGGATCATGCTTCCTGGGCCCTGCAGGGCGATGCTTTGACTCCCGTCAAGGCACGCCAGGCCGCCAGCAGTGACACTGCCACCAGCCACGACACCGGGCCCCGCCGCGCCCCGAGGAGATGCCATGTCCCTGCCCGCCCCCCGCCGTTTGCTGCTGCTGGCGTTCTGCTGGCTGCCGGTGGCTGCCCTGGCCGACGGCTCGCTCTCCGCCGAGCGCGAGCAGGCGCTCGAGACCCTGCTCTACCAGGACTGCGGCTCCTGCCACGGCATGACCCTTCGTGGTGGCCTCGGTCCAGCGCTGTCCAGGCCGCGCATGAACGCCTACAGCCGCGACGGCCTGGCCGCGCTGATCCTTGACGGCGTTGCCGGCACCGCCATGCCAGGCTGGCAGGGCCTGCTGACCGAGGAGGAGGCGCGCTGGCTCGCCGACCACCTTCAGAACGACAACCCCCTGGATGAGTGAGCCATCTCGATGACCCAACAAGGAATGGCCATGATCCTCCAAGGCCTTCGCAAGCCCCTCGCCGCCGTCTCGCTGCTCGCCCTGCTGGCCGGCTGCCAGGCCACCCCGCCTGCCGAACTGCGCGGCACCGGCGACCTCGGTGTGGTGGTGGAGCGTGCCACCGGAAGCCTGGCGGTGGTGGACACCAGCCACCACCGGATCCTCGAGCGGGTAGAGGGGCTGGGCGACCTTTCCCACGCCTCGGTGAAGTTCTCCCGTGATGCCCGCTACGCCTTCGTCTTCGGCCGCGACGGCGGCCTGAGCCGCGTCGACCTGCTCACCGGGGAGATCACTCACCGGGTGATGCAGGCGGGCAACAGCATCGGCGGCGCCATCTCCCAGGACGGCTCGTTGGTGGCGGTGGCCAACTACGAGCCGGGCGGCGTGAAGCTCTTCGACAGCGAGACCCTGGAGGAGGTAGCGGATATCCCGGCGACCTATCGGGACGAGAACGGCGAGGCGCAGCGCTCCAAGGTGGTGGGCCTGGTGGATGCCCCCGGTAACCGCTTCGTCTATAGCCTGTTCGAGGCCGGCCAGATCCATCTGGTCGACATGCACGGCGACACTCCCGAGGTGACCCGCTTCACCGCTATCGGCGAGGAACCCTACGACGCCCTGATCGACCCCAGCGGGCGCTACTACATCGCCGGGCTGTTCGGGGAGGACGGCCTGGCGCTGCTCGACCTCTGGCATCCGGAGGCGGGGGTGCGGCGCATCCTGCCCGACTACGGCCGCGGCGAGGAGCGCCTGCCGGTCTACAAGATGCCCCACTTGGAAGGCTGGGCGATGGCCGGCGACGAGGCCTGGCTGCCGGCGGTGGGCCGCCACGAGGTGCTGATCGCCGACAGCGACGACTGGTCGCTGGCGGAGCGCATTGCCGTCCACGGTCAGCCGATCTTCGTGATGAGTCGGCCCGACGAGCGCCAGGTGTGGGTCAACTTCGCCCATCCCGACAACAACGTGGTGCAGGTGATCGACACCGAGCGCCGCGAGATCGTCGCCACCCTGAAACCGGGCGAGGCGGTGCTGCACATGGAGTTCACCCCCAAGGGCGAGCAGGTGTGGATCTCGGCCCGCGACAGCGACCGGGTAGTGGTCTATGACACACGCACCCTGGAAGAGATCGCCAGGCTCGACAGCGAATCGCCCAGCGGGATCTTCTTTACCGACAGGGCGCATCGCATCGGGTTGTGAACAGGACTATTACAGTGACACATAGCGAGAGGCGCCGGATATAGCCTCGAGCGATACGATGATCTGCGTTAGCCCAAGGGTTATAAGGGGTCAGCGGCGAATGTGCAGCGGCACCTCGGTATAGCCACCGGCCGGATAGCGGGCGCGCACCGCGGGGCGCTCTGACACCGGACTGAACGCCACGGTGGCGTCGAGCAGCGCCGCCATGAAGTCCCTGAGCTCCATGCGCGCCAGCGGCGCCCCGGGGCAGACATGGATGCCCGCGCCATAGAGCAGGTTATCCTTCGGGTCGCGATCCAAGCGCACCTCTTCAGGATCGTCGAATACCGCCTCGTCGCGGTTGGCCGAGCCCCACAGGATCGTCAGCCGCTCGCCGGCCTCGAGGCGACGACCGCCGATCTCCACCGGGCAGGTGGTGATGCGCCGGTTGGACATCAGCGGAGCGTCGAGGCGCAGGATCTCGTCGATGGCCGCCGGCAGCAGGCTTCGGTCATCGCGCAGGCGCTCCTGCCATTCGGGGTTGGCCGCCAGATAGCGCATCAGGATGCCAATGCTCGCCGAGATGGTACCCAGCTCGCCTACCGTCCAGTTGCGCAGGATGCTGACGATCTCCTCGTCGCTGAGCGCGCGACCCTCGACGGTCTCGTTCATGATGCGGGTGGTCACGTCGTCCGGGGCAGCGTCACCGGCCTCGCGGCGGCTGGCCAGCAGCTCGCGGATTACTCCGTCGAACTCGAGCGCCAGCTCGCCCAGCGCCTCGCGGTCGCCGGCCAGGGTGGCGGCCTGCTGGCGCTTCACCCAGGCGCGCAGCGGTTCATGCAGGCTGGTCGGCCAGCCCATGAAGGCGCACTGGATCTCCAGGGCGAAGTCCTGGCCCATCGCGGTCATCGCCTCCACCTCGCCGTCGGCGGGTAGGCGATCCACCACCCCCTCGGCGATGGCGCGGCACTGCGGGGCGAAGTCGGCCATGGCGTCGGGGCCGAAGTAGGGCTCGATGAGGCGGCGAAAGCGGGTGTGCTCGGGCGGATCCATGGCGTTGGGCACCGACAAGTGGCGGCTCGCCGCGCTGCTGAAGGTCTCGTGGTCCTCGAGCACGTGCATCACGTCCGCATGGCGGAACAGCGACCATTGCAGGTAGTCGCTGAAGGCCACCGGGCAGCGGCGGCGCATCTCGTCATAGGCGGCGATCTGGTCATTCAGGACGCTCTCGGCGCGGGGATCCCAGTCCTGCTGGCGCGTATCGCTCATGTCATCTCCTCGAATCTGGATGAGAACGCGGCAAGGAGACCAGAAGCGGCCCGGGGGCGCATTGACCTAGGTCAGCCGGCCTCCCAAGGCATTCATGAAAGCTCGGACCAACCCGGCAAGCGAAATTCCTCCTGCAAGTGACGCAGCTCCGGCTGATGCAGCTCGGCGATGCGTCGGGCCAGCTCGGCGCCACGGGGCAGCAGGTGCACCTCGATGCGTCGGCGATCGTCGCGGCTCGGCCGACGCTCCACCAGCCTCAGCTGCTCGCAGCGGTCGACCAGCATCACGGTGCCGTGGTGCTTGGCCTGGAGCCGCTCGGCCAGCTCTCCAATCGATGCCCATTCACGCCCCTCGAATCCCAGCAGGTGCAGCAACAGCTGGTACTGCAGCGGCGTCAGTTCGTGGTCGTGGCAGATGTCCTCGCTCTGGCGCAGGAAGCAGCGCAGCTGGTAGCGAAAGTGGGAGAGGCGCTGAAAGTCCCGCTTGGTGAGGGCGTCATCGGTCATGAGTGAGGTATCCGGGCGTGCATGGGCAGCGCCCCCGTCGCTTGACAGCAGAGAAGGCGAGGCATAAAGGTTGAGCAACAATATCACAGTATGATATTTATCACCCGCACCCCCGTCAACGAGGACACCACCATGAACCCCCTGACCGTGATCCAGCTGCCCTTCACCCGCCAGGCGGGCTGGAAGACGCTGCAGCAGCACAAGCCTTCGATTCCCACCCTGGCCTGGTGCCTGGTGCTGCCCATGTCGCTGCTGCCGCCGGTGCTGCTCTACTACGCCGGCATCCACTACGGCGACGACTTCGTCATGGGCTTCGCTGACCGTCAGTGGCGCTTTATCACCACCATCCTGTTCCTGGCCGAACTGCTCACCTTCTTCGTGATGGGCTGGCTGATCCACGCCGTGGTCAACGGCACCCGTGAGATGTCGATCGACTACCACGACGCCTACCTGTTGGCGGCCCTGGCGCCGCTGCCGCTGTGGTCCTCGGCGATCGTGCTGCTGATCCCCAGCCTGCTGCTCAACGCCCTGGCGGTGCTGGTGGCACTGGGCATCTCCTGCAGCCTGGTCTACCACGGCCTCCAGGCCCTGTGTGAACGCAGCGACAACGACATCAACACCATGTCCGCCAGCTACACTATCATGGCCGCCGGGGTGCTGGCCTGGGGCCTGCTGATGGCCATCGTCTGGGCCTACTGACGGGGTGCGACAAGGCGTCTCGACGCTGCCTGAGGCCAGCCCCACCCACGAAGTACGCCGCCCCGGCCAAGCCGGGGCGGCGTCGTTTCAGGCAATCTCAATCGGCGGCCGGTCCTGCCCGGGAACCGGTCCAGCCCCAGTCGTCGAACAGCACGTAGAGTGCCGGGATCACCAGCAGCACCAGCAGGGTGGCGCTGAGCAGGCCGAACACCACGGCGATCACCAGCGGCTTGATGGCATCCGCCTGGCTGCTGGTCTCGGCCAGCAGCGGCGCGAGGCCGGCGATGGTGGTGGTGGTGGAGATCAGGATGGCGCGCAGCCGGTCGCGGCAGGCCTGACCGGCGGCCGCCACCGCGTCCATGCCTCGCTCGCGGTGCGTCTTGATGAAGTGGATCAGCAGGATGGCATTGTTGACCACGATGCCGGCCAGCGAGGCGGCGCCGATCAGCGAGGGCATGGAGAGGTAGTAGCCCATGATCACGTGCCCCCAGATGGCGCCGATAAAGGCCAGCGGGATCGAGAGCATGACGATCAGTGGCTCCACGTAGCTGCGGAACTGGAAGGAGAGGATCACGAAGATCCCCACCAGGCCGATCAACAGACCGCGGGCGATGGAGCCGCCGGTCTCGGCGGAGCTGGCTACCTGCCCCTCGAAGGTGACCACCACCTGGGGATGGCGCTCCTCGAAATCGGCCAGCCAGCCGCTGCCGACGAGGTCGTCGACGATGGCCTGGCCGCTGGCCTGGCGGGCGTCCACGTTAGCCTCCACGGTGACGGTGCGCCGCCCGTCGATGCGGGTGATGCGCGCCCATTCGCGGCGCTCGGCCACCTCGGTCACCACCGAGAGCGGCACCCGGCTGCCGTCGGGGAGCATCAGGGTCTGGTCGGCCAGGTCATCGAGGCCGTCGCGGTCGGCCTCGGCCTGGCGCACCAGCACCTCGATCTCCTGCTCGCCGATGCGCTGGGTATCGGCGATCTCGCCGAGCAGGCCGGCACGCAGCTGACTCGCCACCTCCTCGGCGGTGAGCCCCAGGCCGTGGGCGCCCGATGCCAGGGAGTAGGCGCGCTGGGGCTTGCCCAGGCGCTGGTCATCCATGACGTTGTAGACCGCCGAATAGCTCTCGAGGCGCGTGGCCAGCTCGAGCGCCGCCGCCTTCATGGCTTCGAGGTCCTCGCCGGTCAGGCGCACCTCCACGGGTACCCCGGCGGGGCCGAATCCCGGTTCCTGGATGATCAGGCGCTGCACCCCCGCGATCTCTCCGATCGCCTCCCGCCACTCGGCGGTCAGCGCATCCAGGGTCAGGGTGCGCCGCTCGGCGGTAAGCAGGTCGACGCTGACCGTGGCCACGTGGGGGCCCGCCTCTCGGGCACTGGGATTGTGGTTGAAGCGTACCTGGATCGCCTCGACCAGCGCTGCGCCCTCCAGCTGCCCGGTCGAATGGCGTGCATCGAGCTCGCGCATCGCCGCCTCGACCCGTGCGGCCACCGCCTCGGTGCGCTCGAGCGGCGTGCCCTGGGGCATCAGGATGCGTGCCTCCAGCACATCGCCGTCGATGTCGGGCATCGCCTCGCTGCCGACGTGGCCACCGGCCATAAAACCGACGGAACCCAGCATCACGGCCAGCACCGCCCCCAACACCGCATGGCGTAAACGGATCGCCTGGTCGGCCAGCCGCCCCACGCCCTCACGGAAACGCTCGAAGCGGCGGTCGAAGGTGGTGCGAAAACGGGAATCATGGCCCCGCTGCAGGTGCGTCACGCTGCCCTTGAGGTGGTGGGGCAGGATCCAGAACGCCTCGATGAGGCTCGCCGTCAGGGCCGCGATCAGCACCACCGGCAACACCTCCAGCACCGCGCCCATCTCGCCGGCCAGGAAGGAGAGCGGCACGAAGACCGAGGCGGTGGTCAGGAAGGAGGACAGCACCCCGGGCAGCACCTGACGGGTCCCCGCCACCACCGCCTCCAGCGGCGTGGCGTTCTCCCCGGCATGGGCGACGATGTTGTCGGTGATCACGATGGCGTCGTCCATGACGATGCCGATGGCCATCAGCAGCGCCACCAGGGTGATCATGTTCAGGGAGAGGCCGGCGAGCCCCATCACCAGGAAGGCACCCATGAAGGCAGCGGGCAGCCCCAGCACCGCCCACAGCGCCAGGCGCGGGCGGAAGAACAGGCTCATTACCAGCACCACCAGCGCCAGCCCCATGAGGCCGTTGCCGACCAGCATCTGCAGGCGGTCGCGCACGATGCCCGTCATGTCCTGGGTCAGGGTCAGCGTGATGCCATCGTCGAAGCGGCGGCGCTCCGCCGCGATCAGCCCCTCGAGGCGCTTTTTCACCGTCAGGGCGTCGTCGCGCAGGCTCTTGCTCACCTCCAGCACCAGTGACGGTTCGCCGTTGAAGCGAATCTTCTCCTCCTCGCGCTCGCCGGTCTCGGTCAGGGTGGCGATGTCGCCTAGGGTCAGCTCGCCGCCGGCCGGATCGGACATCACCACCAGGCGCTCCAGTTCGGCAAGCGAGCGGCGCTGGTCGGTGAAGCGCAGCAGGATATCGCGCTCGGGGGTTTGCAGGGTGCCCAGCGGCAGGTCCAGGCTCTGGGCCGAGATCCGCCGCGCCAGCTCGCGGGCCGAGAGGCCGTGCTGGCCGAGCACCTCGCCGGGAACCTCCACCTGCCACTGGCGCTGGGACATGCCGTGGATGGTCACGTCCGCTACGCCGGGCAGCGCCATGATGCGCTCCTCCAGGCGCAGGGCGTACTCCTCGAGCTGGCCGGCGGGCATGTCGGATGACACCGCGACCGCCGCCACCAGATCGCTGCGGTGCAGCTCGCGCACCACCGGTGGGTCGGCCCGGGCCGGAAACTCGCTGATGGCACCGACCTCGGTGTCGATCTCGCCGAGAAAGCGCAGGGGATCGCCGCCGGCCTGCATGGTGGCGGTGGCGCTGGCCAGGTTGTCCTGGGCCACGCAGACGAATTCGTCGAGGAACTCCACCCCCTTCACCGCCTCATGCAGCCGGCGGCACACGGCGTCCTCCACGTCGGCGGCGCTGGCCCCGCGATAGACCACCTCGACGCTCACCTCCACCGGGCGGTAGTCGGGGAAGGTCTCGCGCTTGAGCGACGGGGCGGTGAAGAGCCCGGCGGCGAGCAGCAGCACCAGCAGCAGGTTGGCGGCGGTGGGGTGGGCGGCAAACCAGCGGATCATGGCTGCGCTTCCCTGTGTCCTTCTCCCAGCGCCTGCTCAGCGATACGCGCCTCCAGGGCCTCGTCGCGACGCGGGGCGAGAGCCATCCCGGCGATCGCAGCGGGCAGGTCGTCGACCACCACGCGCTCGCCGGGGGCGAGGCCCGCGGCGATCACCGCAAGATTGCCCTGCTCGAAGGCTACGCTCACGGCGCGTCGCTCGAGGCGCGCCTCGGCATCCACCAACCACACCTCACCTTGGTGCACCGCATTGGCCGGTATCGCCAGTCGTGGCGTTGGGCTCGCTGCGGAGAGCCGTGTGCGCACGTACATGTCGCGCTGCAGCGGAGGATGGTCCGGCGGGCGAGCATCGCGATAGGGGTGATCGACCCGCACCACGGCGCGCACCGTGCGGGTGGCAGGGTCCAGCCCGCTGGCCACGCGCACCAGTTCACCCGACCAGCCCACGCCCTCGGCGCCGGCCAGGAAGAGTTCGGCTTCCACCGCCGAGAAGTCCAGCCGCTCGTCCAGGTCCAGTCCCTGGCCAAAGGGCTCCTCGGGCAAGATCGCGGCCATCAGGCGGCGCATCATGGCAATGGGAATGTGCGCCTCCACCTCGGCGGCGGCCAGGCTCTCCGCCTGGAACAGCCGCTGCCCG
>JAGXGN010000026.1 GCA_024636705.1 Halomonas sp.
CACTCTTGGTGGAGCCATCGAGCTTCGAGCTTCGAGCTTCGAGCTTCGAGCTTCGAGCTTCGAGCTTCGAGCTTCGAGCTTCGAGCTTCGAGCTTCGAGCAGCATGATAATTCCGAACGGCTCACTGCGCATTGCCCGAAGCCCGTAGCTCAGACCCCCAGGTAGTCGAGGATGCCCTCGCCGGCCTGTCGGCCTTCATAGATGGCGGTGACCACCAGGTCGGAGCCACGCACCATGTCGCCACCGGCGAAGATCTTCTCGTTGCTGGTCTGGAAGGGGAAGCTGCCATGCTCGGGTGCCTTGACGCGATTGCGCTCATCGACCTCGATGCTGGCACTCTCGAACCAGGATGCCGGATTCGGCTGGAAGCCGAAGGCTACCACCACGGCATCGGCCGGGATGATCTCCTCGGAGCCCGGTACCACTTCGGGACGCTGTCGGCCATTCTCGTCAGGCTCGCCGAGACGGGTACGCACCACCTTGACGCCCTCGACCTTGCCCTCACCCACGACGGCCACCGGCTGGCGGTTGAAGAGGAACTCCACCCCCTCCTCGCGGGCATTATTCACCTCGCGACGGGACCCCGGCATGTTCTCCTCGTCCCGGCGGTAGGCACAGGTCACACTGGCGGTACCCTGTCGAATGGCCGTGCGGTTGCAATCCATGGCGGTATCGCCGCCACCCAGCACCACCACACGCTGACCCTTGAAGGAAACGTAATCCTGGGGATCCTTCTCGAACCCCAGGCAATGATTGACGTTGGCGATCAGGTAATCGAGCGCCTTGTGGACGCCGGGAAGATCCTCGCCCGGGAAGCCCCCTTCCATATACTTGTAAGTGCCCATGCCCATGAAGACGGCGTCGTACTCCGCGAGCAGATCGTCGAAATCCACGTCCTTCCCTATCTCGGTATCGAGCCGGAACTCGATTCCCATCTCCTCGAACACGGCGCGGCGACGCTCCATGACGGTCTTCTCGAGCTTGAACTCGGGGATACCGAAGGTCAGGAGGCCACCGATTTCGGGGTACTTGTCGAACACCACCGGCCTGACGCCGTTGCGCACCAGGATATCGGCACAGCCGAGTCCGGCCGGACCGGCGCCGATCACCGCCACCTTCCTGTCGGTCCAGGTCACCTTGGACATGTCCGGACGCCAGCCCATGGCGAAGGCGGTGTCGGTGATGTACTTCTCCACCGACCCGATGGTCACCGCGCCGAAGCCGTCATTGAGGGTACAGTCACCCTCGCAGAGCCGATCCTGGGGGCAGACCCGGCCGCACACCTCGGGCAGGGTATTGGTCTTGTGCGAGAGTTCCGCCGCCTCGAGGATGTTGCCCTCGGCCACCAGCTGGAGCCAGTTGGGGATATAGTTGTGAACCGGGCACTTCCACTCGCAGTAGGGGTTGCCGCAATGCAGGCAACGGTGCGCCTGGCTCGCCGCATCCTGGGGCTTGTAGGCCTCGTAGATCTCGGCGAACTCCCGAGTGCGAGTCCGCACCTCCTTCTTCTGCGGGTCCTTGCGACCCACATCGATGAACTGGAAATCATTATTCAGACGGTTTGCCATGGTCAGGCTCCTCTTGACTGGCGTGTTCGGGGCGCCGACAGCCCATTCATTCCGGCTGACGCCGGGACTGGGCCAGCAGGCTGCTCAGGCTTGCCGCCTTGGGTTTTACCAGCCAGAAGTGACGGATGAAATCGCTGAAGTCCTCGAGGATCGCCCGGCCACGCGGCGAGCCGGTCTCGGCGACGAACTCCTCGATCATCTCGCGCAGGTGACGACGGTAGGCCTCCATCGCCTCGGTGTTCACCCGATGGATTTCCACCAGTTCATGGTTGTACTTGTCGACGAAGGAGCGATCCTCGTCCAGCACATAGGCGAAGCCACCGGTCATGCCCGCACCGAAGTTGACGCCCGTTTCTCCCAGCACGCAGAGCACACCGCCCGTCATGTATTCACCGCAGTGGTCACCGGCGCCTTCGATCACCGCCTGGGCACCGGAATTGCGGACCCCGAAACGCTCCCCGGCGGTACCGGCGGCAAACAACTTGCCCCCGGTGGCACCGTACAGGCAGGTATTGCCGACGATCGCCGTCATGTGGCTCTCGAAGGTGCTCTCCCGCGGCGGCACGATGACCACCCTGCCACCGTTCATGCCCTTGCCGACGTAGTCGTTGGCATCACCTTCCAGATAGAGGTAGAGGCCACGGGCATTCCAGACGCCGAAGCTCTGGCCGGCCACACCGGTGAAGCGTGCCGTTACCGGTGCGTCTTCTAGTCCGGCCTCGCCGTGACGCTTGGCGATGGCGCCGGAGATCAGGGCACCCACGCTGCGGTCACAGTTGGTGATCGAGAAGTCGAACTCGCCGCCGGATTTGTGCTCGATCGCCTCTTTCAGCGCCGCCAGTACTTCCTGGTTCTTGGCGCCTGGATCATGAGGAACGTTGCGGCTGACCTGGCAGAACTGGGGGGCATCGGCCGGAATGAAATCATTGTCCAGCAGGGGCGACAGATCGAGCTTGCGCTGGGACGGGGTGATGCCCTCGAGCACCTCGAAGAGATCGGTGCGGCCGATGAGGTCGGTGAGCTGGCACACGCCCAACATGGCCATGAGCTCCCGGACTTCCTCGGCGATGAAGCGGAAATAGTGCTTGACCATATCCACGGTGCCGCGGAAGTGTTCGTCGCGCAGGTAGTCGTGCTGCGTCGCCACCCCGGTGGCGCAATTGTTCAGGTGACAGATACGCAGGTACTTGCAGCCCAATGCCACCATGGGTGCGGTGCCGAAGCCGAAGCTCTCGGCGCCGAGGATCGCCGCCTTGACCACATCCAGGCCGGTCTTCAGGCCGCCATCGGTCTGCAGCCGGATCTTGTCACGCAGGCCATTGATGCGCAGCGCCTGGTGCACCTCGGGCAGGCCCAGCTCCCAGGGACTACCGGCATGCTTGATGGAGGTCAGGGGGCTCGCCGCGGTACCGCCGTCATACCCGGAGACGGTGATCAGGTCGGCATAGGCCTTGGCCACGCCGGTGGCGATGGTGCCGATGCCGGGCTCGGAGACCAGCTTGACGGACACCTGGGCGTCCGGGTTGACCTGCTTGAGGTCGAAGATCAGCTGGGCCAGGTCCTCGATGGAGTAGATATCGTGGTGCGGTGGCGGCGAGATGAGCGTCACGCCGGGCACGGAATAGCGCAGGCGGGCGATCAGTTCGTTGACCTTGCCGCCGGGCAGCTGGCCGCCTTCGCCCGGCTTGGCACCCTGGGCCACCTTGATCTGCAACACCTCCGCATTGACGAGGTAGTGCGGGGTGACACCGAAACGCCCAGAGGCGATCTGCTTGATCTTGGAGGAACGGATGGTGCCGTAGCGGGCCGGGTCTTCACCGCCTTCACCGGAGTTGGAGCGGCCGCCCGCCTCGTTCATGGCCTGGGCCAGGGACTCATGGGCCTCCGGCGACAGGGCACCCAGGGACATGCCGGCACTGTCGAAGCGCGGGATCAGATCGTCGATGGACTCGACTTCCTCGAGAGGCACAGGCTCGGCAGCGGGCTTCAGCTTCAGCAAGTCGCGCAGGGTCGCCGGCGCACGTTCGTTGACCAGGGCCGCGAATGTCTTCCACTTCTCGTAACTGCCCTCCTGCACGGCCTGCTGCAGGGAGATGACCACATCCGGGTTGTAGGCATGGTACTCGTGACCATGAACATACTTGAGCATGCCGCCCTGGGAGATGCCCTTGCGCGGTATCCAGGCATCACGGGCCAGCCATTCCTGCTGAAGCTGGAGTTCGGCGAACCCGGTGCCCTGGATGCGCGACGCCATGCCGGTGAAGCACAGGTCCATCACCTCGGCACCCAGGCCGACCGCCTCGAAGAGCTGGGAGCCGCGATAGGAGGCCAGGGTCGAGATGCCCATCTTGGACAGGATCTTGAACAACCCCTTCTGCAGCCCCTTGCGGTAGTTCTCGCGGGCATCCGCCGGGTTGCCGACCAGCTCGCCGGTCCGGTGCATGTCGGCCATGACCTGGTAGGCCAGCCAGGGGAAGACGGCGGTCGCGCCGACACCGAAGAGCACGGCCATCTGGTGGGCATCCCGCGCATAGCCGGTCTCGACCACGATATTGGCCCGCGGGCGCAGCGCCCGGCTCCCCAGGTGATGATGCACCGCCCCCACGGCAAGCGCCGCGTGAATCGGTAGCTGCCCCTGGGGGAGGTCGGCATCGGACAGCACCAGTACCACCTTGCCATCGTGCACGGCAGCCTCGGCCTTGCGGCAGAGCTCATGCAGGGCCGCCTTGAGACCGAATTCTTCAGGATCATACCCCAGCGAAAGGGTGTGGCTGACGAAGGCCGGGTCGTCCTGGGTCACCAGGGCGGTAAACTTGCGCGGCGAGAGGATCGGCGTGGTCAGGATGATGCGATGGGCGTGTTCCGGCGTCGCCTTGAAGACGTTGAGCTCGGCACCGATGCAGGTTTCCAGCGACATGACGATCGCTTCCCGCAAGGGGTCGATGGCCGGGTTGGTGACCTGGGCGAATTTCTGGCGGAAAAAGTCGGTCAGCAGCCGTGGTTTCCCGGAGAGCACCGCCATGGGGGTATCGTCACCCATGGCGCCCACGGCCTCCTGACCGCTCTCGGCCAGGGGCCGCAACAGCTGGTCGCGTTCCTCGAAGCTAACCTGAAACAGCTTCTGCTGGACGTTGAGGGAATCCAGGTTCATGTTCTGGAAGCTAGCCAGTTCCGTCAGTGCCGATTCCAGGTACTGCGCCTCCTGCTTCAACCAGCGCTTGTAGGGATAGGCGGCCTTCAGGCGCTCGTCGATGTCGGCGGTGTGCAGCACCTCGCCGGTCTCGGTATCCACGGCGAGTATCTGCCCCGGTCCCACGCGCCCCTTGGCCACCACGTCCTCGGGCTTGTAGCCATAGGTCCCGGTTTCCGAGGCCAAGGTAATATAGCCGTTGCGGGTGATCACCCAGCGAGCGGGACGCAAGCCATTGCGATCCAGCATGCAGACCGCCTGACGACCATCGGTCATCACCACGCCAGCGGGTCCATCCCAGGGCTCCATGTGCATGGAGTTGTATTCGTAGAAGGCGCGAAGATCACCATCCATGATCTCGACGTTCTGCCAGGCGGGCGGGACCATCATGCGCACGGCGCGATGCAACTCCATGCCACCGGTCAGCAGCACTTCCAGCATGTTGTCCATGCTCGAGGAATCCGATCCCGTGGTGTTGACGATCTCGTCGAGGTCGGTGATATCCGGCAGTCGCTCGTTGACGAAGTTCTCCTTGCGGGAATTCGCCCAGCCACGGTTGGCCTCGACGGTATTGATCTCGCCATTATGGGCGAGCAGCCGAAAGGGCTGAGCCAGCGGCCAGCGCGGTGCCGTATTGGTGGAGAACCGCTGGTGGAAGACGCAGATCGCCGTCTCCAGGCGCTCGTCCCCCAAGTCCCGATAGAAGGCTGGCAGGTCCACCGGCATCATCAGCCCCTTGTAGGAAACGACCCGTGACGACAGGGAGCAGACATAGAAATCCTCGTCGTCACGCATGGCCTGCTCTGCCCGGCGGCGGGCCATGTAGAGGTCGACGTCAAAGGTCGCAATATCACTCTCGCTGCCCGGTTCCACGAACAACTGGCGGATGCGTGGCAGGCATTCCAGTGCCATGGGGCCGCAGACACTCGCATCGACGGGCATGTCTCGCCAGCCCAGCACCGTCAGCCCACGCTTGGACAACGCATCCTCCAGCGCCTTGCGACCACGATCCTCCCTGGCATCGTCATCGGGAAGGAAGACGACCCCGACCGCATAGTCATCGCCCAGGGAAACCTCCAGGCTTTCGGCGGCGATGGCCCGCATGAACCCATCGGGCATCTTCAACAGCAAGCCACAGCCATCGCCCGTCTTGCCATCGGCAGCGATCCCGCCACGATGCGTCATGCAGGTCAGGGATTCGATGGCGGTCTTGAGCAGGTCGTGACTGGCCTGGCCTTCCATGTGGGCAATCAGCCCGAAGCCGCAGTTGTCACGAAACTCGCCGGGGTGGTGGAGACCTCTGTTCATGGGCGCGCCTCAGGATAGGGTATTCTTTTAACAGCCGACTGATGATATTATTATGCGTTTTCTCTCGATTTCTTGCTAGAAAGCGGCCGACTGGTCGTCAAAAAGGCCGACTAGCATAGCCAGTAACGGGGCAGCAGCGCAATCGCGATCCGGCATAAAGCAGGAGGGAGCCCTCGGGAATGCCCTCGCGCCCACCGAATGGCGCAGAAAATAAACCTGTATTATCAGTAGATTGGGAAGCACTCCCTCGACACGACGGGTACATCGACAAGAAATTAGACTTTAGTCGACAATACCGACACTCTCCCATGCCGATTGCGCATATCGCATGCGGATTGCAGAACACATGCCACCCTGACGCCGATGATGGAGCAGCACTCGCAAGAGGCGAGTGCTGGCAGGGAAAAGGCACCAAAAAAAGCGAGAAAAGGAACGAGGAGAGAAGGAACGACGCCAGGCGTCACGCGCGGGGGAAGTCCACCAGCAGTGCTTCCAGTAGCGCCGGTGGTGTGGCGTCATGCACACAGGCTTCCCCGAGGCGACGCAACAGGATCAGCCGCAGCTGATCGTCCAGATTCTTCTTGTCCCGCCGCATCAGGTCGAGGAAATCCGTAACCCCCATGTTGGCGGGTGCCGCCAGCGGCAGGTCCGCCGCGGCCAGGATGGCGCGCGTTCTCGCCACCTCCGCGTCGGACAACCAACCCAGGCGATTCGACAGGGTGGCGGCCATCAGCATGCCGGTTCCCACCGCCTCGCCATGCAGCCAGTGACCATAGCCCTGATGCGCCTCGATGGCATGGGCGAAGGTATGGCCGAGATTGAGCAGCGCGCGCACCCCCTGTTCGGTCTCGTCCTCGGCGACGATATCGGCCTTTATCCGGCAACTGCGCTCGATGGCCATGGCCAGGACGGCGGCATCGAGGCCACGCAGGGCAGGCAGGGCGTCCTCGAGCCAGGAGAGAAAATCGATGTCGCGAATCAGGCCATACTTGATCACTTCGGCAAGCCCCGCGGACAATTCACGCGGCGGCAGCGTTGCCAGGGTATCGGTATCGGCCAGCACCACCCGCGGCTGCCAGAAGGCGCCGATCATGTTCTTGCCACGCGGATGGTTGACGCCGGTCTTGCCACCCACCGAGGAATCCACCTGGGCCAACAGCGTGGTCGGCACCTGGATGAAGGCCACACCACGCTGGTAGCTGGCGGCCGCGTACCCCACCATATCGCCGATCACCCCGCCACCCAGGGCGACCAGGGTACAGCGGCGATTGAAACCCGCCTCCATCAGCGCATCCCAGATCAGGGCGACACTCTCGATGGACTTGGTGGCCTCCCCATCGGGCAACACCAGCTCACGCACCTCGAGTCCGGCAGGCAGGCCCTGCTTGAAGGTCTCGAGATAAAAGGGCGCTACCGTCTCGTTGGTCACGACCATCACCTGGCGACCCGCCAGATGGGGCGCCAGCCACCTGGAGTCTCCCAACAAGCCAGGACCGACATGAATGGGGTAGCTGCGCTCACCCAGCGACACCTCCAGGGTGTGCGGGGACTCGGGGGAGAGGAATTTCATCGGGTCACGCCTTGTATTGGAGGGGGTCGACGAGATGCGTGACTCGTCTCACGATGTCGTTGACCACGGCGCGCGGGCCACGGCGATCGGTGCGCACCATGATATCGGCGGTGGCCTGGTAGAGTGGGTCGCGAAGGGCAAACATCTCGCGCAACAGTGCCTCGCGGTCGCCACGCTGCAGGAGGGGGCGATGTCGATCCTTGGCGGTACGCCGGAGTTGTTGCTCGACGGTGGTCTGCAAGTAGATGACGGTCCCCCGCTCGCGAAGGGCCCGGCGATTCTCCTCGCGAAGCACGGCGCCGCCGCCAGTGGCGATGACCACACCCTCGAGACGGGTGAGTTCGTCGATCATCATGCTCTCACGATGGCGAAAGCCCTCCTCGCCTTCCACATCGAATATCCAGGGAATATCGGCGCCGCAGCGCGACTGGATCTCGTGGTCGGTATCGTGGAAGTCACGTGACAACTCGGCCGCCAGGAGGCGGCCGATGGTCGTCTTGCCGGCCCCCATGGGGCCGATCAGTATCAGGTTGGGGAAGTCCTGCATCAGCGAATGGCCAGGCCATCCTCCAGAATCCGTGGTGTGATGAATACGAGCAACTCTACCTTGGCGTCGCTCTGTTGGGTATAGCGAAAAAGATTGCCAAGCACCGGCAGGTCTCCCAGGAAAGGGGTCTTGACCAGATTTCGCAGCTCCTCCGTCTGCAAGATGCCCCCGAGCACCACCGTCTGGCCGTTGTCCACCAGCACCTGGGTATCGATTTCATTCGTGTTGACCGGCGGCTCCTCTCCGGGATTGAACTCTCCGAAGGTATCGTTGGTGATGTTCACATTCATAATGATGCGATTATCCGGGGTGATCTGCGGGGTCACCTCGAGCGACAACACGGCCTCCTTGAACGACACGGCCGAAGCGCCGCTGGACGCCGCCTCGCGATAGGCCCGCTCCTGGCCCTGCTTGATGATTGCGGTGCTCTGGTTGGCGGTGATCACCCTGGGCTGGGAGATGGTATAGCTTTTGCCCTCGCTCTCCAGGGCGCGCAGCTCCAGATCGAGGAGGATATCGCCGGAGAGATAGCCAAAGGCGAAGCTGGTCATGCCACCTACGCCGCGCTCGGTGGAGCCAAAGTCCACGGCCAGGCCGCCAAGGCCGGAGATTGGCGTGCCATCAGAGGCACCGCCCAGGTCCAGCCGACCACCCGCGCGACGATCCGGCGAAGAGGCGCCCCAGTTAACTCCTAGCTCGCGGGAAGTACTGGTTCCGGCGATAACAATACGCGCCTCGATCTGCACCTGACGAACGCCCACATCCAACTGGTCGAGAGTATCGATGATCTCGTCGATCTGGTCCGCGGTATCTTGAACCAGGAGAGTATTAGTACGCGCATCTACTGCAACGCGACCTCTCTCGGTCAGCAGCCCGAACCCTTCACCACCGCGCAACAGCGCTGCCAAGTCAGCGGCTTGAGCATACTTCACCTCTATATATTCCGTCGTCAGCGGCGCCAGGACCTCCATCTGCTCGCGTGCTTCGAGCTCCTGACGCTCCATCTGCGCCAACTCGGCAGCCGGCGCCACCACGATGACGTTACCCTCCTGGCGGCTGGCCAGGCCATGACTCCTGAGCACCAGGTCCAGGGCCTGGTCCCAGGGCACATTGTCGAGGTTCAGGGTCACCCGGCCGGTGACGCTGTCGCTGGCCACCAGGTTAAGGCCGGTGAAATCGGCGATGATCGCCAGGACCGCCCGCACCTCGATATCCTGGAAATTCAGGGTGATACGCTCGCCGGTATAGGGGAACTCGTCCCGGACACGTCGCTCACGCTCGGCTTCGGTAATGGGCTGGGCCTCGATGGTCAGCTGTCGGCCGCTCAGGGTCGAGAGCATCGCGTAGTTGCCGCTACCCTCGATGTCCAGGGTCACCCCGTCACGGCCCACGCGGGGGGTGATTCGACGCAGGGGGGTACCGAAGTCGCTGACGTCATAGACCTGATCGAGGGAGGCCGGCAGTTCCACACCGCGCAACTCGGCCGTGATGCGATTGCGCCCGCTCTCACTCACCCTGGCATCCACCCCGGCACGGTCGAAGGTCACGATCAGCCGACCCGCACCATCTTGACCCCGGCGAAAGTCGATGTTTTCCACGCTCGGGCCCATGCTGGCGGCCGGGGCCGGCGCTGGGGTGGAAGCCCTTGCCGGTTGGGTAGTGGCCTGAGGCACCTGGGGTGCGGACGCGCCTTGGACGCCGGCACCACCGCCAATGGACAGCAGCAACCGGTTACCCTGCTGGCGGGTGTTGTAGGGCAGCGGCCCAGCCAGGTCGAAGACCAGCCGCGTCCTCGAGCCAGCCTCCAGGGCCGTGACCTGTTCGACGCCACTGACCCCCACCGTATATTGTCGTTGGCCGAGGCGACTGCTCGTCTCCATCAGGTCGATCGTCAGCCGAGCCGGGTCGTCGAGCCGGTATCCCCTGACCTCCGGCACGGGGCCACTGAAGCCAAGGTCGACTTCAAGTTCACCGCTACTACCCTGGCGGAAGTCGAGTGCATCAAGTGTCGATGCCGCCATCACGGCCGAGGAGGCGGCCAGCAGCAACAGTGTCACGATTCCACCCAGCATCTTGGTCATTGTTCCCTTCCCCCCGCTGCAGGTCCGCCCACCTCCTGCAAGGCGCGACGATCCACTGTTGTTTATTACTTTAGTTGTTCGTAGCTTGAGTTGTTCGTTACTTATCCGTTGCCCCTGCCCATCACTCAGCGTCCAGGGATAGCCGCGTGGTTCTCTCGACCCAACCGCCTCTACCCGTAGGAACTACCTCGATCAGCTGGACGGAGGATTTCGTGATGCTGATGATACGCCCGAAATCGTTGCCCATGTAGTTACCCACGCGCAGTCGATGAACCTGTCCACCCGGCGCTCGTACCAGCGCCGAGGGCTGCCCCCCGACCTGCAGGATACCCACCAGATCGAGCTCATTGAGCCCATAGGCTTCCAGGGGCTCCCGTGGCCGCGACATGTCCGGCGCCATCTCATCGGAGCCTTCCGGTGGCAGATCCGCTTCCGGCATTACCGGAAGGAAGGGGCTGCGTTGGTCGGCTTCATCGTAGGGTACCGGCGCATAGTCGGGAATCTCGGGCAAGGGGACACGCTCGACCTCCCCGGGATTATTGCGAATTTCCGACAGCTCACGATCCAGGCTGCCCAACTGCGGATCGGCACAGCCCGTCAGGAAGATTACCGTGCCTGCCAGCAGGCTAGACGCCCAGTGCATCCTCTTCATGGCGCCGCCTCCTCACTGGGTGGTCGGTAGCTGTAGGTGCGCGCCAGCAACGAGAGCCGCAGGCGCTGACCACTCCCGCCCTCCGGCGAGAGGGTGAAGTCATGCTGGGTGACGATGCGTGGCAGACCGGCGACACCCGCCAGGAAGGCGGCCACCCGATGATAGTCTCCCTGCACCTGGATATCGAAGGGCTGCTCGATGTAATACTCCCGTGAGACCGGGCCGCGCAGACGGATGAAATCGATGGACAGCTGATTTTCGATGGCCGTTTCACTGATGTCGTCGATCAGCGACGGTATCTCGGCGCCCGTCGGCAACATTTCCCGCAGCGTTGCCATGCGTGCCTCGAGGCTCTGCATCTCCTCTCGCATCGCCTCCAGGTTAGCGGCCTGACTGGCCTTGCTGCGATAGTCTCTCAACAGACGGGGCTCTTCCGCCCTGACCGTCTCCAGTTTCTCGGCCTCGGGCGCCGCCAGGTACCAGTGGAGGCCGGCAAAGGTCAGACCCAGCGCCAGCAGACAGCAGATCACCTGCAGCAACCAGGGCCAGCCGCCGGCTTCCTTGATATCGAGTTCTCGCCAGTCCAGATCACGCAGCCGGCGCAGTTCGCCCTTGAGACTCATGGCACCTCCTGTGCATTACCGGACCCCGACGCAACCTGGTCACCAGCGCTTGCCTCGGTCGGCATATGCTGACTCATGCTCAGGCTGAAGCGACGACTATCGCCTCCTCCGACGGCCTCGACCTCTGATAACACCGGAATACTGAAGGTACTGGCCGCCGCCAGGGCACGAAGCTGATCGGAGACCTGAGCGTTATCCTCGGCCAGGCCGGCAAGGCGCAGACTATCCCCCTGACGACCGAACTGCGTGTAGTAGACCCCTTCCATCAGGCTGGTGGTGAGATCGTTGAACACGTGCACCGTCTGGGTACGGCCCATCTGCAGGTTGGTGAACACCTCGATCTGCTGGATCATGGTGGCACGAATGGCTTCCAGTTCACTGATCTCGCGAATGGCGGCATCGAGCTGCCGGCTCTGCGCCTGGATGTGGGCATTGCGCTGCTGTTGCGCCTCGATCTGCTGCCCGTATAACCAGAACATGCCATAACCGCCACCCAGGCCGAGAAGCGCCATCAGGCTGAGCGCCACAAAAAACCGCTTGCTGTTGCGGGCCCTGACCTCTTCACGCCAGGGCAACAGATTGATCTCGATGGTCATGGACGCGACCTCATGGCCAGACCGCATGCCGTCAGCATGGCAGGGGAGTCACCCGCCAGCGTCTGGACATCGATACGGGTGTTGACCTTCATGCGTTGAAGCGGATTGGCGATCACCACTTCCATGCCGCTCTCCTCGGCCAGGCGTTCGGCAAGCCCGGGGATCACACTGGAGCCCCCCGCGATGATCATGCGCCGGACTTCATGCTTGCGACCCGCGGTATAATAGAGCTGCAGCGAGCGGCCCACCTGCTGGACCAGGGTATCGAGGAAGGGATCGAGAACGCTGCGTTGATAATCCTCGGGCAGCCCGCCCCGTTTCTTGGCAAGGCCCGCCTCCTCGAGACTCAATCCATAGCGATTGCGAATCTCGTCGGTGAGCTGACGCCCCCCGAAGACGGTGTCACGGCTGTAGACGATGCGTCCCTCGCGCAGGACATGAAAGGCATTCATCGTCGCGCCGACATCCACCAGTGCCACACAATCCTCATCGCCAGTGGCGGGAGGAAGCTGGTGGCGCAGCTCGGTAAAGGCCCGCTCCATGGCGAAGGTCTCGACATCGACTGCCGCGGGCGTCAGGCCCGCCTGGAGGAGCGCATCGGTCAGCTGGCTGACATCCTGCTGGCGGCAGGCGACCAGAAGGACGTCCTGCTGGTCGCCATAGCGGCCATTGAGGCCCAGACGCTGGAAATCGAAGGCGACTTCACTGAACGGAAACGGAATATGCTTGTCTGAGTCAAGCTGGATGCGGGCCTCGATCTCTTCATCGTTCAGAGACGCCGGGAGGGTGAGTGTCTTGGTGATGGCCGCGCTGGGGGGAACGGCAACCGAGGCCAGACGGGAATTTGGCCTGGCGTGCTGCACGGCACGGGAGAGCGCATCGACGACTTCCCCCATGTCGCGTATCCGCCGCTCGATGACGGCCCCCTCTCTCAGGGGCCTGACGGCGTAACTGTCGACCTGGAAACCAGCGCCGGCACGCTTGAGCTCGATCAGCTTGACGGTAGCCGAGGTGATATCGACACCGATCAATCCCCTGCCGGAGGCCTTGAATCGCATTTTATATCACGCCTCTGCCTGTTCCCTGCGGCTTGCCGCTCAGTGTAATTAACTCAGTTGCCGGGAAGAAACTATAGCTGAAGCTCGATCTTCCGTCTGTGATTCGAGGTTACATGAAATTGCCTAATCAAACACGGGTTGGTATGTCGCCAATCGTCAACGGTGGTAGCCCCCTACCCAGATTCCTATAATAGCGGCATGATGAAGGCTGTCCACTCAGACCACCAGACGGCTCCAGTTCCCTGCACGGATACCTCGCTTCAATGAAGTTTTTTAAAACCCTCCTCTTTTCAGTCGCCTGGTTGACCGTATCGCTGATGGCAGCGACGGCCCTGGGTGTTACCGGTGCGGCCCTGTATTTCGCACCAGGCCTGCCCGACGTGCGCCAATTGCAGGATTTCAAACTGCAAACGCCACTGCGCATCTTCACCAGCGACGGCAAGCTGATCGGCGAATTCGGTGACGAACGACGGAGGCCGGTGGATTTCGCCGAGATCCCCGAGGAAATGATTCAGGCCTTGCTGGCCGCCGAGGATGCCAACTTCTTCGACCACCGCGGTGTCGATCCACGTGGACTGGCCCGTGCGACCCTTGAACTGGTTTCCAGCGGGGGCGACATCCAGACCGGCGGCTCCACCATCACCATGCAGGTGGCACGCAACTATCTCCTGACCCTGGATCGCACCTTCACCCGCAAGATTCGCGAGATCCTGCTGGCCTTGCAGATGGAACAGATCCTCACCAAGGAGGAAATTCTCGAACTCTACGTCAACAAGATCTTCCTTGGCCACCGGGCCTATGGCATCGCGGCGGCATCTGAGACCTACTACGACCGTCCACTGGAAGCACTGACACTCGCCGAGAAGGCCATGATTGCCGGACTCCCCAAGGCGCCCTCTAACTTCAATCCCCTGACCAATCCGGAGCGTTCACTCATTCGACGCAACTGGATCCTGTTCCGCATGCGCGAACTCGGCAATATCGACCAGGCGCGTTATGAGGAGGCTGTCCGGTCACCCATCACTGCCCGTCGCTATGTCGTACAGCTGGAAGTGGATGCCGACTACGTGTCCGAAATGGCCCGACAATACGCCGTCGAGCGCTTCGGTGACGACGCCTATACGGGGGGATATCGCATTCACACCACCCTCGACAGTGAGTTGCAACCCACCGCCCGTCTTGCCCTGGCCAACGGCCTGATTGCCTACGATACGCGCCATGGCTGGCGGGGCCCGGAAGAACAGGATATCCCCCAGAGCCTGGTGGAAGCCCAGGAGAGGACAGAACGGCAGGGGTTGGAGGAAGAGCTCTCGGAATCCCCCGAGGTCATGGAAACCGCCCGTCAGGCCGCCGAACGCAGCCAGTCATACGTCGAAGGCATCGAGAGCGACGTCAGCAACTGGCTTCAGGTACTCGATCGCACACCGGTCTACGATCCACTTCAGCCCGCCATCGTGGTGGAGAGCGATGGTCGCGAGATGAAGGTCATGACCCGAGGCGGTGAGCTTCATACCATCGGCTGGGAGGGGCTGAGCTGGGCACGGGCCTACCGTAGCCCGAGTTCGCGTGGCCCTGAGCCAGGTGCGGCTTCCGAGATCGCCAATCGAGGCGACCTGGTGAGGGTGCTCGAGCGAGACGATGGCTCCTATCGGCTTTCCCAGCGCCCCGATGCAGAGGGTTCTCTGGTGGCAATGGACCCGCGGACCGGGGCCATTCTGGCCCTTCAGGGAGGGCTCAGTTTCCAGGCCAGCAACTTCAACCGGGCGGTTCAGGCCCAGCGGCAGTCCGGGTCGATCTTCAAGCCATTCATCTACCTGGCCGCGCTGGAAAGCGGCACCCTGAATGCGGCCAGCGTGGTCAATGATGCCCCCGTGGTCATTGACGATGGCAGCAATGAAATCTGGCGCCCGGTAAATTCCAGTGGCGATTTCCTTGGCCCCACCCGTCTGAGGGTCGCACTGGCCCGTTCACGCAACCTCGTGACCATCCGGGTACTTCAGCAGGTAGGCCTCGATGCCACCATCGACTTCCTCGAGGGATTCGGCTTTGCCGAGGGGCGCCTACCCAGGGGCCTGTCACTGGCGCTGGGCAGTGCCACCCTGACACCACTGGAAATGACCAATGCCTACGCCATCCTGGCCAACGGCGGCTTCAAGGTAAGCCCCTGGTTCATCGAGCGGATCACACGCAATGACGATATCTACGCCATCGAGGAAGCCCTGCCAACCGTGGCCTGTCCGGACTGTCGCGACGGCCAGACCGGAGTGGAAATCGATGGAAAACTCTATCCGGTGGCCCGTCGCGTAGCCGACCCCATTGCGGTCTACATCCTTCGCGACATGCTGCGGGACGTGATCGAGAATGGCACCGGGCGTGGGGCACTGGAACTCGAGCGCAGCGACATCGTCGGCAAGACGGGTACCACCAACGACCAGCGGGATGCCTGGTTCGCCGGTTACAATACGGAGCTGGTGTCCACTGTCTGGGTCGGCAAGGACAACAACGAATCCATCTCGGAATATGGCTCCAAGGCGGCACTGCCGATCTGGGTTGACTTCATGGGCACCGCTCTCGAGGGACAGCCCGAGGCCTGGCCTGCGCCTCCCGAGGCCCTGGTCACGGCCCGGGTCGATCCGCAGTCCGGACGTCGCCTTCCTGACGGATCCCAGGGCGGCATCAGCGAGATCTTCCATCCCGACAACCTGCCGGACCTCAGATCGAGGCAGGTCGACAGTGAGATCGAGCAGCAGAGTGGCTCTCAGGGCAGCGGGGCCTACGAGGCCATCTTCTGACGGAGGTCGAAATAGCCCGATACGAACGACAGACGCCGGCCCAGGGCCGGCGTCTGCGTATCGGTGTGCCACAGGGGTCAAGCGATCGATTCAGGGCCCATAGACATCGTCGATGGTCTTGAGCGGGTAGTGGGAGGGATAGGGCTTGCGTGCCACGCCCGAATCCACCGCGGCCTGTGCCACGGCCGAGGTGATCCGCCCCAGCAACCGGACATCCACCGGCGTGGGGATGATGTAGTCGGGGCCGAAGCTCATGGTCTCCATGTCATAGGCATCCAGCACTTCCTGAGGGACCGGTTCGCGTGCCAGATCCTTGAGCGCATGGACCGCCGCGATCTTCATCTCTTCATTGATGCGGGTGGCGCGTACATCCAGGGCCCCGCGGAACAGGAAGGGGAACCCGAGTACATTGTTGACCTGGTTGGGATAATCCGAACGACCGGTGGCCATGATCACGTCCGGACGCGCCTCCCGGGCCAGGTCCGGATGAATCTCCGGGTCAGGATTGGTACAGGCAAAGACCACCGGGTTCGGCGCCATCTTGCGGATATGATCGGCAGACATCAGCCCCGGACCGGACAGCCCGATGAACACATCGGCACCTTCGATGGCATCGTCGAGCGTACGCTTGTCGGTCTCGACGGCGAAGATGGCCTTGTACTGGTTGAGATCCTCGCGACCCGTGTGGATCACGCCCTTGCGATCGAGCATCACCAGGTTGTCGGGGCGGGCGCCGCAGGACACCAGGAGATTCATGCTGGCGATGGCGGCCGCACCGGCACCCATGCAGACGATCCTTGCCTCTTCCAGTGTCTTGCCGGCAATGTCCAGGGCATTGAGCATGCCGGCGGCGGTGACGATGGCCGTGCCATGCTGGTCATCATGGAAGACCGGGATATTGCAGCGTTCGATCAACGCCTGCTCGATCTCGAAACACTCCGGGGCCTTGATGTCCTCGAGATTGATCCCCCCCCAGGTATCGGCAATGCGAGCCACGGTATCGATGAAGGCCTGGGGGCTCTCGGCGTTGACTTCGATATCCACCGAGTTGATGCCGGCGAAACACTTGAACAGCACGCCCTTGCCTTCCATCACCGGCTTGCTCGCCAGGGGTCCGAGATTGCCGAGCCCCAGGATGGCACTGCCGTCCGTGATCACCGCCACCAGGTTGCCCTTGCCCGTGTAGCGATAGGCATTTTCCGGGTCACGGGCGATCTCCCGTACCGGCTCGGCGACGCCCGGGCTGTAAGCGAGGGAGAGATCCCGAAACGTGGCAGTGGGCTTGGTCAGCTCAACCGACAGCTTTCCGGGGATGGGTTTGGCGTGATAATCCAGGGCTGCCTGTCTTGCGTCAGTCATGACTCTCGGTCCGGTCTGGTGAGACAAAGTGGAAATTTGAGTTTATAGAAAAATTTTCCATTCCTCAATTTGCGCGTATTTCACGGAAATTCCATGCCAGCGGCGCTCTCCCAGGATCGCGATTGCCGCGCGATGTTCTTTCAAGGTAGCCAAAAAAGACCCGCCACAGGGGACGGGTCTTTTTTGGGTCGAAGCTGAGGCGAAACGGCGATCAACCCCGCTTGATGGCAGCGCCGAAACGCTTGTTGAAGCGCTCGACTCGACCACCGGTGGTCGCCTGCTTCTGCTTGCCGGTATAGAAGGGATGACACTGTGAACAGACGTCGAGGGAGAGGTCATGCCCGGCCGTGGAGCCGACTTCGAAAGTGGCGCCACAGGAGCAGGTCGCACTGACCGTCTTGTAATCGGGATGGATAGCTTGTTTCATCTTGAGCCTCATTGAAGCGGTATGCCGCCACCTGATCTTAGTGCCAGGCACCGCATACAGGTTGTCTAGTTGTGGTCCCCGATACCTGGTCAATCGGGAAGGCGCAACATTCTAGCAGAGCAGACGCCGGAGGCCAATTGCCCAGTCAGCCGAGTTTTCCGCCGTCCTCGCCCAGAGTGCTGGGCGTTGCCTTGCCCTCACCGCTGCGTCGACTCTTCGATTATCGTCCCTGTCGGGAAACACCCGCCGATGGCTGGCAGCCGGGCCTCAGGGTGCAGGTGCCCTTCGGCAGGCGCCAGGTTGTCGGCGTGGTCATCGAATGCCGCCATACCAGCGAACTCGCCATGGACAAGCTGAAGCCCGTGGACGCCTGCCTGGACGCGACACCGCTGCCGGCCGACTGGCTGTGGCTTTGCACCTTCACGGCCCGTTATTACCAGCATGCGCTGGGCGACACCCTTCACCAGGCCTTGCCGGCACTGCTCCGCCAGGGCCGCCCCCTGGAGGCACGCACCCGCCAACGCTGGCAGGTGACGGCGACGGGCATGCAGGACGACCCACCGGGCCTCGCTCGGGCGCCTCGCCAGGCGGCGCTACTGGCGATGCTGCGCCAGCACCCCCATGGCCTGATCAGCCATGCCATCCTTGCCCAGTCATTCTCCCGAGAGCAGTTGCATGCGCTGTCCGACAAGGGGCTGATCACCTGCAACGAAGAACCCCTGACGGCCCAGTGGCGAGGACGCAATGAACGCCTGCTCGCCGAACCCGCCCTCCCCCTGAATGCCGAACAGGCGACGGCGCTGGCCGCGATTCATGAACGGCTGGACGCCTTTCATCCTTGCCTGCTCGAAGGCGTCACCGGCAGCGGCAAGACGGAGGTCTACCTCCAACTCATCGAGGACGTGGTCAGGCGAGGCCTGCAGGCCCTGATTCTGGTACCCGAGATAGGACTGACCCCCCAGACCCTGGCCCGCTTCCGCCAGCGCTTCCGGGCACCGGTGGTGGCCCTGCATTCGGGACTCACCGATCATGAACGGCTGGATGCCTGGGAGGCTGCCGCCAGCGGTCGGGCCCCCATCGTGATAGGGACTCGGTCGGCGATCTTCACGCCCTTGGCACGACCCGGCGCCATCATCGTCGACGAGGAACACGACGGCTCCTTCAAGCAGCAGGACGGGCTGCGCTATCACGCCCGCGACCTGGCCGTGGCCCTGGCACACCACCACGGCATTCCCCTGGTACTGGGCAGCGCCACGCCTTCGCTAGAGAGCCTCGCCCGGGTTCGTCGCGGTGACTGGCGACACCTGCGCCTAACGCGCCGTGCCAGCCGCCATGCCCCGGCCCATCTCGAGCTGGTCGATATGCGTGGCCGCCCTCGTCAGGGGGGCCTGATTCCACCGGTGATCGAGACGATCCGCGAGACGCTCTCCGCCGGCCACCAGGTGCTGGTCTTCATCAACCGCCGTGGTTTCGCCCCCACCCTGGCCTGCCAGGCCTGTGGCTGGCTGGCCGAATGCGATCACTGCGATGCGCGCATGACCCTGCATCGCCAGCCGCCATTGCTCGCCTGTCACCACTGCGACCGTCGCCGGGCTCTGCCGGACGCCTGTCCGACCTGCGCCAGCGGCGACCTTCGCCCCCTGGGCAGCGGTACCGAGCGCACCGAGGAGACCCTGGCGGCGCTCTTCCCCGCCGTGCCCGTGCATCGTATCGATCGTGACAGCACACGACGCCGGGACGCCTTCGAACAGATCCTCACCGAGGTGAGGCGTGGTGACCCCTGCCTGCTGGTCGGCACTCAGATGCTGGCCAAGGGCCATCATCTCCCTCATGTCACCCTGGTGGTGGTCGTCAATGCCGATGGCGGCCTCTACGCCAGCGACTTCCGGGCCCTGGAACACACCGCCCAGCTGCTCATTCAGGTCGCCGGCCGTGCCGGCCGTGCCAGCCACCCGGGTCGGGTCCTGGTACAGACCCTGCATGGCGATGACCCCCATCTCGTCATCCTCGCCGAACGGGGCTACGAGGCACTCGCCGACCAGTTGCTCGACGAACGCCGCATCGCCCATCTCCCCCCCTTTCGCTTCCTCGCCCTGCTTCGCCTGGAAAGCCCGCGAGCGGAGACCGCCGAGGCGCTGGGCAGCCTCGCGGCCGATTTCCTGCGCCCGCGAATCCGCGAGCAGGACCTGGCGGTGGACTGCCTGGGACCGGTACCGGCCCCCATGGAACGTCGCCAGAATCGTTACCACCTGCAACTCATGCTCGCCGCCGACCGACGAAGCCAGCTGCACGAGGCCGTGTCGCAACTGATCGCCTGGCTCGAGGCGGCACCCGAGGCAAGGCGTGTCCGCTGGTCCGTGGATATCGATCCCCAGACACTGGCCTGAACACCAGGGTTTAAAGCCCGCTCCCGATTGCCGATAATAGAGCGCTATGCCAAGCGCAAACCGATGGCAAATCGAACCACAGGACACCTGAGCTTCATGAAAGACACCATCTCTGCGCTACTCCAGGGCGCCCTCGACAGCCTCAAGCAGCAGGGCATCGTGCCCGCCGACCTCAGGCCCGACATCAAGGTCGACCCGACCCGGGACAAGTCCCACGGCGACTATGCCACCAACCTGGCGCTGATGCTGGCCAAGCCCGCGGGAAGAAAACCGCGAGACCTGGCGGAGTCGCTGGTGGCCGCCCTGCCGGCGAGCGACGCGGTGAGCCGGGTAGAGATCGCCGGTCCGGGCTTCGTCAACTTCTTCGCCGCCACCGATGCCGCCGCCCAGGTGGTCAGACGGGTGCTCGACGCTGGCGACACCTTCGGACGCAGCCTGACCGGGCAGGGACACAGGGTTCAGGTGGAATTCGTCTCCGCCAACCCCACGGGTCCATTGCATGTCGGTCATGGCCGGGGAGCCGCCATCGGGGACTGCATCTGCCGCCTGCTGGAAGCGACCGGATACGATGTCACCCGGGAGTTCTACTACAACGATGCCGGCGCCCAGATCACCAACCTGACCCTCTCGGTACAGGCCCGGGTGAAGGGGATCGATCCGGGTGACGATGCCTGGCCGGCGGATGGCTACCGTGGCGGTTACATCATCGACGTCGCCAACGCCTACCTCGCCGGCGAGAGGGTCGACGCCGACGACCGTCACGTTACCGCCAAGGGGGACCCGGACGACCTTCAGGCCATCCAGGCGTTCGCCGTGGCCTATCTGCGTCGCGAACAGGACCTGGACCTGCGTGCCTTCGGCGTCGAATTCGACGTCTACTTCCTGGAATCCTCGCTCTACGAGGACGGCAAGGTCGAGGCCACCGTGGCGCGTCTGATCGATGCCGGCCATACCTATGAAGCGGAAAATGCCCTCTGGCTGCGTACCACGGACTTCGGCGACGACAAGGACCGCGTCATGCGCAAGTCGGACGGCAGCTACACCTATTTCCTGCCGGATGTGGCCTACCACCTGGACAAGTGGCAACGCGGCTTCACCACCGTGGTCAACGAGCAGGGCGCCGACCATCACTCCACCGTGACCCGGGTGCGGGCGGGCCTCCAGGCCCTCGAGCTCGGCATACCCCGGGGCTGGCCCGACTATGTGCTCCACCAGATGGTGATGGTGACCCGCTCCGGCGTCGAGGTGAAGCTTTCCAAGCGGGCGGGCAGTTACGTGACGATTCGCGACCTGATCGACGAAGTCGGTTGCGACGCCACGCGCTTCTTCCTGTCCGCTCGCAAGGCCGACTCACAGCTCACCTTCGATATCGACCTGGCGCGCTCTCAGTCCAACGACAACCCGGTCTATTACGTGCAATATGCCCATGCGCGAGTCTGCAGCATGCTGCGCAAGGCCGAGAGCGGCGGCATGCCCTTCGCTCACCAGACCGCCGTGGACAACCTGGCCAGGCTGGACGAGGCCCAGGAAAAGGCCCTGATGAACCGCCTGGCACGCTACCCCGAGGTGGTCGAGCGTGCCGCCGGCGCCCGGGAACCACAGCAGGTCGCCCAGTACCTGCTCGACCTGGCTGCCGACTTCCACACCTGCTACAACGCCGTGAAGGTGATGGTCGAGGACAGCGAGCTACGCAACGCACGCCTGGCTCTGGGACTGGCGACTCGCCAGGTACTGCGCAACGGTCTCGACCTGATGGGCGTCAGCGCTCCCGAGGAGATGTAAGCCATGGCTCGACCCGCTCCGAAGAAACGTGGCGCCACCGCCGCCAGCCGACGTCGCAGCACCGCCTCCCGCCGCCGTGGGCCGCCCGGCTGGCTGTGGGGCATCGTCGGCCTGGTGGCCGGCTTCCTGCTCGCCCAGCATCAGAATGGTACGGCGCCCTGGCAGACGGGAGAGGATTCCCCCCTGGCCAACCTGCTGCCCAGGCCGGCACCGACCGAAGAGTCGGCGTCACCCTCATCGGCCGCGCCCGCCGCCGATGAGCCGCGAATGCCGACCTTCGAGTTCTATACCCTGCTGCCGGAAACCGAGGTCATTGCCCCGCGAAGCGAAATGCCCGCCTCCACCGCCCGTCCGCCGGCGCCATCCAGCGAGGCGGATGACGAGGTCGAGCCGACGGCGGTCGATGATCCCATCGCCCGTGTTATCGCCGCCAACCTGCGACCCGTCGCGCCCAGCGAACCCGCCACCGCCCAGTCGAGCCCCCAGGCATCGGATGGCAACCGCTACATGCTCCAGGCCGCCTCCTTCCGCGAGCAAGGTGATGCCCAGCAACTCAGCCAGCGCCTGCGCAATCTCAGCCTGGTCGCACAGATCAGCCGGGTTCAGACCTCGGGTGGCGAAACCTGGCATCGCGTCCAGGTCGGCCCCTACGAGGACAACCGCGAGTTGAATCGTGCCCAGGACCTGATGATCACCCAGGGGATAGAGCCACTGCTGATCCGGCTGCAGAACTAGGCATTCCGCCCCCGTGGTTGAATTGTGCACAACGCGCCCACACTTCCTTGAGAACGCATTCAGCGGTGTCCGGGTCAGCCCGCGGCGCCGACAGTCATCGGGAGCCGTCCGCTCCCCCAAGGAGTCCCCTCCATGACCACGATCGTTTCCGTGCGCCGCGGTAACCAGGTCGCATTGGCCGGTGACGGCCAGGTATCCCTGGGCAATACCGTGATGAAGGGTAATGCCAGCAAGGTACGCCGCCTCTATCGCGGCGAGGTACTCGCCGGCTTCGCCGGTGGCACCGCCGATGCCTTCACCCTCTTCGAGCGTTTCGAGGCGCAGTTGGAGAAGTATCAGGGCAACCTGGTCAAGGCGGCGGTGGAACTCGCCAAGGACTGGCGCACCGACCGTGCGCTGCGACGCCTGGAAGCCCTGCTCGCGGTCGCCAACAAGGATGCCTCGCTGATCATCACCGGCAACGGCGATGTGGTGGAGCCCGAGCGTGGCATCATCGCCATCGGCTCAGGTGGCAACTTCGCCGAGGCCGCGGCCCGCGCCCTGCTCGAGAACACCGACCTCTCGGCCCGGGAGATCACCGAGAAGTCCCTGGCCATCGCCGCCGACATCTGTGTCTTCACCAATCACAACGTCACCCTGGAAGAGCTCTGATCATGACCCAGATGACCCCCCGCGAGATCGTCCACGCCCTGGATCAGTTCATCATCGGCCAGCAGGACGCCAAGCGCGCCGTGGCCGTCGCCCTGCGCAACCGCTGGCGGCGCATGCAGCTCGAGGACGACCTGCGCCACGAGGTGACGCCCAAGAACATCCTGATGATCGGTCCCACCGGCGTCGGCAAGACCGAGATCGCCCGCCGCCTGGCGAAGCTCGCCCGCGCGCCCTTCATCAAGGTCGAGGCGACGAAGTTCACCGAGGTGGGCTAT
Source organism: Halomonas sp. (assembly GCA_024636705.1). Classification (GTDB taxonomy): domain Bacteria; phylum Pseudomonadota; class Gammaproteobacteria; order Pseudomonadales; family Halomonadaceae; genus Halomonas. Next base: position 23,602 of record JAGXGN010000026.1, read on the forward strand.
GTCGGCCGCGACGTGGATTCGATCATTCGTGACCTGACCGAAGCGGCGATCAAGCTGGTGCGTGAGCAGGCCAAGCAAGAGGTGGGCCACCGTGCCGAGGATGCCGCCGAGGACCGTATCCTCGACGCCCTGCTGCCGCCGCCTCGCGGTCAGGAAGATCAGCCGCGCCAGGACGGCTCGACCCGCCAGGTCTTCCGCAAGAAGCTCAGGGAGGGCCAGCTCGATGACAAGGAGATCGACATCGAGATCACGCCCCAGGGGTCGGGCATCGACATCATGACCCCGCCGGGCATGGAGGAGATGACCAGCCAGCTGCAGAGCCTCTTCGCCGGCATGGGCAAGCAGAAGACCGAGACCCGCCGCGTCGCGGTTAGAGATGCCTTCGCCCTGCTGCGCGACGAGGAGGCCGCCAAGTTGGTTAACGAGGAAGAGATCAAGCATCGCGCCATCGAGGCGGTGGAACAGCACGGCATCGTCTTCCTCGACGAGATCGACAAGGTCACCAAGGGCAGCGGCCAGTCCAGCGGGGGCGAGGTCTCCCGCGAAGGCGTCCAGCGTGACCTGCTGCCGTTGATCGAGGGGTCTACGGTGTCCACCAAGCACGGCATGGTCAAGACCGATCACATCCTCTTCATCGCCTCCGGGGCCTTTCACCTGTCGCGCCCCTCGGATCTGATCCCCGAGCTGCAGGGACGGCTGCCGATCCGCGTCGAGCTCAATGCCCTGTCCAGCGATGACTTCAAGCGCATCCTTACCGAGCCCTCCGCCTCGCTGACGCGACAATACCAGGCCCTCCTGGCCACCGAAGGGCTGGATATCTCCTTCACCGAGGACGGCATCCAGCGCATCGCCGAGATCGCCTGGAAGGTCAACGAGGGCACCGAGAACATCGGTGCACGCCGGTTGCATACCGTGATGGAGCGCCTCCTCGAGGAAGCCTCCTTCAGGGGTGCCGACATCGGCAGCCCACTGACCATCGACGCCGCCTATGTGGAGTCCCAGCTCGGCGAACTGGCGATGGACGAGGACCTGTCGCGGTATATTCTCTAGGAGCCAGCCCATGACTGCCCCGATCCCCATCAAGGTGCATTACCACAAGCACGAGCGCGAACTCGAGCTCACCTACGCCGAGGACGAGTCCTATCGGCTGTCGGTGGAGTACCTGAGGGTCTTCTCGCCCTCCGCCGAGGTTCGTGGCCACGGTCGCGACACTGCCACCCTGCAGGTCGGCAAGAAGGATGTCGGCCTGAAGGACATCAGCCGGGCCGGTCGCTATGCGCTCAAGCTTCACTTCGACGATGGCCACGACAGCGGCCTCTTCAGTTGGGACTACCTGCATGACCTGATACGCGACCGTGAAGCCAACTGGGCGGACTACCTGAAGCGCCTGGAGCAAGCCGGTGCGTCGCGGGAGCCATTGGGCATCGAAATCAAGCAGCTCTGACAGCGAGATTCGTCGCCTGCCCGCTCCTCGGCTGATCCGGCGACAGGCCTGCGAGGGGGCGCTGTGAACCC
>JAGXGN010000027.1 GCA_024636705.1 Halomonas sp.
CCTGACGACCACAGCGAGTGGGAACCACCTGATCCATGCCGAACTCAGTAGTGAAACCGCTCAGCGCCGATGGTAGTGTGGGGCTTCCCCATGCGAGAGTAGGTCATCGTCAGGCACCTATACCGAATCCCCCAGTCTCATTAGAGACTGGGGTTTTTTGCGTTGTGGGAAATTCAAGATAACGTCGGGAGGTGATATGACAGTCAAGACGCGTATTCTCAGGGTTCTGGGCCTGGCGATGGTCGTTATGCTCATGCTGGGCGGCTTGATGGCGTGCCAGGACGAAGCAGGGCCGGCCGAGGAGGCGGGCAAGAACATCGACGAGGCCATGGAAGATGTCGGTGACGAAGTCGAGAAGATGGGGGAATCCATTCAGGATGCCGCCGAGAATAACTAGGTGTCATCGATAAGCCTTCAATCGAGACCCGGGAAGGGGCTAAGCTGTTTCTTCCTGTGCAAAGAAACGAGAGGAATGGTCTGCGATGCGACTCGTACATGACAAGAGCCTGATGGTCATCGTCGACCTGCAGGCGGGTCTGCTCCCTGTCGTGGCAAACGGCGATCAGGCCGTCAAGGAAGCCGCCTGGTTGGGCGCCCTGGCTGGCTCCCTGGAAGTGCCGGTATGGGTTACCGAACAATATCCCGAGGCCCTGGGCGGCAGTGAACCTAAGTTGCTCGAGGCTTTGCCGGGTCATCGGCTGTGGCAGAAGGTACATTTCGGCGCCCATGACGAACCGGACTTCGCCGCGGCCCTCGCCGAGAGCGGCAGGCAGCAGGTCATTCTGTGTGGGGCCGAAGCCCATATCTGCGTGATGCAGACTGGCCTTGGGTTGCTGGAGGCGGGATACGAGGTCTATTGGCTGGTGGAGGCCACGGCCAGCCGACGGGTGGCGGAGGCACGATTGGCACGGGAGCGGATGGCGCAGGCCGGTGCCGTGCCGGTGAGTGCCGACATGGTGGCGTACGAATGGTTGAATCGCTGTGACGACGCGCGCTTCAAGCAGGCCCACCGCAACTTTCTCAAGGGCCGCTCGGCGCGCCCCCTGGTGTTTTCATAGCGTGTCATCGCCGGGCATCTGCCCGGTGCGCTTACCGGGCCTACCCGGGTGAGCTACCGCCCGCGGGCCGTAGGCCGGATAAGCCCAAGGCGCATCCGGCGTCGAGGGAGTTCAGGCGGTACCTTCGGCCCGGGTGAAGACCAAGGAGTCGCCCTCCGACAGGGCGGCATCATAGGCGTAGCCCGCCACATTGAAGTCCTTCAGACCCTCGGCATCATCGATGCGCTGCCGAATCAGCCAGGCGGCCATGAGGCCACGTGCCTTCTTGGCATAGAAGCTGATGATCTTGAACTTGCCGTTCTTTTCATCCTTGAACACCGGCGTGATCACTCGCGACTCGAGCTTGCGGGTGTCGATGGCCTTGAAATATTCGTTGGAGGCCAGGTTGACCAGAATCGGCGTGCCACTGGTGGCCACGGCGCGGTCGAGCTCCGTTGTCAGGGTATCCTTCCAGAAGGCATAGAGGTCGCGGCCGCAGGGGTTCTCGAGTCGGGTACCCATTTCCAGACGGTAGGGCTGAATCAGGTCGAGAGGTCGCAGCAGGCCATAGAGTCCCGACAATATGCGTAGATGCTTCTGGGCGAAGGCATTGTCATCATCGATGAAGGTGTCAGCGCCGAGGCCCACATAGACGTCACCCTGAAAGGCCTGGGCCGCTTGCTTGGCATTCTTCGGCGTGAAGGGAGTGGACCATTCCGCGAAACGCGCCGCGTTGAGGCCGGCCAGCTTGTCGCTGATGCCCATCAGCTCACTTAGTTGTTGCGGCGAGTAGTCGCGCAGGATATCGATCAGGGCCTGACTATGGGAGAGGTGGTCAGGCTGGGAATACAGCGTCGTGGACGCTGGTGTCTCGAAATCGAGCGTCTTGGCGGGCGAGATCACGCTCAGCATGGGGCTCTCCTGTGAGGAACGTGGGATGGCCGTGAGTATATCAAGGGCGCCGTGGCACCGGGACTATCGCGACGATAGCCCCAGCGGCTTGTCAGAGCTTCCGGCAAGGGTGCTCAGGGGCAGGGGTTGGGAATGCGCCGATGCACCTCATCGATGGCGTCGAGTACCGATGGGTCCAGCTTGAGCGACTCGCTCGCCAGGTTGTCCTCCAACTGCGCCATGGTGGTGGCGCCGATGATGTTGCTGGTAAGGAAGCCGCGTGAGTTAACGAAGGCCAGTGCCATCTGGGCGGGATCCAGACCATGGTCGCGGGCGATCCGAACGTAGGCGGCGGTCGCCTCCCCGGCCAGCGGGTTGGTGTAGCGCTGAAAACGCTCGAACAGGGTCAGACGGGCACCGGCGGGGCGGGCACCATTCAGGTACTTGCCGGAGAGCATGCCGAAGGCCAGCGGTGAATAGGCCAGTAGACCGACATCCTCCCGGTGAGCGATTTCAGCCAGCCCGACCTCGAAGGTGCGATTGAGCAGGTTATAGGGGTTCTGTATGGATGCCGCCCTGGGAAGCCCCATGGACTCTGCCAATCGAAGGGCGTGCATGACACCCCAGGGCGTGTCGTTCGATAGGCCGATGGCGCGGATCTTTCCCGCGGTCACCAGTTCTCCCAATGCCGAGAGGGTTTCCTCCAGTGGCGTTGTGTCTTCTTCCTCATCGTGCACATAGCCGAGCTTGCCGAAGAAGTTGGTTTTCCTGTCCGGCCAGTGCAATTGGTAGAGGTCGATATAGTCGGTCTGCAGGCGTTCGAGGCTCGCATCGACGGCCCGCTGAAGGTGGTCGCGAGTCAGGCGAGGGCCACCACGAATATGCTCCAGCCCGGGACCTGCCGCCTTGGTGGCGATGATGACGTCATCCCGGGAACCGCGATGCTTGAGCCAGCTGCCGATATAGGCTTCGGTGCGTCCCTGGGTCTCGGCCTTCGGAGGGACCGGGTACATCTCGGCGGTATCGATGAAATCGATACCGAAGGCCACGGCCCTGTCGAGCTGTTCATGGGCGTCGGCCTCGGTATTCTGTTCACCGAAGGTCATGGTGCCGAGGCAGAGCCGGCTGACCTTGATGCCGGTATTGCCAAGCTTTCGCGTCTGCATGGGTCGCTCCCGAGAGGGTCTGTTGAGATGGAGTCGGCATAGTAGCGACAGCATCGCCGCGACGGCAAATGCGAGGGTTGAGTCGTCGTCTGGGCGAGCGTATGCTTGCCCACCGTTACCCCGGCGGAGTCCCGGGGATCAATCGTTTCAGGATGCAGCGGCGCAGCGTACAGGATGGTGCTCGGCGTCGGCCTGCGATTACCGGACCAGGGTGGTTTGCCATGTCCCAGGCATCATCGCTGTTGACCCAGCTCGAATACCGTCTGGCAGAACAGTTGTTTCATACCCATTGGTTGCCCCGTTCCCCTCGGACTCAGCGGTTGACCCTCAGGCTCTTCCGGCATTGCGCCGATGCCGGGCACCCAGACGCCATGTCACTCTATGGCCACATGCTCTACCACCGTGGCGCCACGCCGCAGGAAAAGGCTCGCGGCGCGCGCTATGTCCTCGAGGCGGCCCATGGGGGCGACCCTCGGGCCCAGTATCAGGCGGGCGAGATCTACGAGCACGGCTATGCCCTCTATCCGCAGCGTGATGATCATGCCGTGACCTGGTATGCCCGAGCGGGTGAAGCCGGTCATCCCCTGGCAGCGACGCGTCTCGCCAGGGCCTATGAAAAGGGGCAACTCGGCCTGGGGATGGATGCCGAACGCGCAGCGCACTGGCAGCGCCTGGCGGACCGGCAAGCGGGGCTACTCGACCAACTGGACAGCGGCGATACCGAAACGCGACACTAAGGCTACCCATGCCGCTTCGTTGCCAACCCCGAGGATCTGCCTTCCCGTGACGCTACCGACAGTGCTGGATATCGAGGCGTCCGGATTCGGGCGTGGCAGTTACCCCATCGAGGTGGGTATCGCCAGGGCCGACGGCAGCACCTGTGCCTTTCTCGTTCAGCCCCTGCCCGAATGGGTCCATTGGGATCCCAAGGCAGAACTGCTGCATGGCATATCCCGGGGGCGCCTGCAGCGTGAGGGGTACCCGCTGCGGCAGGTGGCCCGCTGGCTCAACGACGAGTTGGGGGAAACCGGTATCGCCTATAGCGACAGCTGGGGCTACGACAATACCTGGCTGTCTCTGCTCTTCCATCATGCCGGCATGCTGCCGGCCTTTCGTCTGGAGGCGTTGCGGATCCTGCTCACCGAGCGCCAGCAGGAACTGTGGAGTCTCACCAAGGAAACCCTGATCGAGGAAGTCGGCATCCATCGCCACCGTGCCGGCGATGATGCCCGACTGCTTCAATTGACCTACCAGCGTACCCTTGGACTTACCGGCTAGAGCGCGATCGATCAGGTGCTGAAGAGTCGGGCCAGTCGGCCTTCGAGGCTGTCCAGCAAGTCGACCGGATCCGTGGCGTCGATCAGTTCGGAACGGGTATGGCCGTTCAGGAAACCATGCGCCACGGTGCTGTCCAGGAAGCGCAGCAGGGGCGCATAGAACCCGTTGGTATCCAGTAGGCCGATAGGCTTCTCGTGGAGTCCCAGGTAGTGCCAGGTCCAGGCCTCGAAGAACTCTTCCAGGGTGCCGATGCCACCCGGCAGCACGACGAAGGCGTCTGCATGGGCGGCCATCGTGGCCTTGCGCTCATGCATGTTGTTGACCCGGATCAGTCGGGTAAGGCCACGGTGTGCCTGCTCGCGCTCCACCAGGTGGTCGGGCATCACACCGATGGCCTCGCCGCCCTCGGCGAGAACGGCATCGGCCAGGGCGCCCATCATGCCGATGCGCGCGCCTCCATAGACCAGCGTATGGCCCCGGCGAGAGAGATGGGTGCCGAAGCGGCGTGCCGCCTCGATGAACAGAGGATCACGACCGTCTCGTGAGCCCAGGTAGACGCAGAAACTCGACATGCTTTCCTCCTTGGCGGGACCGACATGGTATCAGCCGACGCCTGAGGAGGTGAGGTCAGGCCAGACAATCCGCGACGCCATATTCGGCGTCCAGCCACTGACCGATCACATTGTGGCCGCAGAGATGGTGGGCATACTGGGTATGCAGGCAGCGGACCTGGTCCCAGTTGCCGATGCCACCGATGCCCCGCGTGCTGAACACCGATGCATAGCCCAGCCGCTGTATCTCCTCCCGTTGGGCATCGGTCATGAAGTGCCGGCGAGTCTCGATGTAGTCGCGGTGACTCTGGTGATAGGCCTCGAGGAAATTGGGATCGTTCTGCAGGCGGGCCTCGAGCTGCTTGATCACTCCGACGGCCTCGATATGCGAGATCTCCACCTTGAGGCGTTCCGAACTCAGCCAGTAGAGGGTCGGGAAGGGTCTGCCATCGACGAGGGGCGCCATGCGCAGCACCAGGGGAATTCCCCGGTGATCGACGGCCGCGATGGCCACGATGCCCCTCGGCTTGCGGCCCAGTTGCTCGGTGATGATGTCCAACTGTCGCGCGTCAGGTATCTGATCGGTCTGGATTACCATCCGGAGAGTCCCGTACAAACTTGTTCGAACGACTGACGGCCAGGAAGAAGGCGCGAGTCAGCTGCTCTGGCGTCGGCGCATAACGCCACTGCCGTTCGCAGTACTCGCCTGCCCTGGCCATCAGGACGTCATGGAGTCGGTTGAACGGCGCATCATAATCGTAGGGATCGGCACCAAACAAGCGGATATGGGGATAGTCGGCAAAGCGCTCCATGAAGTAACGGATCAGATCCGCTTCCACGGCGCGATGCTGGGCAACATTGTCTGGGTCGAGCCAGAGGTTGTAGCGGATGGCCATGAGGCTCCTGTGGAGGGACGGCCCTGCGGAATAGCTGACACTAACTTATGACAGCCCGAGGGGCGATTCGGCTCGCTTCAATGGCGCGCGAGTGGTGCCAGACGCGCCTGGACGAGGTGAACCAGATCGTCGGGAGCCAGGGAGATCTCGAGACCGCGACGCCCGCCACTGACATGGATCACGGCGAGGTCTTCGGCGCTGGCATCCAGGAAGGTCGGCAGGCAGTGCTTCTGCCCCAACGGGCTGATGCCCCCGATCACATACCCCGTGGCTCGTTCGGCGTCATTGGCATCGGCGAGCCTGGCCTTGCGGCCCCCGGCCGCCTTCGCCAGTGCCTTTAGATCCAGCTGAGCGCTCACCGGCACGATCGCCACCACCAGGCGGCCGTCATCGAGTCTTGCCAGCAGGGTCTTGAAGACCTCCTTCGGCGAGAGCCCCAGCACGCTTGCCGCCTCCTCGCCATAGGCGGGGGATCGGGGATCATGCTCGTAGGTCGTCAGCGAGAAGTCGACCCGGGCCTCTTCGAGTATCTTGACTGCCGGTGTCATGCGTCTTAGGGCTCCTATACCAGCCTCAGCCCCTGGCGGTCCGTCCAGGCGGCCTCGAGCGCCTCGTTCATCGGTTCGCGCAGATGCTCGGGCAGGGCGTGTTCGGCGGCGGTAACGTCATCGAACTCACGGTTGCGCAGCCAGCAGTACGCCCAGGCACAGGCTTCGTCATCACCGGTAGGCACGGGTCGTGCGGGCATCTGTACCAGCAGGAAGGTCGCGGTGCGTGCCGCCCAGAGGGGAACCTCATCGCCGGCGCCCGGTTCACTCCAGGCCGCGAGGGTCTCGCCATTCGGGGTGGCGTCGGGGTCGCCGAGCTTGGCGACCCTGGCGGTCTCGGCCAGCAGCAGGGCCAGGCGGTCCGCATCGCCCTGGCCCAGGCGTCGCCACTGATCGATCAGGGCAGGCAGGCCGCGGCGCACCTTGGCATAGAAGCCGCTTTGCGGCATGGTTTCGATCATCTGGCGGATGTCCTGTCCGTTGATGGACGCTCGAGGAATGTACATGGAATTCGATTTTGCCACAGCCGTGGAGCGCCGCCATCCCCGGGGTGGCTGGCCTTCCCAGAAATGGCATCGCTACGCGCAGGACGTGCTGCCGCTGTGGGTCGCCGATATGGATTTCGCTTCCCCGCCGGCGGTGATCAGGGCCCTGCATGACAGGGTCGATCATGGCGTCTTCGGCTATGGCCTGGTGCCGGATTCGCTGCGACACACACTCGGCGCCTGGAGTGCCGAGTACTATGGCTGGGAGATCCATCCTGACTGGCAGTGCTGGTTGCCGGGAGTCGTGCCGGCACTGCACTTGGCCAGCCTGGCACTGACCGAGCCGGGAGACGGCGTATTGACGGTCACACCCATCTATCCGCCCTTCCTCAAGGTGGCCGAGCGCACCGGCCGTCTGCCTCAGCAAGCGGCGCTGCGGGAACCGGCCGCTCCGGGTCAGCCCTGGCAGCTGGATCTCGATGCCCTGGACGCCGCCATTACCCCGCAAACCCGACTCCTGCTCTGGTGCCAGCCCCACAACCCCACCGGACGGGTCTGGTCCAGGCAGGAGCTGGCCGGGCTCGCCGAACTGGTAGCGCGCCACGACCTCCTGGTGGTCTCCGACGAGTTGCACTGTGACCTGCGGCTCGACGAGGGCGCACGGCATCGGCCCCTGGCGGCTGCCTTTCCCGAGCTGGCGGAACGTACCCTGACGCTATGGGCGCCGTCGAAGACCTTCAACCTGGCGGGACTGACCACGGCCTGCGCGGTGATCCCGGATGCCGGCCTGCGTCGGCGATTCACCGCCATGGCCAAGGGGCTGCAACCCGACGGCAATGTACTCGGACTGGTCGCCGCCGAGGCGGCCTACGCTGATGGCGACCCCTGGCGCCGCGCGCTGCTTGAGGTGCTGCGTGGACACCGGGACGTCCTGGCCGAGCGGGTGGCGCAGTGGCCGGGGGTGGCCATGGCGGCCCCTGAGTCGACCTACCTGGCCTGGCTGGACCTGCGCGAGGCCCAGGGGCTGTCGAAAGCGAGTACTTCCCCCACCCAGGCGCTGCTGGAGCTGGTCGGGGTGGCGCTCTCCGATGGCGCCGCCTTCGGCTGGCCGGGATTCGCCCGCCTCAACTTCGGCACCACGGCCACCCAGCTGGCGGCCGCACTGGCCCGCCTCGACGGCGTGCTGGCCTCGCCATGATGACAACGCCTGGTGCGCTTTTGCTTACCAGGCCTACGGTACCTGAAGCGGTCGTAGGCAGGATAAGCCGAAGGCGCATCCGGCGTGGCGCCGAGCCTGAGGGTGGGTCAGTAGAGCAGGGCGAATAGCTTGCGGCGATAGGCCACCGTGAGGGGATGGTCGGCCCCAATGGCATCGAAGACGCGCAGCAGGGTTGTGCGCGCCAGGTCATCCCCATAGGCCCGGTCGCGCTTCACCAGGTCGAGCAGGGAATCCAGGCCCGCTTCGTAATCGCCATCGGCGACCTGGCGCATGGCGCGCAGGTAGTGGGCTTCACTGTCGTCGCGGTCTCCCAGGGCGGCGACCTCTTCCACCGAGGGGGCTTCCTCGCCGAACTCGATCCTGGCGCGGACCCCGCGTGCCGGGGGGGCGTCCCGCTCCTCGGGGGGCAGGTTGTCGAGGATGGCCCGGGCGTCCTCTGGTTGGCCCTCGGTGACCAGGGTGCTGGCGAGTTCCACCTGATAGGGGTAATGCTGGGGGTTCTGCTGGACCAGTTCCTCGTAGAGGACGCGGGCGGTGGCGGTATCGCCGGCTTCCAGGGCTTGGGCGGCCTGCTCTTCCGGGCTGGCCGGAAGGTTCTCGGGTGCAGGGAAGTAACGGGCCAGCCATTCGCGGATCTGGGCTTCCGGCAGGGCGCCCTGGAAGTTGTCCACCAGCCCGCCCTGACTGACCAGCTTGACGTCCGGCACACTGGCGACACCCAACTGGGCGGCAATATCCTGATTATCGTCGATATCCAGCTTGCCCAGGATGAAGGTGCCCTGGTATTCCCTGGCCAGCTTCTCGAGGACCGGCATCAGGTTCCGGCTCTGTTCGTTCCCGGTGCTCCAGCAGAAAAGCAGTATCGGGACCTGCATGGAAAACTGCAGCAACTGCTGGATGTTGTTGCGGTCAACATCGATGATCACCTCGGCCTCGCTGGGCTCCTGGCCCTGATCGGGCGCGCCGCCTTGAGGTGTTTCGGTAGCGAGTGGCTCGCCTGTACGGGGATCGACGATGGACATGGTCATTGGCCTTGGGTAAGAGTGAATTCACTGCCGAGATGCGGGTGACCGCGCGGGACTTCAAGGGGAGCGGTGACCTTCATGAAACGAATGCGGCGAATGATGACGGGTCTGGGGCTTGACCTGTCACTCCTGCTGGCCGGCCCGCTATGGATGCTGGCCACCGACGAGGTGGAAGGCGGGGGACACTGGCGAACGGCGGATCGTGAGCCGGCCGGGCTGGCACCGACCCCGGCCGAGGCGCCGAGGCTGTAGTCCAGCTCTATGCCGCGAGGGCCTGGGGGTGGCGCGGGGCCTTCGGCGTGCATACTTGGATCGCCACCCGGGAAGCGGGCGCACAGGCGTATCGCCTGCACCATGTGCTGAGTTGGCGCCGACCCTCCCTGATGTTGCAATCGACGACGACACCAGACCGCGCCTGGTACGGCAATACACCGGAACTGCTGGCCGACTATCATGGTGAGCAGGCCGCGGCGCCGGGAGGGCGTGGTGTCACCGCCTCGCTCGGCGGTGTCCTCGGCCTGACCCTAGGGCGCGACGAGGGCATCGAACTCACCGTGCTCGGATTGTCGCTGGGGGTGGATTTCCGGCGGCCCGCGTTGAAGCTACCCGGCATCGGCCGGCTGGGCATGGCCCCCGTCATCAAGGGAGAGGGAGACAGCTAGCGGGCCTGGATATGATTAGAAGACCTTCCCGGGGTTGTGGCGTCTGGTCCGAGGCTTTTCTTCCGGCAAGAAAAAAGGCGATCGCCCGGGATCCGACACGTAGCGGAAGCCCGGGACGATGTCTTACCCACAGGAATTGTGCCTGGTGGGCAGCCGATACCCTCAGGACACCGGGCAGATGGCACACAGGGTCTGGCAACGCCACGATGGCGGCGGATCACTCGTCGGCTTCGGGTGGCCAGCGCCCAGCTTCGACAAGCCCCAGGAACCATTGGCTCATCGCCGTATCCTCCACGGCATATTCACCGCGGCTCGATTTCCAAGCTAGGGGCGGGGTTCTTTCTCGTAGGCTCTCCAAGGCGTCCGCCATGTCTGCGGCCAACTGATGCCTGGGGAAGTAGATCACGGCTTTACCGCCTTTTATCTGGGATCTGATAATTTATCAGTTTAGCTGTAAAGATCCGTAAAGACAAAAAATAGGCGGCGCAGCGGATAGATTGAAGTGATCCCCGAAATTTCTGACAGGCAACGAAAAAAGGTAGGCCAGTATGCTACTGACCTACCTCTCCTGAATCTGCTAGCGGGGGCCGCTGAATCTGAATCAACAGGGAACCGATGACCTTCCCGGGTTGATCAAGAGCCGAGCCCGAGGCTTTCTTCCGGCCAACAAAAAAGCCGACCCCCTTGGGAATCGACTTTTCAATGTTTGGTAGCGGGGACCGGATTTGAACCGATGACCTTCGGGTTATGAGCCCGACGAGCTACCAGACTGCTCCACCCCGCATCAACGTGGACGCATTTTACGCCTTCCCTTGTGTGGGTCAATAGGTGGTTTCAAACGCTCGTCCGTGGCGCCCTTCGTGGTCCATACTGGTATCGATTGTCGCACTGGCGGTCATCGCCAGAACAATCATGAAAATGACAAACGCCAGTAGACGCCCGCTTCGGTTCGGATATTCCGGGCGGACACGTTTCACTGAATAGGGAGGTAGTCAATGACTAATCAAGCCCCCGTCGCCTGGGTTACCGGTGGCACCGGCGGTATCGGTTCCGCCATCTGCCGCACGCTGGCCAATGAAGGTTTTACCGTTGTGGCCGGTTATCACAACCCCGAAAAAGCCAAGACCTGGCTCGAGACCCAGAAGGCTGATGGCTATGACAATATCGCCCTGTCCGGTGTAGACCTGACGAGCTATGACGACTGCATGGCAGGCGCGAAAGAGATCACAGAGACGCATGGTTCCATTGCCGTGCTGGTCAATTGTGCGGGCATCACGCGCGACGGCACCTTGAAGAAGATGACGTCCGACCAGTGGCATGAGGTCATCGATACCAACCTCAATAGCGTGTTCAATACCTGCCGCAGCGTGATCGAAGGCATGCTCGAGCACGGTTATGGGCGGATCATCAACATCTCGTCCATCAATGGTCGCAAGGGCCAGTTCGGTCAGGTCAACTACGCCGCCGCCAAGGCCGGGATGCACGGCCTGACCATGTCCCTGGCCCAGGAGACCGCCACCAAGGGGATTACCGTGAACACGGTGTCGCCCGGCTATATCGCCACGGACATGATCATGAACATCCCCGAGAAGGTCCGGGAGGCGATTCGCGAGACGATTCCGGTCAAGCGCTACGGGACTCCCGAGGAAATCGGCCGAATGGTGGCCTTCCTGGCGCACAAGGAATCGGGCTTCATCACGGGTGCCAACATCGACATCAATGGCGGGCAGTTCATGGGCTGATGGCCTGACGATCGTTTCGGCCGACGCGGCTGCCGGTGATCCCGGTGGCCACCCAGGAAAGCGCGAGGAGGCCTCCTCGCGCTTTCGTCGTCTCGGGGCTGGCGATCTCGTTCAGGGAGGCGGTACTTGGGCCAGTCGCGACAGCAGGCGATCGAGTTCGCCCACTTCGCGATTCCAGAGGTCCGCAGGAACGGGTCCCGTGGCGATAAGCTCGCTCAGTACCCCGTGGAGTTCTTCCGCCCGGGAGACTTCCCTTCCGAGGTTCTCGTTGAGCCGCTCGACCTGGATGGCGAGTCTGTGGGGGTCGTCACCATGGTTGGCACGTCCCACAGCGAGCAGCGACAGGTGGACCCGCAGACGAACCAGGCGCTCCTCGACCTGGTCAGGCTCCGGAGGCGTGCGCCGGGCCGCATTGCGACGGTCATGGGCGCTGCGCATGTCTTCGGGCAGCGATATGCCGGCCGGCAGCTCGACATCGCCGGGCGGTGAGTTATCCAGCGAGGCGGCATCCGCTTCCAGGTGGCGCGACAGCAGCGGCCTCACCTGATACCAGCGGTTGACCTCCTCGATGACATCCAGGCGAGCGAGGCGCTCGCGTCTCGCCCTGATGATGCCCGACCAGCGGCGTCGCATGCCTTCGGTGCGGCGTCCACTGGGCAAGGGCTCGAGATGGGACGCTTCTTCGATGGCTTCCTGGAGGATATGAGCCTCCTGTGGCGTCGTGGGTTGCCAGGTATCGAGGCGATCGATGAGGGCCTGCATCACCTCCAGCCGCTCCTGGGTTCGCCTTGCCCGGTCGTCACGTTCGGCTTCCCGTGAGGCGAAGATCGCATCGCAGAGGGAGCGGAACTCCCGCCACAGCGTCTGTTCCTCTCCTCGGGGTGCTCGACCCAGCGAGCGCCATCTGGCTTGCAGGCGCTTGGACTCCTCGGCTCGGCGGTCGGCAGGCATATCGCTTTCGAGCAGCTTGCGGGCCTGCTCGATGAAGCCATTCTTGGCGTCGGCGATCTCTCGTGCGCGGCGGTCGATCAGCGCCTGGAGGTCGTGGCGGATACGACCGAAGCGTCGGCCGATGGCCTCCGCCCTGTCTCTCGGCACCGGAGACAACTGCCGCCATTGTTCCCGGGCCTTGTCGCGTATCTGGCGCAGTGCATCCGGGTCGGCCTGGCCGGCGGGCTGAGTGAGGAGGGTCTCGAGTTGCTCACACAGGGCCTCCCGGGCCTCTAGATTCTGCTGGCGCTGGGCGTCGAGCCGCTCCCTCCAGGGGGCGAGACGCTGGTGAATCTGGTCCGACGCCGTCCGGAAACGCTTGGATTGCTCCCGGTTCGCGGCCGCATCACCGAGCGATGCCCATTCCTTGACGAGTTGGCGATGACGGCGGTCCAGGTCGGACTCCGTGAGCGTCCGGTCATCCGCCAGGGAGGCGATGGCCTGGCAGAGGTGATCGCGCTTGGGGCCCGCCACGAAGCCACGCCAGTCACGGAGTTCGGCAAGCTGGGCACCCAGGCGTTTCAGTCGTGCCTGATAAGGCGGCAGGGCGTCAGCGGGTAGCTGGTCGGCCACCTGTCTGAGTCGCTGATGAAGCCGACTGGCGCCCTTGAAGGCGCCGCTTTCCAGCAAGCGTTCGAGCTGATCCAGGTCGTCGGCAAAGCGCGCCAATCGGGTTTCGAGGTCCGGGCTTTCCCGATCATCGTCACTCAGCTGTTTTCGTGCCCTCGATAGCAGCGGTGAAGGCGAGAGATCCTCGGGCCATCCACAGGCATCGATCAGGTGGTTGAGCCTGTCGTTGTCGCCATCGGCCAGGGCCTGCTCGACGGCCTCGGCCCGTTCGCCCAGTCGAACCCATGCCTGGGCGATCCGTTCGTAACCGGCGAGTGCCTTGTCGTAGCGCTGCCGGAGTGACTCATCGGCAAGATGCTGGTCGGACAGGGCCTGCCAGCGGTTGGCCAGTAGCTGCTTATGCGCTCGAAGGCTGGCGATGTCCTGTTCGTTGATGCACTCGCTTCGCGAGAGAGCATCCAGGCTTTCTTCCAGTGCCTCGACCAGGGCTTCCCGGCCCAGGTCCGCGTCCTCTCGTCGACGGTGATCGGCCTCGCGTGTCAGTTGACTGGCATCGTGATCACCGATGACCTTCTGGCAGCGTTGGCAGGTCTCCTGGTAGCGGCGTTCCTGGGCGGCGTCTGGCAGGTCCTCGAGCTGGTTCCATTCCCGAACCAGGTGGCGAAATCGGCCGGCATAGAGGGGTTCCCAGCTGGTGTTGGCATGCCGTTCGAGGGAGGCGAGAAGTGCCTCACGACGCTCGCGGATGGCCGCCAGTGATGCGGCATCGGCCCGGCGCTGGTTGAGGCGTTGCCGCGCCTGGCGCATCACCTGGCGGTCGCGACGCGCCGACTGGGCAAGCCGTGTCAGGCCATCCTCGGATGAAACCCGTGCCGCCGCCGCCTGTCTCACGGCGGCGATGCCATTGTCACAGGCCTGGCGAATCAGGTCGTCTTCATCATCGAGCCTGGCCAGCGCCGCCAGCCGCAATTGCTGGTTGTCGCCTTGCAGGGCGATCTCGTTCAGCAGGCCCGGTTCCTCGATACGTTCGGTCAAGGCGATACGGGTCGCCAGGTCGAGGTTGCCCTGAAGGCCTGTCAGCAGTGCAACCAGCCTGGCTCGGAGCTCCCGGGAGGCCCCTTCATCTTGAAGCAGGCTGAATAGTGATTCCGGGTCCTCGAGGCGATCCAGGGCGGTCTGACGCACCCCGGGATCGCTGTCCAGCGCAAGGCGCTCGAGGATCCTGAGCTGGTCCACGCGGCTAGTATCCAGGCGCAATGCCGCCTGGCGACGCACCCGATCATCGGGGTGTTGCCAGCGTGGGGCGAAGAGGCGGCGAAGGAGTCCTGACATTGACCATCCTGATGGGTGCGCGTCCACTGGACGCCTTGAGGGTGTTATTGTCCTCTGCCGTGGAGGGCATCGAATCCTCTCCATGAGGGAAGAGACTATCTAAGCATGCGCCGAGGCTGGGGAAAAGACCGTCTCGGTGAGGCGTGTGGCCGACAGGAGACACTGACAACGAGTCCCGATGGGCTTATGATCAGTTGCAGGGGACGCGTCACTCGCTTAGCTTTGGACAAGTATCCGGTGATCCGGTACCCCGATCATCATCCGACGTGGAGTTCGGCAATGAGTCTCAAAGTGGATAAGGACAGCATGGCGTTCACTTTCAAGGGCGGAATGCTGCCGATGACGGTAATGGAACTGGCAAGCGCGGATCCCGAGCGCATCCGGGAACAGCTCGCCGGCAAGTTAAGCCAGTCACCCGCCTTCTTCCAGCATACGCCGGTGGTCCTCAGTGTCGAGAAGCTCGACGAGCCCCACCTGGCCCTGGAGCGCATCTGTGCGGTCTGCCGGGCGCATAAATTGCTGCCTGTGGCGGTACGTGGCGGTCCCGATCCGGTCAAGCAATCGGCCTGGGCGCTGGGGCTCGGCTGGTTCCCTCCCCAGGAGATCGGCCGTTCGAGATCCCTGGAGAGTGTTGCCACCGCCGAGGCTGTTGCAGCCGAGGGTGAGGCGTCCGAAACCTCCGTGGATGCCCCGCCCGGCGTGGCGGCCGGGGGGCGCATCTATCGTGGCACGGTACGCTCGGGCCAGCAGGTCACCTCGCCGGAGGGGGATCTGGTGGTGGTCGGCTCGGTCAACGCGGGTGCCGAGGTGCTCGCGGCCGGTAGTGTGCATGTGTATGGTGCCCTGCGTGGAAGGGCCCTGGCGGGAATTCACGGAGACCCCCTCGCCAGTATCTTCTGTCGTGAATTGCACGCCGAGCTGCTCTCGGTCGCCGGCAATTACAAGCGGCTGGAAGATATCGACCCTCGACTGCTGGGTACCGCCGTCCAGGTTCGCCTGGAAGATGATCAACTGGGCATCGCCTCCTTGAGCTGATTGCCGGCTCTTCGGGCCGGATGGACGGGCTGAATTAATGAGATGCACAGCTGGGCGGGATGCCTGCTCTTTTCATTTTGTTAGACAGGAAGCGTAACTTGGCCAAGATCATCGTTGTGACCTCAGGCAAGGGCGGGGTCGGCAAGACAACCAGTGCGGCAGCGATTGCCACCGGCCTGGCGCTGCGTGGCAACAAGACTGTCGTGATCGATTTCGACGTGGGGCTTCGTAATCTCGACCTGATCATGGGCTGCGAGCGACGCGTGGTCTATGACCTGGTCAATGTCATCCAGGGTGAAGCCGGCCTCAATCAGGCGTTGATCCGCGACAAGCGGGTCGACAACCTGCATATCCTTCCGGCGTCCCAGACCCGTGACAAGGATGCCCTGACCCAGGAAGGCGTCGACAAGGTACTCGAGACCCTGAGCAAGGATTTCGACTATATCCTCTGCGACTCCCCTGCGGGCATCGAGCGTGGTGCGCAGCTCGCCATGTATTTCGCCGACGAGGCGATCGTGGTGACCAATCCGGAAGTCTCCTCGGTACGCGACTCCGACCGCATTCTCGGACTGCTGGCCTCCAAGACGCGTCGTGCCGAGCGAGGCGAGGATCCCATCAAGGAACATCTGCTGGTCACGCGCTACAACCCGACCCGCGTCGACTCGGGCGACATGCTTAACCTCGAGGATATTCGCGAGATCCTGGCCATCGACCTGCTCGGCCTGATTCCCGAATCCGAGGCCGTGCTCCGGGCGTCCAACCACGGGGTGCCGGTGACCCATGATGCCGATAGCGACGCCGGCCAGGCATACACCGATACCGTCGCTCGGTTGCTGGGGGAAGAAGTTCCACTGCGCTTCCACGAGTTCGAGAAGAAGAGCCTGTTGAGCCGCATGTTCGGAGGAGGTCGCCGGTGAAGTTGCTCGAATTTCTGAAGCGAGAGCGCAAGAAATCCGCGTCGGTCGCCAAGGAGCGGCTGCAGATCATCGTCGCCCATCAGCGCACCCAGCGCGGCCAGCCGGACTACATGCCGATGCTGGAGAAGGAGTTGCTGGAGGTGATCCGCCGCTATGTGCAGGTGGATGACGATGCCATCAACATCAGCCTCGACAGCGAGGACAACTGCTCGGTGCTGGAGTTGAACGTTACCCTGCCCCGGGCCTGAAGTCCCGGGTGGCTGAGAGGGTTGCCGGGCTGTGCTAGGCTGTCTCCTTCCCTGCCAGTATCGGAGACCTCGCCCATGGCGACGCCCCCTGCCGCCCCGACCACCTATCTGTGGCACGATTACGAGACCTTCGGTGCCGACCCGCGTCGTGATCGTCCCGCTCAGTTTGCGGCCATTCGCACCGATGCCGATTTCAATGAGGTCGGCGAGCCGGTGGAGTGGTTCTGCCGACCGGCCGATGATTTCCTGCCCCATCCCCAGGCCTGCCTGATCACCGGTATTACCCCGCAGCAGGCGCGTCGCCGTGGCTTGCCCGAGGCCGATTTCGCCGGGCGCATCGAGTCCCTGATGAGCGAAGCGGGCACCTGCGTCGTCGGCTACAACAGCCTGCGCTTCGATGACGAGGTGAGTCGCCATCTCTTCTATCGTAACCTGCTCGACCCCTATGCCCGGGAATGGCAGAACGGCAACTCGCGCTGGGACCTGATTGATGTGGTGCGTGCCTTCCACGCCCTACGCCCCGAGGGCATCGAGTGGCCGACACGCGACGATGGCGCGCCGAGCTTCAAGCTGGAACACCTGACGGCTGCCAACGACATTGCCCATGAGGGGGCCCACGATGCCCTGGCCGATGTCCGCGCCACCATCGCCCTGGCCCGCCTGCTGAGGTCGGCCAACGCCAGGCTCTACGACTATCTGCTGGGCCTGCGTCGCAAGCGTGAGGTGGCGAAGCTGCTCGATGTGCCTGGCCACAAGCCGGTTGTGCATATTTCCCGGCGCTACCCGGCGAGCCGCTGCTGCAGCGCGCTGGTGGTTCCGCTTGCAGAGCACCCCACCAATGCCAACGGGGTCATCGTCTATGACCTCTCCGTCGATCCAGCGCCCTTGTTCGATCTCGATGCCGCCCGGATCCGCGAGCGCGTCTTCGTCAGCAACGACGACCTGGCAGAGGGGGAGGAGCGAATCCCCCTCAAGGTCATTCATATCAACAAGTGTCCGGTGCTCTTCCCGACGTCTGCCCTCAAGGACGTGGCAGGGCCGACCAAGGGCGAGTATGGCGAGATCGTCGCTCGCATGGGACTGGATCTGCCGGTCTGTCGCGCGCATTTCAAACGCCTGGAGCGTCATCCGGAAGTGGCGGCGCGGGTCGCCGAGGTGTTCGCCGAACCACCGCCGGAGGGACCCCGGGATCCCGACCTGATGCTGTATGCCGGTGGTTTCTTCTCACCGGCGGATCGCCAGCAGATGCAGCGGGTCCGTGAGACCGCCCCCGGTGATCTGGCGGATGCCCGTTTCGCCTTCCAGGACCCGCGGTTGGAGGAAATGCTGTTCCGCTATCGTGCGCGCAGTTATCCCGAGACCCTGGCGGACGAGGAGCTCGCCCAGTGGGACGCCTTCCGCTGGCGGCGGATCAATGACCCCGCGCTTTCCAGCCTGACCCTCAAGGATTTCGCCCGGGAGATCGAGCGGCTCAACGAGGTGACCCTGAGCGATCATGATCGCCAGATCCTCGAGGAGCTGGTCATGCATGTGGAGGCCACCATGCCGCCACAGGCCTTCGATACGGACTGAGCTTTCTCGTGGTCGGCTTACGCATTGTTCAATCAGCGTGAAGCGAAGTTGTGGGAGGCCGGCTCTGCCGGGCGAATGGCGCCGATAGGCGCCTGTTATGAGCACAGAACCGCACGTCACCGATTCACGGTCGGCAGCGGGTTGATTGGCATGGTAGGTTGAAGCGCGCAGCAGGCCCAGACACGTCGCGCGAAACATCAAGAAGCGAGATCACAGGATGTCCCTGAAAGAAAGCCAGATCGAGCAAAAGTTGATCAGCAAGCTCGATGAGCTCAAATATACCCACCGTCCCGACATCCGCGACAAGGCCGCGCTGGAGCAGAACTTTCGCGACAAGTTCGAGGCGCTCAACCGCGTTCGCCTCACCGACGCCGAGTTCGCCCGCCTGCGCGACGAGATCATCAACGCCGATGTCTTCCAGGCCGCCAAGACCCTGCGCGAATACGGCTATTTTCAGCGCGAGGACGGCACCCCACTGCACTACATGCTGGTCAACCTCAAGGATTGGTGCAAAAACGACTTCGAAGTCATCAACCAGCTACGCATAAACACCGACAACAGCCACCATCGCTATGACGTGATCCTGCTGATCAACGGCCTGCCGCTGGTGCAGATCGAGCTGAAGACCTTGGGCATCAACCCGCGCCGGGCCATGGAGCAGATTGTCGAGTACCGCAATGAACCCGGCAACGGCTACACCAACACGCTGCTGTGTTTCCTGCAGTTGTTTATCGTCAGCAACCGCGACCACACCTGGTACTTCGCCAACAACCAGAACCAGCACTTCGCCTTTAACGCCGACGAGCGCTTTTTGCCTATCTATCAATGGGCCGATGAAGCCAACCGCAAGATCACCCACCTGGACGACTTCGCCGAGCAGTTTCTGGCTAAATGCACCCTGGGGGAGATGATCAGCCGCTACATGGTGCTGGTGGCAAGTGAGCAGAAGCTGATGATCATGCGGCCGTATCAAATCTATGCGGTCAAGGCCATTGTCGATTGCATCCACCAGAACCGTGGTAACGGCTACATCTGGCATACCACCGGCAGTGGCAAGACGCTCACCTCCTTCAAGGCCTCCACCCTGCTGAAGGACAACAGGGACATTGAAAAATGCCTGTTCGTGGTGGATCGCAAGGATCTGGACCGGCAGGCCCGCGAGGAATTCAACCGCTTTCAGGAAGGCTGCGTCGAGGAGAACACCAACACCGAAACCCTGGTGCGCCGCCTGCTCTCGGAGGACTACGCCGACAAGGTAATCGTCACCACTATCCAGAAGCTCGGCCTGGCGCTGGATGAAACCAGCACCCGGGCCCAGCAGCACAAGGAGAAAGGCAGGCGCACCTACAAGGAGCGGCTGGCCCCGCTGCGCGACAAGCGCATCGTGATCATCTTCGACGAGTGCCACCGCTCCCAGTTCGGCGACAACCACAAAGCCATCAAGGCCTTCTTCCCGAAGGCGCAACTTTTCGGCTTCACCGGCACGCCTATCTTTGAAGACAACGCCAGTTACAAGCAGATCGACGGCACCGTCGGCAGCTACCTCACCACCAAAGACATCTTCGAAAAGCAGCTGCACGCCTACACCATCACCCACGCCATCGATGACCGCAACGTGCTGCGCTTCCATATCGACTATTTCAAGCCCGAAGCCAACCAACAGGGCGAAGGCGACAAAGCCGCCGACAGCAAGGCCAAGAAGGCCAAAGCCAAACCCGATCAGGCCCTGACCCAGCCGGCGGTGGTGGACGCCATTCTGGCCAAACACGATGCCGCCACCAACCAGCGCCGCTTCAACGCCGTGCTGGCCACCGCCTCCATCAATGATGCCATCGGCTATTACCGGCTGTTCAAAGCGATTCAGGCCGAGCGCCAGGCCGAAGACCCGGACTACACCCCGCTCAATATCGCCTGCGTCTTCTCGCCCCCGGCCAATGGCGACAAGGATGTGAAGCAACTACAGGAAGACCTGCCCCAGGAGAAGGCCGACAACCAGCAGGAGCCGGAGCAGAAAAAGGCCGCCCTGCATGAGATCATTGCCGACTACAACACCCTTTTCGGCACCAGCCATGCATTGAGCGAGTTCGACCGCTACTATCAGGATGTACAGCAGCGCATCAAGGATCAGCAATACCCCAACAGCGACCTGCCGCACGAACACAAGATCGATATCACCATCGTGGTGGACATGCTGCTCACCGGCTTCGATTCCAAGTACCTCAACACCCTGTACGTGGACAAAAACCTCAAGCATCATGGCCTGATCCAGGCCTTCTCGCGCACCAACCGCGTGCTCAACGACACCAAGCCCTATGGCAACATCCTCGACTTTCGCGGCCAGGAACAGGCCGTGGACGACGCCATCGCGCTCTTCTCCGGTGAGGACGCCGGCCGCTCCCGCGAAATCTGGCTGGTCGACCCGGCCCCCACGGTCATCGAAAAATACGAACAAGCCGTTGCCGCCATCGAGCACTTCCTGACCGAGCGGGATGTCGTGGCCGAACCCAAAGGCGTCTACAACCTCAAGGGCGACACCGCGCGCATCGAATTCGTCAACCGCTTCAAAGAAGTGCAGCGCCTCAAGACCCAACTCGACCAGTACACCGATCTGGACGAGGCACAAAAGCAACGCATCAACACCGTCCTGCCCGAGGATGATCTGCGTTCGTTAAGAGGCGCCTACCTGGAGACCGCCCAGCGTCTCAAAGAACAGCAGGGTAAAACCGGCGAGGAAGCCTCAGAGGCCCAGGAGGCCATAGAACAACTGGATTTCGAGTTCGTACTCTTCTCCTCGGCGCTGATCGACTACGACTACATCATGGGCCTGATCGCCCGCTTCAGTCAGGACAAGCCCGGCAAGAAGACCATGAGCCGCGACCAGCTAATCAACCTGCTCGCCGCCAGCAGCAACCTGATGGACGAGCGCGAGGACATCATCGCCTATATCAACACTCTGGAGGCCGGTAAGGGCCTGAGCGAGGCCGACATCCGCGACGGCTTCCAGGCCTTCAAGGCACAAAAGGCCCACAACGAAATCACCACCTTGGCCGACCGCCACGGGCTGAACCGCGACACCCTGCAAATCTTCGTGGACGACATCCTGGATCGCATGATCTTCGACGGCGAGCAGCTAAGCGACCTGTTCGCGCCGCTGGAACTGGGATGGAAGGCCCGCAGTAAGGCTGAGCTGGCACTAATGGAAGAGCTGGTGCCGTTTCTGAAAAAGCAGGCCAGCGGGCGCGAGATATCGGGGTTGGCGGCCTATGAGTAAGACGATGAAGAGCGAAAAGCAGGAGTTGGTGCCCCGGTTGCGCTTTCCCGAGTTTTGGGATGCGGGGGAGTGGGACGTATTTTTTGCTAACGCTCTATTTGAACAGATAAGCAACAAGGGCCATAACGGAGATTTGCCTATACTCGCGATTACGCAAGAGTATGGCGCTATACCGAGAGAGTTAATCGATTACCATGTTTCGGTTAATGAAGATAGCGTTAAGAGCTATAAGATCGTAGAGAACGGCGATTTCATAATTAGCCTGCGATCGTTTCAGGGAGGGATTGAATACTCCGAATATAGGGGAATATGCAGTCCTGCGTATGTAATACTTAGGAGACGTTCATCCGGTGTTTTGGATCAGTTTTTTAGGTACTACTTTAAGACATCAAAGTTCATACGCGATCTAACGAAAAATCTCGAAGGAATTCGAGATGGGAAAATGGTTAGTTACAAGCAGTTTTCTGAAGTCCAGCTTCCCCTTCCTAAACTCGACGAACAACAGAAAATCGCTGATTGCCTCTCGTCCCTCGATGCACTGATTACCGCCCAGGCGTACAAGATCGACGCCCTCAAGACCCATAAAAAAGGGCTGATACAGCAGCTCTTCCCCCGTGAAGGCGAAACCGTCCCCCGCCTGCGTTTCCCCGAGTTTCGGGATGCGGGGGAGTGGAATGTGGCGACGATCGGAGATGTCGCCGACGTTTCATCGGGTGGTACGCCGAACAGGTCGGAGGCAGAGTACTGGAATGGTGACATCCCTTGGGTTTCTACCAGCTTGATCGATTTTGGAAGCATTGAATTGGCGAATGAATACCTAACTCGCCAGGGATTAGATAATTCGGCCGCAAAAATTTTTCCAAAAGGAACTGTTCTAATGGCAATGTATGGCCAAGGAAAAACGCGAGGAAAGGTGGCGGTACTTGGTATTGATGCGGCAATCAACCAAGCGTGTGCTGCTATTTCAGTTAAGGATGTAGTGCTTTCTGAGTTTGTTTTTCAGAATTTAGCTGGTAGGTACGATGAGATACGGAAAATTAGTAATGCGGGAGGGCAGGAGAATTTGAGTGGTGGTCTTATTAAAGATATATCGTTTAAATTTCCAAGCATCGAGAGCGGTGAGCAACAAATAATCGCCGAGAGCCTCACGTCACTCGATAATATGATCGCCGCCCACGCTGAAAAACTCGAAGCTCTCAAGTCCCACAAAAAAGGCCTGATGCAGCAGCTGTTCCCTGTCGTTGAAGGTGTTTCGGAATGAGTATCGAGGATCTGGCCAATGAACTAAAAGAGCTGGATCAGGATATCGCCCTGATCTTTGCCTTTAATGCCACCGGCAAGACCCGCCTGTCGGTCGCGTATAAAGATGCTACCAAAGACCCGGATACCGGACAGCATTCCGGTGTTTATTACAACGCTTTTAGCGAAGACCTGTTTGTCTGTGATAACGATGAAGACAATGACGGTGCGGATATAAAACTTAACGTATTGCCAAGCAGCCTGAATCAGTTTCACAGTTTTTTGACGGATAATGAAGACGCTGTGATGACCAAGCTCGCACCCTATAACCCCCGTTATCGGTTCAAGCTGAATCCGTATGATGATCTTGAAAAGGGCATCAAATCAGTAACCTTCTTCAAGGAGGGCGCGGAAGGTACGCCGATTAAAATATCGCGGGGTGAGGAACGTACCTTTGTCTGGTGTTTTTACTTGGCGTTGCTGGAGGTCGATGGTTGGGCGGACGAGCAGGATGCGCACATTTTTATCGATGATCCGGTTTCCAGTCTAGATGATCACAATATCTTTGTAACAGCCGATACGATATTCCAGCTCGTCGAGCAGTTTTATGACAAAAAGCGCCTGATTATCACAACGCATCACATTGGATTGTTCGCAAATCTGGCAAATCGATTGACGAAAGGAGAAAAGAGCGGTCGCTACAGGAATCTAACGGCAGTCCGAGTTCTTAAACGAGTCGGAGATGACCTTGTGCTGGAATTGCCAAAGCGAAGTGTTTTCCTTTATCACCTGCACCTTCTGGAGGTACTGGACGAGGCACGTAATAGCCAGCTTTACACCTATCACTTCTCATTGCTGCGCCAACTTCTGGAAAACGTGGCCTCGTTCTTGGGTACAGGTAGGGCCAGTTACACACTGCAAAAGATAGGCATTGAAAACGCTGAAGAAGTAATGAATGTCGTCAATACGCACTCGCACAAGACGGTTTATTACGATCAAACCGAAATGATGAACGATTACGAACAGAGTCTATTCATCGACATCTTTAATCGCTTGATAGAAAAATTCGAATTTCACATGGAGAGGGCATGACTAAAGACCAACTCAGCCAACTGGGCAAGACTCTCCGGGCCATCGCCGATTGCCTCTTGTTGCTCGACGCGCTGATCGCCGCACACACGGAAAAGCTGGACGCCCTCACGACGCAAAAAAGGACTGATCTAGCAGCTCCTCCCAAGCTTGCGGCCGGGGGGTAACTAAAAGTGGGTAAGCAGCTGGAAGAGTTGTCCCCGTCTGACGCACTAGATTTGGTCGGGGATCTGATTGATGGCGCGACCGATAAGGCATTGCCTGAGCAAGCAAAACAGGCACTTGACCATTGCGATGCTTTGGAGATGCATCTTGATGCAGTTCAATTGGTTGAGCTTGACTATTTTCGGGCCAATGCCTGGTCCGTAATTCGACAGGCAAAACACCGTGACGAATCCACAGTGTGGGAGTGGGATCAGCCGGAGATTGTGAACGAGATTCTCTGCTTGCGTTCTGCAGTTCGGGCTGCCGAGTTCTCCTCGCTCGATGCCTTCAGGCAGTGCCAAATGCTCGTCAATCTGGGCAATATACTGAACCATATAGGGCGACCGATAGAAGCGATGGAGTATTGGAATCGAGCGCTTAGGCTAATACCAAAATTCGCGATGGCACTTGGCAACCTCGGCTTCGGCTTGGAGATCTATGCGAAGTATCTGTATGATCAGGGCCACCAGGTTGTGATTCTTAAAGAGGCTTATGGTTTCCTTAGGTCGGTTTCTGAGCCAGGCGCAATTTGGGATAGTGAAGACTATCAGGTAATTGCAGAGAGCATGCTAAATAAGGCTGAAGACATAGAAGCTCATGTCGATCTTAGCCGCGTGGAGCGTATTTCTTTTTATAAGCATTCACTGGGTCGATCAGAATCGGAACGTAGTTATCGGAGCTGGGCATTAGACAACGGATTATTTCTGTCACCACTCAATGATTTGGGTGCGTATCCTATTGCGTCACATGATGTATTGCATCTACCAGAGATGGTTCGGCCAGTTTCAGAGCCGCCACATTATATCGGCTTTTTCAACCAGCTGAAGCAAGAGTACGTAACCGCGCGTTTTTTGTGCTGGCAAGGAATAACGGCTGCGGAATCCTACAAGAAACACTACTCAGACAAAGATGTGCTTCTCTTGGATACACTGGATTATCCCGTATATTCAAGAGCTGCAGAAGAGGTCAAGGTCGCATTTCGGATAGCGTATTCGCTATTCGATAAGATCGCATACTTTATCAACGAGTACTGGTCACTAGGAATGCAGGAGCGCTCGATTAATTTTCAGTCAATTTGGTTTGAAGGAGGAACCAAGGGGAAACCAAAGCGCCTGCGCGTTAAATTCCAAGGTCGCCAGAATCTACCTCTCAGAGGACTATACTGGCTAAGCAAGGACTTTGTCGAGTCCGGACGGGATGCCGATTCTCCAGTATTGGGCGAAACAATGGAGCCGGACGCATACAATCTTCGATCCATTCGAAACCATTTAGAGCACAAATACCTCAAGGTGCATGACGATATGTGGAGCTTTACGGATCGTTCAAGCGCCTCAATGTTTGACGACCAATGGGCGACCCATTTGTCGATGCAGGAGCTGCAACAAAAGACACTAAGAATATTAAAAATAGCTAGGTGTGGACTGACCTATTTGTCACTTGCGGTACACCGAGAAGAAAGTCTTCGGCGCTCCCAAACGCCCGATGAGATTACCGTCCCTATGTCGCTGCCGAGATGGGAGTGATTCTGTGACAAGCTTTGATACTCTGAACGATTTAGCCCACCACCTGCGCGAACGGCTGGAGAATAAGAAGTACGTGCTGCTCTTCGCCTTCAACGGCACAGGCAAGACGCGCCTGTCCATGGCCTTCAAAGAGCTGGGCAAGCAAGGCGATGGTGAGGAAGAAACACGCGACACCCTCTACTTCAACGCTTTCACAGAAGACCTGTTTTACTGGGATAACGACCTGGAGCATGACGCCAAGCGTGTTTTGCGACTGAATCGCGATTCTCACTTCTTCGATGGCCTACAAGAGCTGGAAATGGAAAATCGCATCGGCCCCCTGCTGGCGCGCTATACGGACTTTGACTTCCTCATCGACTACGAGACCTGGGAAGTTACCTTTTTTCGAGAAAATGACGCCGACGGTGCGCCCATCCCCATCAAGGTCTCGCGCGGAGAGGAAAATATTTTCGTTTGGTGCTTCTTTCTCGCCGTCGCTCAGTTGGCGGTGGATCAGGAGGAAGGCTCGCCTTATGCCTGGGTGAAGTACCTCTATATCGACGACCCCATCTCCTCGCTGGACGAGAACAACGCCATTGCCGTGGCGAGCCACCTGGCGCAACTGCTGAAAAACGCCAACGGGCAGATCAGAACGGTGATCTCGACGCACCACCACCTGTTTTTCAATGTGATGTGCAACGAGCTGGGCAAGGCTGTTAAAAATTTCTTGAGCAAGGAAGCCGACCACTTCCGGCTCGCGGATACCGGCGAGACGCCGCGCTACCACCACGTGGCCCTACTCAGGCAACTGCACGAGGTAGCGGAGTCGGGCGAGGTCTATACCTATCACTTCAATATCCTGCGCAACATTCTGGAAAAGACGGCCACCTTTCACGGCTTTCGTAACTTCTCCGCCTGCATCAAGCAGGACAGCGACGACCCGGACGGTATTCTCCACGCCCGGCTGGTGAATGTTCTCAGCCACGGCAACTATTCCCTGTATGAGCCACAGGAGATGCTGCCGGAGAACAAGGATTACTTCCGCAAGATCCTGCGAGACTTTATGACCAGCTATCGCTTCAACCCGGAGCTATTTCCTGCCATGGAAGAGGCAACCTTATGAGCGAACTGATCCTCTACACCACCGAAGACGGCCAGAGCCACATTCAGCTTCGGGCGGACAACGACACCGTCTGGCTGACCCAACTGGAAATGGCGGAGCTGTTTAACGCGACCAAACAGAATATTGGTCAGCATCTGAAAAATATCTTTTTAGAATATGAGCTTAATGAAGATTCAGTTGTAAAGGAATTCTTTACAACTGCCGCCGATGGCAAGCGCTACCGTACCCGGCATTATAATCTCGAAGCCATTCTGGCGGTGGGCTACCGGGTGCGCTCCCCTCGAGGTGTGCAATTCCGCCGTTGGGCCAGTACCGTGCTCAGCGAGTACCTGCGCAAGGGCTTCGTCATGGATGACGAGCGCCTGAAGAACCCCGATGGCCGCCCGGATTACTTCGACGAGATGCTGGCGCGTATCCGCGATATCCGCGCCTCGGAAAAGCGTTTTTACCAGAAGGTGCGGGATCTGTTCGCCCTATCCAGCGACTACGACAAGACCGATCAAACCACCCAGCAGTTCTTTGCCACGGTGCAGAACCTGCTGCTGTATGCGGTAACCCAGAAAACCGCTGCCGAGCTGATCATGGATCGCGCCAACCCCGACGATGCGCATTTCGGCCTGCTGAGCTGGAAGGGCGCCAGGGTGCGTAAGCAGGATATCCTGATTGCCAAGAACTACCTGTCCGTAGATGAAATCGACACCCTCAACCGACTCGTGATGATCTTTCTGGAAACCGCTGAGCTGCGTGCCAAGACCCGACTGGAAACCCCGATGGCATTCTGGCAAGCGCGGGTGGGCGACATCATTGCCAGCAATGGCTTCCCGCTGCTGGCCGATGCCGGCTCGGTCAGTCAGAAACAGATGGAGCAATTGACCAGTGAACGCTATGCACAATTCGACCAGCGCCGCAGAACCCGGGAGGCCATCGCCGCCGATCAAGCGGACGAAGCGGAACTGAAGGGTCTGGAAGACAGGGTCAAGAACCGGCCTGAAGATTAACCTCAAATCACAGTGACGATGGAACCATGACCAAAGATCAACTGAGCCAACTGGGCAAAACCCTTTGGGCCATCGCCGACGACCTGCGCGGGGCGATGAACGCAGACGACTTCCGCGACTATATGCTGTCGTTTCTGTTTCTGCGCTACCTCTCCGACAATTTCGAGGCCGCAGCGAAAAAGGAGCTGGGAGCGGACTATCCCGAGCTGAATGTGGACGACCGGCGCTCGCCGCTGGCGGTCTGGTATAGGGACAACGCCGTGGATGTGCCCGCTTTCGAAAAGCAGATGCGCCGCAAGATGCATTATGTCATCCACCCGGATTACCTGTGGAGCAGCATCTACGAGCGGGCCCGCACCCAAGATGCTGAGCTATTGCAAACCCTGGAGAGCGGCTTCAAGTACATCGAAAATGAATCCTTTGCCAGCACCTTCCAGGGGCTGTTTTCCGAGATCAACCTCAACTCGGAAAAGCTGGGCCGGACACCCAAGGCGCGCAACGACAAGCTCTGCACCATCATCACCAAGATCGCGGAGGGGATCGCGCAGTTTTCCACCCGCAGCGACATCCTGGGCGATGCCTACGAGTACCTGATCGGCCAGTTCGCCGCCGGCTCCGGCAAGAAGGCCGGGGAGTTCTACACCCCGCAAAGCGTCTCCACCATCCTCTCGCGCATCGTCACCCTTGACAGCCAGGAGCCCGCCACAGGCAAGAAGAAAAAACTCAACAATGTGCTGGACTTCGCCTGCGGCTCCGGCTCTCTGCTGCTCAATGTGCGCAACCAGATGGGGCCACACGGCATCGGAAAGATCTACGGGCAGGAAAAGAACATCACCACCTACAACCTGGCGCGCATGAATATGCTGCTGCACGGGGTCAAGGACAGCGAGTTCGAGATTCACCACGGCGATTCCCTGACCAACGACTGGGATTTGCTCAACGAGATGAACCCGGCCAGGAAGCTCCAGTGCGATGCGGTGGTGGCCAACCCGCCCTTCAGCTACCGCTGGCAACCCAATGAGGCGCTGGGCGAGGACTTCCGCTTCAAAAACTATGGCCTGGCGCCCAAATCTGCCGCGGATTTCGCCTTCCTGCTGCACGGCTTTCACTTCCTGGGCGACGAAGGCACCATGGCCATTATCCTTCCCCACGGTGTGCTCTTCCGGGGTGGCGTGGAGAGCCGCATCCGCACCAAACTGCTCAAGGACGGCCATATCGACACCGTCATCGGCCTGCCGAGCAACCTTTTCTTCTCCACCGGCATCCCGGTCTGCATTCTGGTGCTGAAGAAATGCAAGAAGCCCGATGATGTGCTCTTTATCAACGCTACTGAGCATTACGAGAAGGGCAAGCGCCAAAATCAGCTCTTGCCAGAGCATATCGACAAGATCGTCGAGACCTATCAGCACCGGAAGGAAGAAGAACGCTATGCCCGCCGGGTCGATATGGAGGAGATCGAGAAGAACGATTACAACCTGAACATCTCCCGTTATGTCAGTACCGCCGAAGCCGAGCCGGAAATCGACCTGGCCTCTGTCCATGCGCGACTGTCCGAAGTAGAGAGGCGCATTGCCGAGGCTTCGGAAAGGCACAACCAGTACCTTAAAGAGCTGGACCTTCCGCCTGTGTAATAGCAGCTACTCCCGCCTGCTTCACTCCTCACCCTTCGGCAGGGGAGTGAGCTCGCGGCTGAGTTCGGCCACGTCGTTGGGTTCGTCGCCGGGGTCGAAGGCGACGTTGACCACGCCGTCATGGCGCAGGGCCGTCCAGGCCTGGCGCAGTTCCCGTGCCGTCACCTCGAGTACCCGTTCGGCGAGCCGCTCGCGGCGGTAGAAATCGGCGTCATCCAGGGCCGTGGCCTGCCAGAACCGGTTCGTCCTGGCCGAGAGGCTGGTATCACGCTCGACCAGCCGGTCATGGACGGCCTGTCGATAGGGGGCCAGCTCCGTTTCCTCGAGCGCTTCCAATCGCGAGGTGAAGTCGTTCAGGAAGGCATCGATGCGCGCCTGGATGGCCTCGCTTGCGGTGTCCGGGGACTGAACCAGCAGGCTGATGCCGGGTGCGTCCAGCAGCGGCGAGTAGCCGGCACTGACCACATAGCCGAGTTGCTCCTCGGTACGCAGACGCTGATAGAAGGGCGTGTCGAGAAACTGACCGAGCACGGCAAGCCGGGCCTGGCTCTGCAGTGAGCGGTCGGGCCCCTGGAGGTAATGCAACACCACCGACTCCTCACGGCTGGTGATCGGTACCAGGGTAGGGAGCTCCGGCTCTGCCTGCAGGGGGACGAGGTCCGGTATCTGTTCATTGCTCAGGGCGGGTGACAGGGCCTCTGCCACACGCATGGCGTCTTGCCGGGCCAGGTCGGCACCCAGGTTGCCCACCGCCATGGTCTCCAGGCGCAGCTCGGCGAGGAAGGTCTCGCGGAAGTCGCGAAGGTCCTCGACGCCGAGGTCCCGGCTGGCCTCGAGCAGTTTCTCGCTTGACCACTGGGGACGCACCAGTGCCTCGGCCAGGGTTCGGTGCGCCTGGCGGTAGAGGGCGTCCTGGGGCGCATTGCGCCATTCGCGCTGCAGGCGGTAGCGAACACGTTCGAAACTCGCCTCCTCGATCTTGCCCGTACGCAGCTGCTCCAGTACGCGCTCGATCAGTCGGTCCTGGCGGTCGCGCCAGCCGGAGAAGGACAGGGTGACGCCTCGGGCGTGGGCATAAGCCTCGAAGTGATGGCCGGCCAGGCGTGCGGGGTAGAGGGCCTCGTTGAGGCTGTCGCCCAGCCAGTCGGCAAGCAGCCGAGCCAGTGCGGCGCCGCGGGCCTCTCGGCTGGCAGCGGGGTTCTGCAGGCTGAAACGCCATTCCACCTTGGGGGAGTCGAAGGTGGCGTCCGCCATGTGCCAGAAGTCGAAGCCCGTCTCCTCGATGCGCTTCACGGGTACCTCATCCTGGATATCGAGCAGTTCGAGGTCCTCGGCGATGTAGGGATTGGGCTCGGGCAGGGCGAGGTCGGCGAGGGGGACGGCCTCGCCTGTCTCTAGCGCCACCTCACGCCAGGGGGCATCGAACCAGGGCGAGACCTTCGTGCCCTCGACCTTCGGGCCGCTGTAGAGGCGCAGCAGCGTCTCCGGACGCAGTTGATCGAGCCAGCGCGCTATCTGTTGGCGATCGAAGCCGTCCATGCGATAGGGCGCGAAATTGGCATCCTCCAGGGGATAGCGCGACAGGTTCATGGCCAGCCGCATGGCGTCTCCCTGGGGCGCGCCGTGCTGCTGGAAACGAAACTGCTGCTCGGCCAGGCGAGCCTGCTCGTCATAGCGCCACGCCTCCAGGCCCGTTTCACGAAGCTGCTCGATGGCGGCAAAGAGCGTGGCCTGGATCCGCTCGATCTGCTCGGCGCCTGCCGGTGTCAGGCTGATGTCCACGGTGAACAGTGCGTGCTGGCCGTCGCCGCGAGCCGCTCCGGCAGACAGGCCGTCTGCCCAGCCTGCCTCGCGCAGCACCGCGAGCAGGCTGCCCTCTCCCTCATGGCCGAGCAGGTTGGCGAGGTAGTCGGCTGGCTTGTGCCGATAGGCGGTCTCGGGGTCGGGCACCGGGAACATGAAGCTGAGCCTCTGGCTGTCGCGGATCGACTGCATCCGGGCGGCTTTCGGCAGGGCGGCTTCCGACACCAGCGGCGCCTCGATGACCGGGCGGGATAGGCCGCGGTCGGGTATCTCGGTGAAGCGCTCGGTGACCATCTTCTCCAGGTCATCAAGGGGCTGAGGCGCGACCACGGCCAGGTGCATCACGTTGGCACCGTAGTGGTCCTCGTAGAAGTCGATTACACGTTCGCGCAGGGTCGGCTCGCCCTCGGGGCGGTCGGCCAGGGTCTCGCGACTGCCCACCGAGAAGCCGGTGGTCGGATGATCGGGATTGAGCAGCTGGTCGAGGACGTCCTGGGCACGGCGCCCGTCATCGCGGATGCGCGCCTGGTACTCGGAGAGCTCGAAATGCAGAGCCATGTGGTCCCCTTCTCTAGCTCTCGAGCACGATGGCCAAGATCAGCCGCCCGTAGTCGGGCTCATTGCGATGAGTCGTCCGGCGATA
>JAGXGN010000028.1 GCA_024636705.1 Halomonas sp.
AACAGGTCGTCAACAGGCGACAAGGAGGCCGATATCGTCCTTGCCAGTCATCACCGGGACCGAGAAAGGGGGTGCCGGTGATCAAAAATTGCTCGGCGGGAGACGCAGGGAAGGTCTCGGCTCCGGACTCACGGATTCAGGTATCACTTCGGACCACGGTGCGACCAGAAAGAGTCAAGGTAATCGCACGTCGACAATAAGTCTTAATCATCGAGCCCGTATCACTCGACCAGTGCTTTGAGCTTTTTGCCTGCTGTTAAATTAATCGTGAGGTTGTTTCGTCGTATAACACCATGGGTAAAGGGAGACATCAGGGCGCAGAGAAGTTAGCGTTCCGTTGACCACTTTGCTACCACCAGCCAGCGGCATGACGGTGCTCACTTGCAAATTGGATAGTTCGCAACAGCGGAAACTGCTCTGGAACAGCAGCTTTGGAAATTTTCTTATTACCAATCTCAGAAACGATTTCGGCAAACAATTCGGATGTTGTCATTACTCGACCACCTGCCAACATTTTCACGTTTGCGTTGCTGGCAAAACCCAAGAGAGCAATTTGATCAATTTTTTGGGGCAATGCTATGCCTTCAAACAGCGTCGGTATATGTTGCCGACCCGCTTGAAACTTTTTGCCGTAACGCTGCTCCCGCTTTGCCCATGAATGCGCGTCCATAGACGGCTCGATATGCACCAAATGTTGCTGCGCCGGATGAAATGCAACAACATCAAGCTCGCACTCATAGCCACCGCTTGCGCGAGGCCCAACCTGAATATTTCGGCGGACAAAATATCCTCTGTATTCATACCATTCAGCGACGAGTTTTTCGAGATGATTCATAAGGTGCTAACAGGTATCAGATGGCAGAATATGCTACAGGATGAACTCGCTGGCTGCATTTTCCGACGTGGCCGCTTTGGGTCGAGACGGACCAGCCATATACCAACGCTTCCCTGGCAATAGCCAGCATGGATTTTCGACAAATTCGTGCCATTCTTCCTTCGCCCTGCAAGCAGCGCTCCCAAAAGGGCCCTTTCCGGTGCGGGGATGTGATTCGATGCTTCGGGTCGAAAGCCTCCCCTGACACATTCTTCTCTGTACCCATACGCCCTGCTCTTTCGTCCCTGATTGGTGACTGCAATAACATCACCCTATCTCAATAGACTTTGGCTCGCCATCGGATGGCGTGTGGATAGCGTTGGTGGAAAGCCGGTGTCACCTTATCGGTAAGACGCCAGCCGCGGCTGGCGTCCTGGTTGGCGAGTTGGCGCGGCAGGGTCAGGCCCCGTGGTAGCCATCCTCTTCGGGGCTCTCGTGGTCCCCCTTGGGCAGTTCACCGGCCCAGGCCATGGCCGCGGCGTAATCATGCTTGGGGAAGGTGCGGACTTCGATGGCCTTGAACAGCCGCTCTTCCAAGTGGGCGATATGCTTGATCCAGTTCTGGTCGGTGACCACGGCGGCCCGGTGGTAGCGCTCGAGATCGCCGAGTTGGGACAGGCCATAGCCGATATCCTTCATCAGGGCAGGTAGCGTCATCAAGCGCAGGCCATCGATCTCGGCCAACATACTGACCCTGGGATGGGCCCGCTTGGCGGCTTCGATGGCATCGATGGCGCGCTGCAGCTCCTTGGCCGTCAAGACACCACTCGCCTTCATCGCCACGACATGGCCCACCGGATGGGAGATGAGATCCAACATAGGCGTTCTCCTTGGGGGTTAAGAAAGAAACCAAGCGCCTCGGTCACTTTCAGCATAGCGCGTCGTGAGCCATGCCGGTGCCCAAAGGGCGCTACTGGGAAAGTCACGAAAACCTCACTATCGCGCGCAAGCATGAGCCTGAATGCCACAAGAGAGTCGTACAGCACTCCCCGTCCTTAATGACATACACCCCCTCATTTGGGGAGGCTCCTGTTCCTAGTAGACCAGGCCATTGTCCTCGCTGGCGGCGAAACGCTGCTTGT
Source organism: Halomonas sp. (assembly GCA_024636705.1). Classification (GTDB taxonomy): domain Bacteria; phylum Pseudomonadota; class Gammaproteobacteria; order Pseudomonadales; family Halomonadaceae; genus Halomonas. Next base: position 1,957 of record JAGXGN010000028.1, read on the forward strand.
TTCGGTAGGGGTAGACGTCGATCACCCGGCCTTCGCTGATGGCCTGCTGCAGGCCCTGCCAGTAATCGGCGTCGAAGAGCTCCGGATGAAGCTCATAGAACAGCTTGCGCAACCGCATATCGGCGAACAGGAAGGGGCCGAACTCCTCGGGGAAGATGTCGTTGGGCCCCACCGAGTACCAGGGCTCGCCGGCCAGTTCCTGCTCGGGATACATGGGCTCGGGAATGTGGCGGAAATGGCAGTCGGTGAGATAGCTGATCTCGTCGTAGTCGTAGAAGATCACTCTGCCGTGTCGAGTCACCCCGAAGTTCTTGAGCAGCATGTCGCCGGGGAAGATATTGGCCGCGGCCATCTGCTTGATGGCATTGCCGTAATCCTTGAGCACCGCACGAGTCTCGGCGGCATCGCACTGCGGCACATAGAGGTTCAGCGGGGTCATCATGCGCTCGGTATAGCAATGCTCGACGATCACCTTGTCGTCCTTCAGGTGGACAGTGGAGGGTGCCACTGCCAGCAGGTGTGCCAGGCAATCGGGGTCGAAATGGTCCTGGCGCGCCACGAAGTGCGAGAACTCCTGCGTATCCGCCATCCGCCCGACCCGGTCGTGACGCTTCACCAGGCGGTACTTCTCACGCACGTTCTCGTGACTCATGTCCTTGGTGGGATCAAAGCGATCCTTGATGATCTTGAAGACGGTGCGATAGGACGGCAGCACGAATACCGCCATCACCATGCCCCGCACCCCGGGGGCAATGATGAACTGGTCCTGGCGTCGGGCGACATGGTGGTTCAGGGCGCGGAAGAATTCCGTCTTGCCATGCTTGAAGAAACCGATCGTGGCATAGATCTCGCTTTCGGGCTTGTCGGGCATCAGCTCCTGCAGGTACTGAACGAATTCACCGGGGACCTGGACATCCACCTGGAAGTAGGCACGGGTAAAGGAAAAGATGATCGAGACCTCGTCGGCCTCGATGATCACGGTGTCCAGGTGAAGCCCCTTGCCCTCGTCGTGGAGCACCGGCAGCACCAGCGGGACCTGTTCGCCGCCGCCCTTGATGCGGCCGACCAGATAGGCCCCCTTGTTGCGGTAGAAGACACTCTTGAGCACCTCCATGTCGACATCCGGCGCGTCCAGAATCGCCGCCGGCAGGTAGTGTTCGAGAAAGTCGCCACCCAGGCGGGCATCGTGTGTCAGGTCATCGAAGGACGTCTCGAAGGTCGCCTGGGCCAGGGCCCAGCGGATCGCTGCCTCCCAGTCACCCTGCACCGCCAGTCGACGACAGCGCTCGATACCCGAATGGTGGGCCGCCCTGTCACGAGAGCTGTAGACGAACATCCAGTCGTTGCGGATGTGCCGATGGTGAAAGAGCGAGCAGAACATGGAGTTGAAGAAGGTTTCCGCCAGCTCGTAGTCGAGCCGCTGACTGATCAGGTCGGTGTAGTGATGCTTGCCTTCCCGCCAGGTTTCGAAATCGATCAGGACATCGTCATCGAAGGTGCGACGCAGCCGATCCCGGGTCTCGTGGAGCTTTTCCTCGTAGAGATTGATGCGCTCGGCCGAGGCCTGCTGGGCCTCGCGCCAGGCGGCATCGCGAAAGCGCCGGCTGGCATCCAGGGTGATCTGCTTGAAGCGGGACCGATATTCGTCGAAGCCGTGCAGGATGGTCGCGGCCATTCGATACGCGGACGAGTGCTTCATGGACGAGCCCCCTGGCAGGGTAGGTCTACAGCATGACGAATTCGCCTGAAGGAAGCGAGGGGAGCAGGACGGCGCATTGCGCATCGATCACAACGGCCGACAGACCCGGCGGTTCATCCCGGATTGTCATGAGGTGATCACGAGGCTGTCGCCTGGTCGTCATGACAAGGGCGCATCCTCGCCACATGAAGGCCCCGCACCGGGGCAATGAGAAGCGGCGAGGAATCCATGCGCATCTGCCTGGTCAGCGAAACCTGGTCACCCGATATCAATGGTGTCGCGCATACGCTCGATCAGTTGAGCCAGGAACTACTGGCAAGGCAATACACACTGCAACTGATTCGTCCCGAACCCCGCGACTCTCGACCGGGCCCGTGCCGACCTCTTCCTCTTTCCCTCTCTGTCGGAGACCTGGGGCAATGTCGTCCCCGAGGCCATGGCCAGCGGCCTGGCCGTGGTGGCCTATCGTCATGCCGCCGCCGCGGAGTTGATCACTTCCGGGGTCGATGGCGTGACGCTGCCGCCGGGCATCGATTATCTGATCCAATATAGCCTGACGGCTCTGGTCGCCATCGCCGTCTACCGACTGATCAAGACCCGACTCTGTCGTGAGCGCCCCTTCATCACCTTTCATCGGCGGATTGCCTGTGGTGAACCGGCCCGTGACCGCTACAGCTTCCCCAGCGGGCACACCATGCATGCGGTGATGTTCTGCATCCTGGTCGCCAACCACACCTTCTGGTTGTTCCCCCTGCTGATCCCGTTGGCAGTACTGATTGCCCTGTCCCGTGTCGGGTTGGGACTTCATTACATCAGCGATGTCCTCGCCGGTGCGGCGCTGGGGGTGGGCTTTGCGTACCTGAGCCTTCGACTGGTCGGCTGAGGCGAGGGGCCTGAATGGGTAAGGACGCTCTGGCATTCCGGGTCGCTATCCTACCAGGGCAGTGGCTCACCATTGCTGTGCCAGAAGCCGCCGGTCGTCTCGAGTGTCAGCGACTCGATGCGCTCGGCGATACCGGCGGCGGCCTCCTCCGGCGTGATCATCCCGCCGAAATTGACCATCCGGGTCTTCACATAGCCGGGATGAAGCTGGACCACGGCGATACCGCGCGGCTTGAGGTCCATGGCCAGGGACCTGCCGAAGGCGTTCAGGGCCGCCTTGGAGGCGCGATAGCCATAGCGCCCGCCGGAATCGTTGTCGGCCATGGATCCCATGCGGCTGGTGATGTTGGCGATCTTCCCACCTTCGCCGAGGTTGCCGAGCAGCGCTTCGCTGACCCGCAGCGGCGCATAGGCGTTGATCTCCATCTGCTCGCGGATCGTATCGAAATCGATCTGGCCCAGGGACTCGTCATGCAAGACCCCGGCATTGTTGATCAGGAGGTCGAGGGGTTGGCCCTTGAGCACCTCGGCCAGGTGAGCGACATCCTCGTTCCGAGTGACATCGATACCCTCGATCAGCCGGCTGGCCACCTCAGCCAGTTCATGGGAGGCGTGACGGCATACTCCGATCACGTCCCACCCCTGGTCATGGTAGTGGCGGGAAAGTGCCAGCCCGACGCCTCGGTTGGCGCCGGTGATCAATACGGTGGAAGCCATGTCAGCTCCTAACTAAGTGAGGAAATATCGTTGCTGTACCAGAGATGGGGGGAATCGTTACGGACTTCAACCGCCGACTGCTCAACCGGTGCCGGCAGAGGGAAGGTGGCTCGCCACAGCGCCCAGCCATCGCACCATCCGGGGGGGTGTTCAATCAGTACCCTTTTGGTACCCTTTGTCATCATCGACTCGGTATGGCCAGGCCTTCCCTTCCATCCCAGGATCCACTATGCAGACCAATCTCGAGAAGCATCAGGCCACCCGGCGCGTCACTCTTCTATCGGTGGCGGTGAACAGCTTGCTGGGGGTGGCCAAGATCATCGTAGGCTGGCTCGTCGGCTCCGCCGCCCTGATAGCCGATGGCATGCACTCCTTCTCCGACCTGGTCACCGACGGTTTCGTGCTCGCCGCCTCCCACTATGGCCACCAGGGTCCCGACCAAGACCACCACTACGGCCACGGCCGAATCGAGACCCTGGCCACCCTCTTCCTGGGCAGCGTGCTGATCTTCGTGGCCGGCGCCATTGCCTGGTCGAGCCTGGATCGCCTGTTCTCCCGCACCGAGATCCCGCCGCCCGGCTACTGGGCGATCCTGTTCACAGCCCTGGCACTGTTTTCGAAAGAGTGGCTGTTCCAGATCACCCGTCGAGTGGCCCGGCGTATCGGCTCGAAGATGCTCGAGGCCAACGCCTGGCACCACCGCAGCGATGTACTTTCCACCCTGGTGGTGATGGGGGCCCTGATAGGCAGCCAGTTCGGTGCCGCCTGGGTCGACACCGTGGCGGCGGTTATCGTCGGGCTGATGGTCGGCAAGGTGGGCTGGGATCTGCTGTGGGACTCCGGACGCGAATTGATCGATACCGCGCTTCCGCTGGACGAGCAGCGCGGCATGGAGGAAGTGGCACTGGGCGTGCCCGGGGTGGAAAGCGTGCATGATCTGCGGACCCGCCAGTCCGCCGGCCACAGCATGCTCGACCTGCACGTGGTCGTCTCGCCGCGGATCAGCGTTTCGGAGGGCCACGAGATCGGTAACGAGGTCAGCCGGCGGCTGCGCCGTGCCTTTCCCGCCCTGACCGACCTGACCTTCCATGTCGATCCCGAAGACGATGCCGGCGAGGGGGATCCCAGCCGCTTCCCCGGCTTGCCGTTGCGCCCCGAAGTGGTGGAGACCCTGACCCGGCACTGGTCGAACCTGGACGTCTGGCCACGGATATGGGATCTGGAGCTGCATTACCTCGATGGCCGGATCACCGTGGTGGCGGAGCTGGACGAGGACGCCCCGGTGAGCAGCGAGTCCACTCGCGCGGCGATGCATGCCTCGGCACAGGATCTCGACTGGTTCTCCCACGTGGAAATTCGGCGGCTGACGTGACCCGCTGGAGAAGGCGGCCCTTGGCAGGAGCCGCCGCCAGCGGCGACAATGGCCAGCCTCCACGAAAGGCCAAGCCGGCATGTCGCAAGCGCTGACGATTCTTCATCATGACGACCACCTGGTCGCCGTGCACAAGCCGGCGGGGCTTTTGGTGCACCGCTCCGCCCTGGCCCGCGGCGAGCGCGAGTTCCTGCTTCAGCGCCTGCGCGACCAGCTGGGCCGACGCGTCTATCCGGTGCATCGCCTGGATCGACCGACATCGGGAGTCATGGTCTTCGCGCTCTCGCCAGAGGTCGCCACGCCGCTTGCCAAGGCGTTCAGCCAACGCCTCGTGGCCAAGCGCTACCTGGCGGTGGTTCGGGGGTTCGGCCCGGAACAGGAACGTCTCGCCTACCCCCTGCGTGAGGAGGACGGACGTCGCCCCAAGGCCGAGATGCCGGCCATGGAGGCCCTGACCGAGGTGAGGCGTCTCGACAGCGTGGAACTGCCGGTACAGGTGGACCGCTACCCCCGTAGCCGTTATTCGCTGATGGAGGCACGACCGCTTACCGGGCGCCGCCACCAGATTCGTCGTCACCTGTCCCAGCGGGGCTATCCGATCATCGGCGACGCCAAGCACGGCAAGGTCAACCACAATCGCTTCTTCCGGGAGACGCTGGACTGCCCACGCCTGCTGCTGGCCGCGGTGGAACTGGCCTTCGACCACCCGCGCGAGGCCTGCCGCCTGGTCTTGCATTGTGGCCTGGACGCCAGCATGTCCGGGCTGTTCGAACGCTTCGGCTGGGCCGCGCACCTACCGGTGGACGGCAGTCGCGTCATCCACTCACCACAATCGACCAGGAGACCAGCGCTT
>JAGXGN010000029.1 GCA_024636705.1 Halomonas sp.
GGCGATCGTGGCGGGCGAGCCCATCAACCGCTGCCCACCCGGCGGCGAGCAGACGGTGGCGCGTCTGGCCGAACTGACGGGGCAGCCCCGGCAACCCCTGGCGGAGCCCGCCGAGTCTCCCCGGGTGGCCTGGATACGCGAGGCCGAATGCATCGGCTGCACCAAGTGCATCCAGGCCTGCCCGGTCGACGCCATCCTGGGCGCGTCCAAGCGCATGCACACCGTCATCGTCGACGAGTGCACCGGCTGTGAACTCTGTGTAGCACCCTGTCCGGTCGACTGCATCGATATCCTCCCGCATCCGGCCTGGGTCGCCGCCGAGAACGAGACCCAGCGCCGGGACTACCTGGTGCAACGCGCAAGGCTCGGCCGACAACGCTTCGAGGCACGCCAGCGCCGCCTGGAACGCCTGGCCAGGGAGAAGCGCCTGGAACGCCAGCGGCGCCTGATCCGCCAGCGTTCTCGCGTCAATCCGGCCTCATCCACCACCCAAAGGGGGCAGCGCCAGCGAGAGATGGCCGTCAAGGCCGCGGAGCAGGCCCTGAAACGCACTCGCCGGCAGCTCGGCCACGCCGAACAACAAGGCATGCCGGACGCTATCGACACGGCACAGGACCAGGTGGATCAGGCCTCCCGTCTTCTCGATGATGCCAGGCGTGCCCTCGAGACTGACGAAACTTCCTGAGACGACCATGAACGCCCAGAAACGCCACGAGATCTTCGCCCGCCTGCGCGAGCACACGCCGGCGCCTACTACCGAGCTGAACTGGTCCACTCCCTTCGAGCTGCTCACCGCGGTCCTGCTCTCCGCCCAGGCGACCGATGTGGGCGTCAACAAGGCGACCGCACGACTCTTCCCGGTGGCCAACACGCCCCAGGCGATTCTCGATCTTGGGATCGACGGCCTCAAGGCCTACATCCGCACCATCGGCCTCTACAACACCAAGGCCGAGAACCTGATGAAGACCTGCCGGATCCTCGTCGACCAGCACCACGGCGAGGTCCCGCGCACGCGACAGGCACTGGAAGCCCTGCCCGGGGTGGGCCGCAAGACCGCCAATGTCATCCTCAACACGGCCTTCGGTGAACCCACCATCGCCGTGGATACGCATATCTTCCGGGTCGCCAATCGCACCGGCCTGGCCAGGGGCAAGGATGTGGTGGAGGTGGAGCAAAAGCTGCTGCGGCATGTGCCGCGAGACTTCCGGCAGGATGCCCATCACTGGCTGATCCTCCATGGGCGCTACACCTGTGTGGCTAGAAAGCCCCGCTGCGGCAGTTGTGTGATCGAGGACCTGTGCGAATTCAAGGAGAAGGTCGACCCGGCGTGACTGCCAACGACTCGCGCCAGCCGGATGGCTGACAGTTTTGCATAACCGGACGCGCTGTTGGACGATAGGCACCAAGAACAACAATCGTGTCGATCAGGAGTCAGGCCCATGCCGACTCACTGACGAGGAGACCCCGGCCTTGGAAACCCTCAAGTACCTTCTGCTGCCGCCCCTGATCAATGTCGTCCTGACGCTGCTCGGTGGCCTGCTGTGGTCGCGCATGCAGTGGCTGGGAAGCCTGCTGGTGGTCCTGGGGCTGGGCGGACTGCTGGTGCTTGCCACCCCGGTGGCCAGTCATGCCCTTCGCCAGGGACTGGAACCCCCGCCCCTGGCTGGGCCGGGCACCCTGGGCAAGGCCCAGGCCATCGTCATCCTCGGGGGTGGACGGGATTTCCGCGCCCCCGAGTTCGGCTGGGGCGATGCCCCCTCCAATGCCACCTGGCGACGCCTGGCCTATGGCGCCTACCTGCATCGTCAATCCGGCCTGCCCATCCTGGTCAGCGGCGGACGCCTTAACGACGAAAATAGCGCCGAGGCCAGCATCATGGGGGCGGCGCTGCGTGAGGTCTTCGGGGTGCCGGTTCGTTGGATGGAGGGGCAGAGCCGCAATACCGCCGAGAACGCCCGCTACAGTGCCGAGATGCTCAGAGACGCCAATATCGAGCGGATCGCGCTGGTTTCCCAGGCCTGGCACCTGCCGCGCGCCACCACGGAGTTCGAGCGGGTGGGTCTCACCGTCATCCCGGCGCCCACGGAATTCGCCAGCGAACCGCCTTCTGGCCTGCAGGGCTGGCTGCCCCGCGCCTACCATCTCAACCAGAGCACCCGGGCGCTCCATGAATGGCTGGGGCGTGGGGAACTGGCCCTGCGCCAGCGTCTTCTCGACCGCTGATCACGTCACTCATGCTGATCGAGTCATTCATGGAGGCTCTTCTGCCAAGGTCGTCTTTGCCGGAGCACCGCCGCCCACTAGACTAACGGCAATAACGCATAAAAAAGACCGCCCGACTCAAGGAGTACGCCATGGCCAAGGTGCTGGTGGTTGACGACGAACCCAATATCGTCATCTCTATCGAATTCCTGATGCAGCAGGCCGGCTTCGATGTCGTCACCGCCGAGGATGGCGAGAGCGCCCTGGCGCGTGTTGCCGAAGGCGCACCGGACCTGGTCCTGCTCGACATCAGCCTGCCGGGCATCAGCGGTTTCGATGTGCTCGAACGGCTACGTGCGGACAGCGACCATGCCCGCCTGCCGATCATCATGCTCACCGCCCACGGGCGCGAGGTAGAGCGTGAGAAGGGCATGGCCCTGGGCGCCGATGACTATATCACCAAGCCCTTCTCCACCCAGGCCCTAGTGGAGAAGGTCAAGACCCTGCTCGCCGAGGCGTCCTGATGACCATTCGTCTCTCTGGCCTGCCCCGACGCCAGCGACTGGTGGGATTCTGGTTGCTGCTCAGCGGCATCAGCCTCTTCGGCGGTGCCCTCTTCGCGCTCTGGCTCGATGGCCTCTTCCAGCCCCGGGGCATCGCCAGGGTCGTGTTGTGGCTGGGCTGTTTCTCGGGCGGCGGCACCATCCTGCTGGTGGGCCTGTTGCTCGAACGCCAGCTCTTCACGCCCCTTCGCCATCTACAGGTCCAGTTGGCCCGCATGGTCGCCAATCCCGATGCCCATGACGATTACCCCCCCGAGGGCTGGTTGCGCGGCCTGGGCCCAGACCTGGTCAGGATCAGGGAGGCCTGGCACTCGGATCGCCACCGCCTGGCCAATGCCCATGCCGAAGGTGCTCGCAGTGCCGCGCGTATCCGCCAGGAACTCGAGACGCTCCTGCAGGTACTCGACACCCCCTTGTTGCTGTGTGACAGCCATCGCCGACTCCTGCTCTTCAACCAGGCGGCCGAGGATCTCTTCCAGGGCCATCAGGGGCTGGGCCTGGGCAAGCGACTGGATGCCCTGCTCCCCGTGGCCAGCCTGCAGGACGCCATGAGCCAGCTACCCGAGGGAGACGAGCCCCGCGAGGTGCTGGTTCCCTGTGACGAGCGCTGGCTTCGCGCCCTGCTGCGGCGCGTGCCCGGCAGCAATGGCGAGACCATGCTGACGCTGACCGATACTACCGCGTCCTGGACCAGCGAGATGGGCGCGCGGGCCGAGCTGGTCGACAGCCTCCCCCTGTTGCGTCGCCACAGTGCCGGCCTGACCAGTGCCGCCGATGCCCTCAGCCGACTCCCCCGAGAGGCCGAGGCCAAGGGCATGCGCGAACGCCTGGAGGCCATCATCGAGGAGGAGAGCCAGGCACTGGGCCAGGATATCGAACGCATGAACGGCCTCTTCGATGAAATGCAACGCCAGGGAGAGCGGCTGGTGCCGCTGTGGTCGAACGACCTCTGGGATGCCCTCAACGAACGCTACGCCGAGGAGTCGCTGAGCGTGGTTCCCATCGGCATGCCGGCCTGGTTCAAGGGCGATGCCACCGCCCTGCTCGTGATGCTCGGCGCCTTCCTGGCCTATTTGCGTGAGCATGTCGACCAGGAAGACATCGAGGGTGAGATCTGCCTGGGCAACAAGCGTGTCTATCTCGACCTGGTGTGGCGTGGGCGTCCACTCGGTGAGCGGCAACTGGCCGACTGGAGCCGCCTTCCCCTGCAGAGCCTGCCGCTGGCCCCGAAGGTGGCGGATGTGCTGCGACAGCATGCCAGCGATGCCTGGAGCCTTGCCGACGCCGACGGCGAACATGCCCGGCTGCGCCTGCCGCTGCCGGCCATCGAGCGGGTCGGGGCACCTCGCCCCCGAACACCCCCGCGCCCCGAGTTCCATGATTTCGGCATCGCCGACCTGCCGCCACCCGATGAGGCGCTGGCCAACTGTGCCCTGCGCAGCCTGGAGGTGGTCTCCTTCGATACCGAAACCACCGGCCTGGAACTGCGCCGCGGCGATACCGTGATCAGCATCGGGGCCTGTCGCGTGGTCAACAATCGTCTGCTGGCCAGCGATACCTTCGACGTGCGCGTCGACCAGGGGCGGCCCATTCCGCCGGCCAGCACGGCCATCCATGGTCTCACTGACAGTGACGTCACCGGGGCGCCCCCGCTCCAGGTGATCCTCCCGCGCTTCCGCGACTATATCGGCGAGGCGGTGATACTCGCCCACAATGCGGCCTTCGACCTGCTGGCGATTCACCCCCCCGGGGGCGGCGTCAGCTTCGACATGCCGGTCCTCGATACGCTCCTGCTCTCCCGGGCACTGGATGAGGCGATCGACGGCCATGACCTGGATACCCTGGCCGATCGCTACGGCCTGACGATTCCCCCCGGCGCACGCCACACCGCCCTGGGGGATGCCCGCGTCACCGCCGAGCTCTGGCTGGCCCTCCTCCCGCGCCTGGAGGCCCGCGGCATCACTACCCTGCATGACGCCCTGGCCCTGCAGGCCGGCGCCTTCGACAAGCAGGATGCCAGCGCATGACCTCGCCACGCATCAAGGAGCGGCTGATCGCCCTGATCCTGCTGGCGCTGGTACTGTTCTCGCCACCCCTGATCCTGATGATGGACCGGAACCCTGAGGCCGGACTCTCCCGGTTGCCTCTCTACCTCTTCCTCGCCTGGGCCCTGGTGATCGCGCTTGCCGCCTGGCTGATGGAACGCCAGTCCGGGAAATAGCTGACCGATGAGGAGCGACATGGCGGTACTGGGCATTGCCTTCGGCTACCTCGGCCTGCTGTTCGTGATCGCCGCCTGGGGCGATCGCCGCGCCGAACAGGGGCGGTCACTGATCGGCTCGCCGACGGTCTATGCCCTTTCCATCGCCGTCTACTGTACCGCCTGGACCTTCTACGGCAGCGTCGGGCGCGCCGCCAGCAGCGGCCCCAGCTTCCTGCTGATCTACCTGGGCCCGACCCTGGCCATGCTCATGGCCCCCCTGTTGATCCGCAAGATGGTGCGGATCGCCAGCGCCCAGCGCATCACCTCCATCGCCGACTTCATCAGCGCCCGCTACGGCAAGAGTTCCAGCCTGGGTGCCCTGGTCGCGTTGATCGCGCTGATCGGCATCACCCCCTATATCGCCCTGCAACTGAAGGCCATCACCCTGAGTCACGCCGTCCTGGTGAACTATCCGCAAGCGGCGGACATGCGGCTGGTCGACGAGAGTTTCTGGCATGACAAGTCATTCTGGGTCGCCCTGGTGCTGGCAGTCTTCATCATCCTCTTCGGGACCCGCCACCTGGATGCCAGCGAACGACACGAGGGCATGGTGGCGGCCATCGCCTTCGAGTCCCTGGTCAAGCTGGTGGCCTTCATGGCCGTGGGGGTCTTTACCGTCTTCGTGCTGTTCAACGGCCCGGGCGATCTCTTCGCCAGGGTGGCCGCGACACCCGAACTGGCGGGCGCCCTCAGCCTCGAGGCGGTCCCGGGCGGCGCCGTGGGCTGGATGGGGACCCTGGTGCTGGCCTTCCTGGCCTTCCTGACGCTGCCGCGGCAGTTCCAGGTGCTGGTCGTCGAGAACGTCGACGAACGACACCTCAAGCGCGCCAGCTGGCTCTTCCCGCTCTATTTGCTGGCCATCAATATCTTCGTGATCCCCATCGCCATGGCGGGGATGTTGCTCGGTGACATCAGCGGCAACCCGGACAGCTTCGTGCTGACCCTGCCCCTGTCGGCAGGGCTCGACGGGCTGCCCCTGCTGGTCTTCATCGGGGGCCTCTCCGCGGCGACCAGCATGGTGATCGTGGAGACCATCGCGCTCTCGACCATGGTCAGCAACCAGCTGGTCATGCCACTGCTGCTGCGCTCGCGACGCCTCCAGCTGGGCTCGCGGGGGGAACTCGCCGGCTGGCTGCTGGGTATCCGGCGCGTCGCCATCCTGCTGATCCTGTTGCTCGGCTATCTCTATCATGCGCTGATCGGCGATTCCTACAGCCTGGTGACCATCGGCCTGGTCTCCTTCACCGCCGCCGCCCAGTTTGCCCCAGCGCTGCTGATCGGCATGTACTGGCGTGGGGCCAACCGCAAGGGGGCCTCCCTGGGGCTGATCGCCGGCTTCTTGATATGGGCCTGGACCCTGCTGCTACCCGGCTTCGCCCAGTCGGGCTGGCTGGATCCCGGCTTCCTCGACCAGGGCCCCTGGGGAATCGCCTGGCTACGACCCTACGCGATGCTGGGGCTCGAGGGATGGGATATCTACACCCACTCGCTGCTGTGGAGCCTGGTGGCCAATGTCGGCCTGCTGGTCGGCATCTCGCTGTTCTCCCGCCAGAGCCCCCTGGAACAGACGCAGGCGGCGCTGTTCACCGAGGCCATGCATCCCGGCCTGATGGAGACCTCGCTCTGGCAGGGACAGACCACGCGTGGGGAGTTACGCCTGCTCCTCGACCGCTATCTGGGGGCCAATGCCACCGCCCGGGTCTTTTCCCGTCCCGATGCGAGCGAGGACGACCTCCCCGCGCCCCCCGCACTGATTTCCCGGGCCGAGCAGGCCCTGGCCGGGGCGCTCGGCAGCGCCTCGGCACGGGTACTGATCAACTCGGTGGTCCGCGGCGAGGCCCTCGACCTGGATGCGATCCTCAGCATCCTCGATACCACCTCGGAAACCCTGGAAGTCAATCGTCGTCTGGAACAGAAGTCCAATGAACTGGCACGCGCCAGCGAGGAGCTGCGCAGCGCCAATGAGCGCCTGAGAGAACTCGACAGGCTCAAGGACGAATTCGTCGCCATGGTCAGCCACGAACTGCGGACGCCCCTCACCTCGATCCGCGCCTTCGCGGAGATTCTGCATGACAGCCAGGACCTGCCCGAGGAGAAGCGCCGGCATTTCCTCGATGTGGTCGTTCACGAGAGCCAGCGACTGTCGCGCTTGATCGAGGAGATTCTCGACCTCGCCCGGCTGGAGAGCGGACGCTTGACCCTCAATCCCCAGCGCCTGGATCTGGTGATCCTGGCACGACACAGCCTGGATGCCGTGCATCGGCTCCAGGAGAACCGCGGCGTTGACCTCGAGGTGGATATCTCCCTGGACACCGCCTGGGTCGTCGGCGACCCGGACCGCCTTGAGCAGGTGATCATCAACCTGGTCGACAATGCCGGCAAGTTCACCGATGACGATGACCCGCGGGTCTTGGTGCGCCTGGAGCGTCACAAGGACCACTTCCGCCTGGCGGTGGAGGACAACGGCCCGGGCATCGCCGAGGGAGAACGCGAGCGCGTGTTCGAGAAGTTTCACCAGATCAAGCACAGCGGCAGCCAGGCGCGCGGCCGCCCCAAGGGGAGTGGCCTGGGCTTGCCGATCAGCCGAGGCATCGTCGCTCACCTGGGCGGGCGGCTCTGGGTGGAAGACGCGCCCCACCTGGGCGGCGCCTGCCTGGTGATGGAAATGCCGGAGGCACCCGCCGCCGAGCCGGAGGAAACCTGAAAACGGCGAGTTCCCTTTCTGGAGACACCGCACGCCGGATGCGCCTGCGGCTTATCCGGCCTACAAGCTTAAGCTCTTCTGGCGTTTCGCATCAGCCCACGGATCTGCTGGAGATCATGGCGCAATACCAGGGTCTGGTCCTCCCCCAGGCGCTCGACATCCACCCAGCCATCCGGTGTCCGCCCTTCCTGAAGGGCACGGCGCTGTTCGTTGAGCAAGAGGCCCTGCAAGCGCTCCAGGGCCTTGCGCAGCCCGCGTGCCCGCTGCGCTTCCAGCACTTCCTGCATCACCAGGGCCGTCAGGCGTGAATGGGTATCCGGCGGCGCGATGCCGTGGCGCACGGCCAGCAGGCGAACGGCATTGACAAGCGGGAGGACGCCCTGATGCTTGAGGTCGATCGCCCTGTCGTGGGGCGCCCCGTCACGACTGCCGGCGAGGCGCCCGAAGCGGTCAAGGGCCACAGGGAGCTCCTCCAGTAGGGTGCCCATCTCGTCCAGGAACAGCGATGCCTTGGGTACCAGGCGGGTCACGCTCTCGGACAGGGCCGCGGCGAGACCGGCATCCCCATGCACGGGATGGAAATCGAGCAGGATATTGGCCTGCTGGACACGCTTGACGCGTCGCCCAGCGGTCCAGATCTCCAGCTGGGCGCGCCACTCTGAAAGCCGCTTGCGCCACATCGGCCAGCGTGCCATCACCTGACCCTGGCACAAGGGGATGCCGGCCTCGTCCAGCCGGCCGGTGAAACGCTCGCCCAGTGCCTGGAAATAGCCGTCGATCTCGGTTTGCCGACTGTCCGGGTAGTCGGCGATGATCATGGCATTGTCCTGGTCGGGGGCAAGCAGGCTCTCGTGGCGAGCCACGGACCCCATCGTCAGCACGCACCAGGCAACCGGCGGTGGGCCCCAGCCCTGGCCCTGCATCTCGTTGAGGGTGAGGTCGATGGCCCTGCGATAGAGCCAGTCGTTGTGGTCGCTGATCACCTGGCTGATACGCCAGGCCGGCAGGTCCAGGCGATCCAGCGCCTCGACCAGTTCCACCTGCCAACGGTGTGCCCCGGCCAGGTCGGGAATCGATCCCAGGCTGGCGAAGGCGTCCTCCAGGGGCCAGAGAAAGGCCGGCAGCCGATCACGGGTGGGAAGCGCCGAGCCGGGAAACAGCCCTCGCCAGGGGGAGGCACGATGCAGGAGTTGCATGATGCCCCTAGCGGGACCCGAACATGTCGTCACCGACTTCGTCGATGTAACGCTGAGCCTTGCGAATCATCATCTGGTCGCAGGCCTCCCGGTCGGCGACCATGTCCGACCGATCGAAGCGAACCTCGCGGGTCTCCTCGGCAACGTCCTGTCCTTGACCGGCGAGAGGCTTGCGGATCCAGCCACTGACCCGCAGTTGGCCACCCAGGTCCTCGGGCTCGGAAACGATCAGGTAACCCTTGTACTCGACGGGTGCCGATGCCGAGGTCCGGGCGGGCGTGTCATTCCCCGAACCCAACAGGCCGGACAGCAGTTTCTTGAACATGGAACCTCCTGGAGGGCCTCAGTCCTGGCGACGCCCCTTGCCGGCGGCGATGCGCAGGCGCAGGGCATTGAGCTTGATGAAGCCCTCGGCATCCTTCTGGTCGTAGGCACCGGCATCGTCCTCGAAGGTGGCGATGGATTCATCGAAGAGCGACTGATCGGACTTGCGACCCACGGGAATGGCATTGCCCTTGTAGAGCTTCATGCGCACCACCCCGGAGACGTTATGCTGGGTCTCGTCGATGGCCGCCTGCAGCATGCGACGCTCCGGGCTCCACCAGTAGCCGTTGTAGATCACCTCGGCGTACTTCGGCATCAGCGAATCCTTGAGATGCGCTTCTTCACGATCCAGGGTGATCGACTCGATGGCGCGGTGGGCACGCAGCATGATCGAACCGCCCGGCGTCTCGTAGCAGCCGCGGGACTTCATGCCCACATAGCGATTCTCGACGATGTCGAGGCGACCGATACCATTGTCGCCGCCCAGGATATTGAGCCGCTCGAGCACCTCATGGGGACGCATCGGCGTGCCGTCGATGGCCACGATATCGCCACGCGCGTAAGTCAGTTCCACATAGGTCGGAGTATCCGGCGCCGCTTCCGGCGAGACACTCCAGCGCCACATGTCCTCCTCGGCCTCGACCCAGGGATCCTCGAGGATGCCGCCCTCGTAGGAGATGTGCAGCAGGTTGGCATCCATGGAGTAGGGCGACTTCTTCTTGCTCTTGGAGAAGTCGACCGGGATCTCGTGCTGCTCGCAGTAGGCCATGAGCTTCTCGCGGGACGTCAGGTCCCATTCGCGCCAGGGGGCGATGACCTTGACGCCAGGCTTGAGCGCATAGGCGCCCATCTCGAAGCGCACCTGGTCGTTGCCCTTGCCGGTGGCACCATGAGAGATGGCATCGGCGCCGGTCTGGTTGGCGATCTCGATCAGTCGGCGGGCGATCAGCGGCCTGGCGATGGAGGTACCCAGCAGATATTCCCCCTCATAGAGAGTATTGGCCCGGAACATCGGGTAGACGTAGTCGCGCACGAACTCCTCGCGGAGATCCTCGATGTAGATCTCCTTGACGCCCAGCGCCTCGGCCTTGGCACGGGCCGGCGCGACCTCCTCGCCCTGACCGATATCCGCGGTGAAGGTCACGACCTCGCAATCATAGGTTTCCTGCAACCACCTGACGATGACGGACGTATCCAGGCCGCCGGAATAGGCGAGGACGACCTTCTTGACATCGGACATTCGCGAGCTCCTTGTTTTTACGATGAATTCCGGGCAACGGCAGAGTGCCCGATAGACAGGATTATAGCGCGCCAGGCAGAAGGCGAATACCGCTGGCAGGACGCCCTGCCACCAAACTGCTAGACTTCCGCGGATTCGAGCCCCCCGCGGCTCGGGGTGGGTCTTTCACGAGCCGGGTCAAGGTCAATGACAAGGAGAGTTGCATGAGCGAGGCGATCGCCCGCGAACTTCTGGCAAAGCGATTCCGCAGTTTCCTGCCGGTGGTGGTGGATCTGGAAACCGGGGGATTCAACCCGGAACGCGATGCCATCCTCGAAATCGCCGCCGTGACCCTGACCATGGACCCACTCGGCAACCTGATGCGCGACGCGACCTATGCCTTTCACATCCACCCCTTCGAGGGGGCCAACGTGGAGCAATCCGCACTGGATTTCACCGGCATCCGACTCGATGACCCGCTCCGTCGGCAGGTCGCCATCTCGGAATCCGAGGCCCTCGGCGAGATATTCCGACCGGTACGCAAATCGATCAAGGCTCACGCCTGCACCCGGGCCGTCCTCGTCGGCCATAATTCCGCCTTCGATCACGGCTTTCTCAACGCCGCCGTGGCCCGGGCCGGCATCAAGCGCAATCCCTTCCATCCCTTCTCCAGCTTCGACACCGCTTCTCTCGGCGGGCTGATCTATGGGCAGACGGTACTGGCCAGGGCCTGCCGCGCGGCGGGCATCGAGTTCGACAACCAGGCCGCGCACTCGGCCCGCTACGATACCGAACGCACCGCGGATCTCTTCTGCGCCATGGTCAATCGCTACAAGGAACTGGGCGGCTGGGCCCTGGCGCAGAAGGAGCAGGGGCTGGAGGAGACGTAGCGCTAGGCGCTTCCGTCTTCCTTGCTCTCGGCGCTGGCCGCAGCCTCCTTGACCAGGGTTTCGAGCTCGCCGTTCTGGTGCATCTCGACCACGATATCGCAGCCACCGACCAGCTCGCCATCGACCCAGAGCTGGGGAAAGGTGGGCCAGTTGGCGACCTTGGGAAGCTCGGCACGGATGTCCGGGTTGTCCAGCACATTGACGAAGGCGAAACGCTCACCGCAGGCCATCAGCGCCTGGACGGTCTGGGCGGAGAAACCGCACTGGGGCAGCTGGGGGGTACCCTTCATGTAGATCAGGATGGGGTTCTCGCTGATCTGACGCTGGATGTTCTCGACGGTCGTGCTCATGGGGAGTCTCCCTTTCGGTTCCCGTTGGGACCAGAGGTCAGGAGCGAATACCCGAGTACTCCGGTCGGCTTTGTTGATGGAAACCTATTGTACGGATGCCGGGCGCGTTGCGCATCCCCCCTGGGCTGGCTAGGATGGTCATTTTTTCCGTGGAGCAACATCATGGCCACCCGCCACTTCCTGACCCTGTTGGATTTCAGCCCCGACGAGCTGCATGACCTGATCCAGCGCGCCATCGCCATCAAGAACAGGATGCAGACCCAAGGCCCCAGTTACACGCCCCTGGCCAACCGCACCCTGGCGATGATCTTCGAGAAGTCCTCGACGCGCACCCGGGTCTCCTTCGAGACGGCCATGGCGCAGTTCGGCGGCCACGCGCTCTTCCTGTCGCCTCGCGATACCCAGCTCGGCCGTGGTGAACCCATCGAGGACACCGCCAGGGTGCTCTCGGAGATGGTCGATGCCGTGATGATCCGCACCTTTTCCCATACCGGACTCGAGACCTATGCCGCCGCCAGCGGCGTGCCGGTGATCAATGCCCTGACCGACGACTACCACCCCTGCCAGCTGCTCGCCGATGTCATGACCTGGACCGAACTGCGAGGCAGCATCAAGAGGCGCACCGCCGTATGGATCGGCGACGGTAACAACATGTGCCACTCCTGGATCAATGCCGCCCGACAGTTCGACTTCCAGCTGCGCATCTGCTGCCCGAAGGGCTACGAGCCGCGCCGTGACATTCTCGAGGCGGCCGGTGATCGTGTAGTCCTGATCCACGACCCCAGCCAGGCGGTGATCGATGCCGACCTGGTGACCACCGATGTCTGGGCTTCCATGGGCCAGGAGGAAGAAAAGGCCAGGCGCGAAACCGATTTCGCGGGCTTCCAGGTCACCGAGTCGATGCTCGACACGGCTAGGCGCGACGTCCTCTTCCTGCACTGCCTGCCGGCCCACCGCGGCGAGGAAATCAGCGAGACGCTGCTGGATGATCCTCGCGCCGTGGTCTGGCAGGAAGCCGGCAATCGCCTGCATGCGCAGAAGGCCCTGATCGAATTCCTGTTACTCGGCCATGTCGAGGCCTGAGCCATCATCAGGCAAGGGCCGATAACGGGCCGATATTAGACCTTGGTCGTAGTCAAGCCGACTGCTATAATGCACTGCAGCAAACTCGACACGAGGAACTGCAGACATGTGGCGCGAACCCTCAACGACGATGGGACGACAACCTAGCCTGAGACACTGCCTGACCACCATGGCATCCCTGCTCTATCAACACGGGCATGCCCTGGAAGCCATCACGGTCCCTCACAAGGGTCTCGACAGGGAGACGACTAACGCCTTGAGCGACAGCTCGCCGGAATGGCAACGCTGCCAAGGCGTCCTCGAGAGAAGCGACGCCGCCACCTTCAATGATCAGGACCGCCTGATACTGACGCCCCTGGGGCGTGGCCTGCTGTTCGACATGTTCGGCAAGGGCGCCGCCGACTGCGCCTGAACCCCCTCCGATGTTCCGTCATGGGACAAGTCTGGTATCGTTCCGTAACGATCAACGGGAACGCATTGCGAGGTTCCACGATGCCCCAGACAGTCTCCGAAACCCTTCCCGACACCATGGCGGCCATGCTGCTCACCGGCCATGGCGGCCTCGACAAGCTGGTCTACCGCGAGGATGTACCGGCACCTCGCCCCGCTCCTGGGGAGGTGCTCGTGCAAGTCACGGCGACGGCGAAGAACAACACCGATCGCAAGGCCCGCGAGGGGCTCTATCCCACCAGGGACAAGGGCGAGGTCACGTCCTTCGCCATGGGCGGCTCGGCGACCCTGACCTTCCCGCGGATCCAGGGGGCCGACGTCGCCGGGCGCATCGTCGCCGTGGGTGAGGGGGTTGCGGAATCCAGGCTCGGTGAACGCGGCCTGCTCGACTTCAATCTCTATCCCGATGCCCGTCGCGACCTCAATCTGATACCGGACTACTATGGCCACGGCGCCGATGGCGGCTTCGCCGAGTACATTGCCGTGCCCTCGGACCAGTTCCATCGGGTGCCCAATCCGGAACTGGCCGATGCCGAGCTCGCCGCCCTGGGCATGTGTTCCTATCAGACCGCCTACCACATGATGACCGCCGCGGGCGTCAAGGCCGGCGAGCGGATTCTGGTCACCGGAGCCAGCGGCGGTGTCGGCACGGCACTCATTCAGCTATGTCGCATCGTCGGCGCCATCCCCTATGCCCTGAGCCAGGCCGACAAGGCCGATGCCCTGCTCGCCCTGGGCGCGGAGGCCGTACTGGACCGCAACAACATGGGCGATTTTACCGCCAGGGTCCTGGCCCTGACCGGCGGTGACCCGATCGACGCGGTCATGGATCTGGTGGGCGGTGAAATGACCGACCGCTTCATCGATACCATGATCGTCGACATGGGCAAGCGCCGAAGTTATCCGCGTCTGAGCATCGCCGGTGCCAGTGGTGGCAACGTCAGCGAGATCATGTGGACGCGCATCTACCTCTACCAGGTGCAGATCTTCGGTGTCTCCCACGGCACCCGCGAAGAAGCGGAGCAACTCGTCGACTGGATTCGCTCGGGTCAGCTCAAGCCGGTCCTGCATGCCGCCTTCCGGCTTTCCGACCTGCACGAGGCGGAGGCCTACTTCGTCAATCGTGGCAGCGACTACCTGGGCAAGATCGTCATCGTGCCCGACAGCCAATGGGACGAGCACGGGGCCGCCTTTGCCCTGGCACCCCGCGCCTGACAGCCGACCCTCGAGGACATCCCATGAGCCCCACCGCCCAGCGTGATGCGCCCCTCATACGCTTGATCGACACCCATGCCGGCGGTGATGTCAGCCGGATCGTCATCGGGGGGATCACCCCACTGCCCGGCAGCACCGTGCGTCAGCAGATGGAATACCTGCGTGACGATGCCGACGGCCTGCGACAACTGCTGTTGTTCGAACCCCACGGGATTCCCGAGATGTCGGTGGATCTGATCGTCCCCGCCACGGACCCCGCGGCCGCGGCGGGCTACATCATCATGGAGGTGATGGGCTACCCGATCTATTCCGGCTCCAATACCATCTGCACCGCCACGGCGGTGCTGGAGACCGGCATCGTACCCAAGCAGGAAGGCCTCCAGCATTTCACCCTGGAGGCCCCGGCGGGGCTGGTGAAGATCGAGGCCAGGGTCGAGAACGGCGTGGTGGAATCGATTACCTGCGAGGGACTGCCCAGCTATATCGACACCTATCGAGAACGCATCCATGTCCCCTCGATCGGCGATGTGACCTACTCCATCGCCTACAGCGGGGGCTTCTATGCCCTGGTGGACGCCGCCGAGCTGGGCTTTTCGTTGACCCGCGATGAAGAGCGGGCGCTGGCCGACTGCGCTCACCGGATCGTCGAGGCCATCCAGGCCGAGCGCGGCTTTTCCCACTACACCCTGGGCGACGTCGGGCCCTTGCCCTTTCTGCATTTCATGGGGCCGGTGGAACGAGTGGCCGACGACTTCTACCGCTCTCGCTCCACCACCTATGTGCATCCGGGGGTGATCTGCCGCAGCACCACCGGCACCGGCACCTCGGCGCGGCTCGCCCTGATGCACCACGAGGGTCGCATCACACCCGGTGACAAGCTGGAAACCGTGTCGCTTCGCGAAACCGGGTTCATCGGCGAGTTCACCGCCACCCATCAGCAGGGCGCTCACCGGGTGGTAGAAAACACCATTACCGGCAAGAGCTATGTGCTGGCCCACAGCGATATCGTGGTGAATTGCGATGATCCCATGGTTCAGTGCAACGGACTGCATCACATCCTGGCAGGGAACGAAAAAGCCGCCTGACCCATGAGGCCAAGCGGCTGATTCGGAAGATCTTTTTGGTGGAGCCTAGCGGGATCGAACCGCTGACCTCAACACTGCCAGTGTTGCGCTCTCCCAGCTGAGCTAAGGCCCCACGCTGCCTCGCTTCGACGAGACGGAGCGGATTCTACCCACAGCGTTTCGGGCCGTCAAGCCTGGATCGTCGCGCCATGAGCCGAGTCTCGGCGCATCGTCACGGTCCCTTCCCCGGTCACCGTTGGCACAATTCCACTTAGGATCATCTTGTGCCACCATAGCGAAAAAGCATCTTGATGCAAAAACAGACGCGCCTGATGCATCCCTTTGATGAGCCAACACCAGGCTCGGGAGTGAATCACCTTGATCCGAGTTCTCGTCGCCGATGATCACCATCTGGTCAGAACCAGCATCGCCCATCTGCTCAATGCTGAGGGAGGCATCAGCGTGGTGGGTGAGGTCGCCGATGGTGAAGCCGCGGTCTCGCAGACCCGCCAGCTCAAGCCCGATATCGTGCTGATGGATATCCGCATGCCGGGCATCGGCGGCCTCGAGGCGACGCGCAAGATCACTCGTGGGATGGATGAGCCGCGTGTCCTAGTGCTCACGGCCTTCCTCGAGGAGGCCTTCGCCCAACGCCTGCTGGATGCCGGCGCCTCCGGCTTCATCAGCAAGGGGTCTCAGCATGACGAGATGGTCGCGGCCATACGCAGCGTCTTCGCCGGGCAGCGCTATATCAGCCCCGAGATCGCCCAACGGCTGGTTCTCTCGCGGATCGATGGCCACGAAAACCCCTTCGACCACCTGTCCCACCGGGAGCTACAGGTAGCGATCATGATCGTCAACTGCCAGAAGGTCGCCGACATTTCCGACCGCCTCTTCCTCAGTCCCAAGACGGTCAATACTTACCGATACCGCATCTTCGAGAAACTCAGCGTGAATTCCGACGTGGAACTCACCCATCTGGGGCTTCGCCACGGCCTTGTCGACGGCTTCGCCAGCGTCGAATGACATGAGTTTCGATTCCCGACGCTTCCTGGATACCGTCTCCGAGTCACCCGGCATCTACCGGATGTTCGATGAAAAGGGCGAGACCCTCTATGTGGGCAAGGCCAGGCGACTCAAGGCTCGCCTGGCGAGCTACTTCCGCGGGGCCCTGAACACCAAGACCCAGGCCCTGGTCGGCCGGATCGCCGACATCCAGGTCACGGTTACCAGCAGCGAGCTCGAGGCCCTGCTGCTGGAACAGACCCTGATCAAGGAACTGCGCCCGCCCTACAACATCCTGCTGCGCGATGACAAGTCGTACCCCTTCGTCTTCGTCACCGACCGTCACCCCTTCCCGGCCCTCGAGTACAAGCGCGCCCGCACGCGACGCGACGATGGCCGCTACCTGGGGCCTTATCCCAGCAGCGGTGCGGTCCGCGAGAGCCTCTCCCTGATGCAGAAGATCTTTCGCATCCGCAACTGCGAGGACAGCGTCTTCGCCCACCGTAGCCGGCCCTGCCTGCAATACCAGATACACCGTTGCAGCGCGCCCTGCGTGGGCTACATCGATGAGCAGGAGTACCGGCGAGACCTGGAGCATGCCGTGCAGTGCCTGGAAGGCAAGAGTGAAGCGGTGACCCGGGAGCTGACCCGCGACATGGAGACCGCCAGTCAGGCGCTCGACTTCGAGGAGGCCGCCAGACTGCGTGACCAGGTCCAGCACCTGCGCCAGCTACAGCAACGCCAGTTCGTCGACACCGCGGGGGGTGATGCCGACGTCCTGGCCCTGGCGAGCCGCCCGGGGACCCTGTGCATCTCGGTGCTCGGCATCCGAAAGGGTCGGCTGCTCGGGGCCCGCCACTACTCGCCGACCAATGGCCTGGACCTGCCGCCGGAGAGGCTGCTCGGTGATTTCGTCAGCCAGTACTACTTCGGCCAGACCAGGGAGATCCCCGACGAGGTGATCACCAGCCATCCACTCACGGACACCGACTTGATCGCCGAGGCGCTGCGTGAGCAGTCCGGTCGTCGCATCCGCCTGACCTCTCGGGTACGCGGCCACCGGGCGCAATGGCTGGAACTCGCCCGGACCAATGCCGAACAGCAGCTGGCCGGCCAACTGGCCAACCAGGCCCAGCTTTCCCGGCGGTTCGAGGCCCTGCGAGACCTCCTGGGGCTCGAGACGCCGCCACATCGCCTCGAATGCTACGACATCAGCCATAGCCAGGGAGAGGCGACGATCGCTTCCTGCGTGGTGTTCGACGAGAATGGTCCGCGCAAGTCCGACTATCGACGCTTCAACATCGAGGGGGTCGCCGCCGGTGACGACTATGCCGCCATGCACCAGGTCCTCACTCGGCGTTTTCGCCGCTTCGCCGAGGGAGAGGGCGAACGACCGGATGTGCTGATCGTCGACGGTGGAAAGGGCCAGCTCAACATGGCCCGGGAGGTCTTCGACGCCCTGGATGTCCAGGGCGTGCTGCTGCTGGGCGTCGCCAAGGGCAGCACGCGCAAGGCCGGGCTGGAAACCCTCTTCGTCGAGACCGCCGACAACGCCCTCGACCTGGACGGCAACTCCCCGGCCCTGCATCTCATCCAGCATATCCGTGACGAATCCCATCGTTTCGCCATCGCCGGCCACCGCGCCAAGCGCGACAAGGCACGTCGTACTTCCAGCCTCCAGGAGATCCCCGGGGTGGGCCCGCGCCGCCGGCGCGAACTGCTGCGATTCTTCGGCGGCATTCAGGGGGTTCAGAAGGCCAGCCGTGACGAACTGGCCAGGGTTCCCGGCATCAGCGATACCCTCGCCGACGCGATTCATCGCGCCCTGCATGGATGACGGCGCCCAAGCTGGATAGAATGGTTCCAATAAAGGCCCTATCCTATGGCAAGGACTGCATCCCGAGATGAACATCCCCAACCTGCTCACCCTGGCACGCATCATCTTCATTCCCTTGCTGGTGGTGCTCTTCTACCTGCCCTTTGCCTGGAGCCTGCCACTGGCGGCCGCCCTCTTTGCCCTGGCCGCTATCACCGACTGGCTGGACGGTTACCTGGCTCGCCGCTGGGACCAGTCCACGCACTTCGGCGCCTTCCTCGATCCGGTGGCCGACAAGCTGATGGTCGCCGTGGCCCTGGCACTCTTGATCGAGCGCTACGATGCCATCTGGCTGACACTCCCTGCGCTGGTCATCATCGGTCGCGAAATCGTGATTTCCGCCCTGCGCGAGTGGATGGCAGAAATGGGGGAGCGCGGCCAGGTCGCCGTGTCCTGGATCGGCAAGGTAAAGACCACCCTGCAGATGGTCGCCCTGCTGGTCCTGCTCGCCTTTGAACCCGGCACCTACCTGGCCTACTTGGGGGTCATCATCCTCTATGTGGCCGCCGTCCTGACGCTCTGGTCGATGTACCTCTACCTGCGTTCCGCCTGGCCTCACCTGAGCCGTTCCATGTGACGGAGCTGGGGGAAAAGCGCTTGACAGTCACCGACTTATCCGTATAATCCGCTGTCGAGTCGAGCGGGAATAGCTCAGTGGTAGAGCATCGCCTTGCCAAGGCGAGGGTCGCGAGTTCGAATCTCGTTTCCCGCTCCATTTCCCTCCAAGGAACCGACTCGATAAGGCTGGATGGCAGAGTGGTTATGCAGCGGACTGCAACTCCGTGTACGCCGGTTCGATTCCGACTCCAGCCTCCACTTTCCCCCGATTTCCTGCTCGACCCCCAGACGCCCGGATGGCGAAATTGGTAGACGCAAGGGACTTAAAATCCCTCGGTGGCAACACCGTACCGGTTCGAGTCCGGTTCCGGGCACCACCCCAGCCAGGCTTCACCGCTTTCGGCTTCCCTTGCCTCGAGTCAGGATATCATCCACGTGGTGCCGCCGAGGATACCCGTGCCTACAGATCGCCCTATCCGCAGTGAACATGAGATTCTCGTCATCGGTGGCGGCGTGGCCGGCCTTACCCTTGCCCTGGAAATCGCCGACAGCCGTGGCGTAACCCTGCTGCGTCCGGCCGCCGACGACCTGGGCGCCAGCCGCTGGGCCCAGGGTGGCATTGCCGCGGTGCTATCCCCCGATGACGACATAGATGCCCATATTGCCGATACCCTGGTGGCGGGAGATGGCCTCTGCGACGAAGCCGCCGTGCGCTTCACCGTGGAACAGGGACCCGCAGCCATCGACTGGCTGATCTCACTCGGCGTTCCCTTCACACGAGACACCACCCCGGGGGCCAGCTATCCCTACCATCTGACCCGCGAGGGTGGCCACGGCGCTCGCCGCATCATCCACGTCGACGATGCCACCGGACGCGCCGTGATGGATACGCTGATGGCCCATGCCAAGGCACATCCCGGCATCCGCATACGCGCGGACCTCTCCGGTATCGGCCTGATCAACGACGAAGACGGACATTGCCGAGGCGCACGTTGTATCGATAGCCGGGGTCGGCTACATGAACTGCTGGCCGAGGACACCGTACTGTCCACCGGCGGTGCCAGCGGCCTCTATCGACACACGACCAGCCCGAGGCCCGCCAGCGGTGAAGGCATGATGATGGCCGCCGAACTCGGGGCAGAACTGATGAACCTGGAATTCCAGCAATTCCATCCCACCTGCTTGTACGACCCCGACGGCTCGCCCTTCCTCATCAGCGAAGCGGTCCGCGGCGAAGGGGGCCTGCTGATCAATGCCCGGGGGGAGCGCTTCATGCCGCAGATCGATCCCCGCGCCGAACTGGCCCCCCGCGACATCGTCGCCCGAGCGATCGATGCCGAAATGCAGCGCACCGACAGCGACCATGTCAGCCTGGATATCCGTCACCTCGGCGCAGCGGCCATCCGCCAGCATTTCCCCACCATCCATGCACACTGCCTGACGCGCGGCCTGGACATCACGCGCACCCCGATACCCGTGGTCCCGGCCGCCCATTACAGCTGCGGCGGTGTGACCAGCGACCTGAATGGCGCAACGACGATACCCCGGCTCTACGCCATCGGCGAGGTCGCCTGTACCGGGCTCCACGGCGCCAACCGCATGGCCAGCAATTCACTGCTGGAATGTCTGGTCTTCGCCAGGAGCTGTGCCCGTCAACTGGCCAGGGCAACGCCTGTCTCCCCGGCGGCGCTGGTACCGGTGGATTGTGGACATCAACCGTTGTCGCCGGACACGATCACCGAGACGCTTGGCAGGATGCGCCAGGTGATGGGTAGCCGGGTGGCAATCGTGCGACATGACCAGGGACTCGCCGAGGCCGCCGAGATCCTCGACCGCCTCGTCGACGAGCTTCACCCCAAGGTGCGCCAGGCCTCACCGACAGCAGGCCTGGCGAGTCTCTGGCATGCCCTGCGCCTCGCCAGACTCACCGTAACCTGCGCCAGTAACCGTCGGGAATCCCGGGGCCTGCACTACAATTCGGACTATCCCCACCACGCCCAGGCCAGGCCGACGGCCTCACGGATCCAGTTACCGGGCGTCAGGACAGACTGACCAGCTCGCGTCGCAAGGCGCGCAACGCGTCGCGGTCGCTGCTGTCGGGCCATAACCAGAGGCGACGGCCGTCCAGCCTGAGGCCGACCAGCCAGGGGCCAAGATAGTCGCATTCCAGTCGGACCGAACGCCAGGGGGACCCGGGGCTTTCTCGCCAGGTCCAGTCGCACTCACCAGAACCCCGACCAGAGCCCCGATGGATGCCCCTCAGCTCTCCCCGGGGTCGACCGACGTCCACCCATACCAGCAGGGTTCCCATCAGCAGCGCCGCTATCAGGCCAGGCAGCAGACCAGCGAAGCCGAACACCAGGCCCACGACGCCCATGGCCAGCAGGAGGTGGAAGACCATCGCGAGCCTAGACGGGACGATGGACAGCGTTATCGGCGTTCTCGGCATAGTCCACGATCATCTGCACGAGGCGGCGCAGGGCCGGGTCATCCGGAAATTCTCGGCGCATCAACCAAGCGAAAAGGTCCTGGTCTTCCTGATCGATCAATTGCTGATAGATCGCCTGGTCCGCATCGTCCAGGTCGTCGTAGCATTGCTCGAGAAAGGGGATCAGCAGCAGGTCGAGCTCCCACATGCCTCGCCGGGAATGCCAATAGAGACGCTTGCGCTGGGCAGCGTCCTTGGTGAAATCTTCGCTCAACGTCGACCTCGAGAATCAGCATGAATGTACGGACGAGTATACCCGAGGACTCCCTCGACGGCAGCCGAGCCGGGTGCTTATCACTATTGAGACTGTAGTTCGTTGTTTTATCGAGAGTTGCGCAGTATGCTCTAGAGAAACAACAGCGCCGGCAACGCGCAGGCCCCAGGCATGAACGCATGGAGATAGCCGATGACCAAGTCCGAGCTGATCGAGCAGATCGCAATGCGGCAGCCCGAATTGTCGCTCAAGGAAGTCGAAGCGGCGGTCAGGATGCTCCTCGATGACATCACCGACACCCTCTCGGAAGGAGGACGGGTGGAGATACGAGGATTCGGGAGCTTCTCGCTGCACTACCGTGAGCCTCGCGTCGGACGTAATCCAAAGACCGGCGAGCCAGTCGCACTCGACGGCAAATTCGTGCCACACTTCAAGCCCGGCAAGGAACTACGCGAACAGGTGGATGCCAGTCGTGCCCTTGGTTATTGATCGTTCAATCGGTTCTTCATCGTCTCGTCACTCCGATACCCACTAGAGGAAACATGCCTATGCGTTGGCTCAAAGGCCTGGTCCTGGCCATCATCCTGCTGTCGGTCCTGCTGGTCGGCATCCTGTTCGCCGTCAACAACCAACAAACCCTGCCGCTCAACCTGATCTGGATCGAACTTCCCGCCGCCTCGTTGTCCGTCTGGCTGCTGGCCTCCCTGGCCGCCGGGGTACTGCTCGGCATGGTCGCCATGATCGGCGTCTACCTGCGCCTGCGCACTCAGCTGACCCGCGCCCAGCGGCATAACCAGCAGCAGCGCAAAGAACTCGACCGGCTGAGAGTCCAGGAGATGAAGGAACTCCCCTGAATGCCCGATCCTCTGCTGCTGTTCCTGCTGCTGGCAGCGGTCGCCACCGGCTGGTGGCTGGGCCGCCGCCAGCGCAGAGGATCCGATGATCCCGGCACCGCCTCAAGCCTCTCGCGGGACTACTTCGTCGGCCTCAACTACCTGCTCAATGACCAGCAGGATCGAGCGATCGAGACCTTTGTCGGCGCCCTGGAAGTTAACAGCGAGACCATCGATACCCATATCACCCTGGGCAATCTCTTCCGCTTGCGTGGTGAAGCCGACCGCGCCGTGAAGATCCACCAGAACCTGCTGGCCCGCCCGACCCTGAGCGTGACACAGAGTGAAGGCGTCCAACTCGAACTCGCGCGCGATTTCTTCCGACTGGGTCTCCTGGACCGTGCCGAGCGGCTGCTGCAGGGTCTGATACGCGATTCCCGGGATGCCGAACGCCGATTCGCCGCCAAGCGATTGCTGGTCGATCTGCTGGAAAGAGAGGGCGAGTGGAAGGGAGCGCTCGACGTGGCAATCCCGCATCTCGTGGACCAGGACGCCGACATACGCCGAGCCGCCGCCCACTGGCTATGTGAGCTGGCCGAGCAGGAACGCCATGAGGCGAGTCTCGGGCTTGCCCGCAAGCACCTTCGCCGGGCGTTGTCCACGGATCCCCACTGCGTACGTGCCAACCTGCTTCTGGCAGCGCTCGAACACGATACCGGCCAGTACAAGAAAGAGATCGGGATCCTCAAGCGTATTCCCGATCAAGACCCAGACTACACGCCGACGATTCTGGCGCCCCTAGGGCGTGCCTACCGCCTGCTCGATAACGAATCCGGGTTGATCCGCTGTCTTCAGGAACTGGTCGACCGAGCCCCCTATACCAGCGTGATCCTGAAGCTCGCCGATACCCTGCGCCAGCAGGAAGGGAGTCAAGCGGCCACCGCCCTGGTCACTGAGCACCTGGAACGCCGGCCAAGCCTGGGCAAGGTGGACTACCTGATGAAACGCTATGGTAACGATGACCAGGGCGCCACTCCCGAACGACTCGATCTGCTCAGGCGGCATACCCATACGCTGCTTCACGCCTTGCCTCAGCATCGTTGCCGCCGCTGTGGTTTCGCCGGCGACCCGCTGCATTGGCTCTGCCCGCGTTGCCGCAGTTGGGGAACCACCAAGCCGATCACCGGTATCGAAGGCGATTAGCCACGTTTCAGCGCTCGGCCAGTTCCGCCTCGATAGCGGCCAGCACCGCCATGGGATCCTCGGCACGCGTGACCGGCCGCCCCACCACCAGATGCGTACTTCCCGATGCCATGGCCTCTCGCGGTGTCATGATGCGCCGCTGATCCTCTGGGGCCGAGAAAGCCGGACGAATCCCCGGGGTGACCTTGAGAAAATCGTCGCCACAGAGGTTGCGTAACCGGGACGACTCCCGAGCCGAACAGACCACCCCATCCATCCTGCTGTCGCGGGCGAGCAACGCCAGACGCTCGACCTGATCCGCCACCGAGGCATCGACGCCCACCTCGGCGAGATCGTCATCCGCCATGCTTGTCAGCACCGTGACGGCAATCAGTCGGGTGGCGTAGCCCTGGGCATCCAGACACTCCCTGGCCGCCGCCATCATGCGCCGACCCCCTCCGGCATGGACATTGACCATCCAGACGCCCAGTTCCGCCGCGGCTTGTACGGCACCGGCCACGGTATGGGGAATATCATGGAACTTGAGGTCAAGGAAGACTTCGAACCCTCTTCCATGCAGGGCATCCAGGACCTCCGGACCGCTGCGGGTAAAGAGTTCCTTGCCCACCTTCACCCGGCATCGAGCCGGATCGAGCTGATCCGCCATGCGCAGGGCCGTGTCCAGGGAAGGGTAATCGAGGGCAATGATCAGCGGTGAATCGAGAGGCACAGATCGGTCTCCAGTGAGGTCATCCGAGTGAACAGCACGTCGTCGGCAGTATATCAGCCGAACGGGACCCCTGACCTCGGCAAGGGAGGACACGCCGGCCGGTTATTTTCCTGCAAAGATGCCAGTCCAGTCGCTCGAAACGACAGAGAATTCCTACAGAAGCTGTAGGTCCTGTACTACACCGGAGCACCGAACTTTGAGACTAGGTTTACTGAGAACAGGTGTTCAGCGCCTGGTCCAACGCTCAGATACCTAGCTCAGAAAGCTATCTCAAAAACCGAGGAGATATGACATGAAAATAATGACACAAGGATCACTCGCCGCTCTCGTCATCAGCATGATGCTCATGCTGTCCCCGCTAGCCGCCGTCGGTCAGGAGGTTGCGCCGATCAACGTCAACACCGCCAACGCGGAGTTGCTCGCCGAGTTGCCGGGCATCGGACCCAGCCGTGCACAGGCCATCATCGAGGAACGTGACGCCAACGGCAGCTTCGAGAACGCCGACAACCTGACGAGAGTCAGCGGCATCGGCGATGCCACTGTCGAGGGCTTGCGCGATCAAGTGGAATTCTGAATCAGTCGCAGTCGAACGCGACCCCGCCGGATGCCTTTGGTGCCGGCGGGGTCGTCTGGTTAGCGCCATGGCGTCAAAGACGCAGCCCACCGTCACACTCGATGACACGACCGGTGAAATAGCGGTTCTCCATGATGAAGGCGACGCTCTCGGCGATATCATCCGGTTGGCCAAGCCGACGCAGAGGAATACCGTTGGTCAGCTTGTCGAGAATGTCCTCACGCATCGAGGCGGTCATCTCGGTCTCGATGAAGCCCGGGGCCACGGCACCGACACGGATGCCATAACGAGCCAGCTCTGCCGCCCAGGTGGTGGTCAGCGCCACCACGCCGGCCTTGGCCGCCGCATAGTTGCTCTGCCCCATGTTACCCGCGCGAGAGATGCTGGAGATATTGACGATCACGCCTTCCTTGCCGGATTCGATCATCTGGCAGGCCGCCTCGCGTCCACACAGGAAGACACCCGTGAGGTTGACGTCGATGACCTGCTGCCAGTGCTCGACGGACATGGTCTTCACTACCTTGCCGTCCTTGGCCTTGACCATCAGGGCGTCGCGCACGATACCGGCATTGTTGACCAGGCCCCTGACGGGCCCCAGTGACGAGGCGATATCGGCGAATGCCTGCTTGACCGAGGTTTCATCGGCCACATCGACGAGAAAGGCACGTGCCTCGATACCCGATTCGTGCAGTCCGCTCACCGCCTTGTCCAAGGCATCGCCATCGACATCCAGCAGCGCCAGCGTGGCACCACGGCCGCCCAGCAGGTGTGCCATCGCCAGGCCGAGCCCTTGGCCTCCGCCCGTGATGGCAATGACCGAATCCTTGAGTTCCATGTTCGCTTCTCCAGTGCAATGCAAGGGGACGCAGGACTCGCCTATTCAGAAACTGATCCGCAGGAATAGATCCGGGGCGAGTCGCGCACCGATCGAGGTGGCGTCCGGTGATGATTTGCCTTTATTGTGCACTGCATCATTGCCCTTGGCAACCGATAAAATTGTTCAGTTCTGGTCGACACCGTCCCAGGCGGTTGATTTTTCGCACCCCGCCCCCACCAAGAAAGCAACTGTCACCCTGGAGTCATCATGCCGTTTCTTCTTGCCTTCACCC
>JAGXGN010000030.1 GCA_024636705.1 Halomonas sp.
CATGGCTGGTGAGGGTGCGACCACTGGCGCGGAATTTGACGTTGGGCATGGTACGCTACGGGTGAAGGGCTTATTTGGCTACATTACCATGCACGCTAGGGGGTTAGCAGCCATTTGGGGTGTGAGGTTCACGGATTCAGGATTATGTCCAGCGAGGCCTGGCGTCAGCTTTTTTCCGAGGTCGCCGTATTTGTAGCACGCCAGGACTTGACGCAGATGCAGGCCATGGTCCAGGCGCTGGAGGCGGCCGCTGCGCTGCCCGGTTATCGGGACCATGTGTTGTCCTGGGCGCCGGCGACTGCACATTTTGATCCCGGGCCCGCAGGGGTCTTTATGGGCTATGATTTCCATCTTGGAGCAGAAGGACCACGCCTGATCGAGGTCAACACCAATGCCGGAGGCGCGTTTTTCAATGCCGTACTGGCCCGCGCCCATCGGCAGTGCTGTGGCGGAGCAACCAATGAACCGTGGATCGAGGGATTCGATCTTGCGGTAATCACTCAGTTCGAGCGTGAATGGCGCGCCCAGCGCGGCAGCGGTCGTCCGGCCAGCATAGCGATCGTCGATGAGCGGCCGGAGGAACAGCATCAGTATCCGGAGTTCAGGTTGGCTCGACAGTTGCTGCAAAAAGGCGGTATCGAAACTGTTATCCTTTCCCCGACGCAACTCCATTGTCAAGCAGGTGTGCTGTATGGAAATGGCCGGCGGATCGACCTGGTTTACAACCGCCTGGTGGATTTCGGGCTCGAAGCACCCGAGAACGCCGCATTGCGCTCGGCGTGGTTGGATGGAAGCGCAGTCATTACTCCCAATCCCCATCGTCATGCGCTGTTGGCGGACAAACGCAACCTGACGGTTCTATCGGATCCTGCTTGCCTGGAAAACTGGGGTCTAAGCGCCGACGAAGCCAATTTGTTACGCCGGTGCATACCGCAAACGGTACGGGTGACGGCCGATAATGCCTCCAATCTCTGGCAGGAACGACGGCAATGGTTTTTCAAACCTGTAGCGGGCCATGGCAGTAAAGGTGTGTACCGTGGCAGTAAACTTACCAAAAAAACATTCGTGCGGATTCTCGAAAACAACTATATCGCTCAGGCCTATGTCCCGCCCTCCGAACGCCTGGTTCAGGTCGATGGCGAACGGCACACCCTGAAGGTCGACGTGCGCCTGTATACCTATCGCGGTAGCCTGATTCTGGCCGCAGCCCGACTGTATCGGGGCCAGGCCACCAACTTCCGTACCGCGGGCGGCGGCTTCGCGCCTTTACTTCTGATGTAGGATTGGCTGCCAGACATCATAGCTTTTTTTCGAGGTCGGGGCTGAGACAGAAGTTATAAATCCGCTTAAGTTTAGCGTCCCAGTCTGGTTACACGGGTCTGGCGCTGCCCCGGATACGGTTGGAATGCGTGGTAAAAGGGATGTTCATACTTCCGGTTGCATTAGTATGATCCTCGCGCTGACTCATGGCGCCCACGCCATCGGTCCCGCAAGCAGGAACTGGGCGGCCAGTCCAATGATGAACGTGGCTGAAAGCGTTGTGATCAGCACGATTCCGACCCATCTGTCCGGTGCAGCGGATGCCGTCTCACCTCCCCGGTACATCGGCACGATGATGCGCAGATATACCGCAAGTGAGAGCACGCTATTGGCGATTGCCACCACCGCCAGCCAGGTGAACTGGGCATCGATGGCGGCGGCAAAGAGCAGGAACTTGCCGACGAAGCCGGCGAGAGGCGGAATGCCGACCAGCGACAGCAGGAAGACCACCATCGCGATTCCCATCAAAGGCCGTGCGCGCCCCAGCCCGCTGAAATCGTTCAGAGTGCGCCCGGCCGCGGCGACGACGGCGAAGGCACCCAGGTTCATGGCGGCGTAGGCGGCAGCGAACAGAATGATCGACGGCAAGGCAAGCTCACTGGAGCCCACCGCCACAATGCCCAGAAGGAAATAACCGGACTGGGCAATCGATGAATAGGCCAGCAACCTGACGACGTTGTCCTGTACCAGCGCGGCGAGATAGCCGTAGGTCATGCTCAGCACGG
Organism: Halomonas sp.; assembly: GCA_024636705.1. GTDB lineage: Bacteria > Pseudomonadota > Gammaproteobacteria > Pseudomonadales > Halomonadaceae > Halomonas. Next base: position 2,046 of record JAGXGN010000030.1, read on the forward strand.
CCAGGCCCGCCATGAGTGCCGGCCAGCCACTGTCCGCGGGCAGGTCGCGAACCACCTGAGTTAGCGCGAACAGGGCTCCGACCTTGGGCACCACGGACAGGTAGGCGGCAATCGCCAGTGGCGCGCCCTCGTAGGCATCGGGTGCCCAGAAATGAAACGGAACCAGTGACGCCTTATAGCCGAGGCCGACGACGACGGCCACCAGCCCGAGGATGGCGGCCAGCGGCACCGCGTCCGTGCGCGCCAGATCGGCGAGCAGCGTGGATCCTGCGGCACCGAACCAGTAGCTAAGGCCGAAAATCATGACCGCAGTGGTGACCGAGGCGAACACGAAGAATTTCATGGCGGCTTCGGTAGCCGGATCGGTGTCCGGGTAGGCGACCAGTGCGAAGGTGGCCAGGCCGGTCAGCAGTGTGCCCAGTACCAGGAACATGGTATCACCCGCCCCGGCCAGCACCAGAGCGCCGAGGGTGGCAAGGCATAGCAGACTGTAGACCGTGCCCTCACGCGCGGTGCCCCGCACATCCACTCGCGCCAGCAACATGCAGAGCACGGTGGCCGGCAGCAGAATGAGCTTGGCCCAGACACTGAGCGTGTCGATCCGGAAACTGCCGCCGAACACGGAGGTGTCCGTGCCGATCAGGCGCAGGGTCAGGCCCGTGGCGACGAGCAGGCCCATGATGGCAACGGCCAGCGCGATTCGGGGCCGGCGTAGCATTTCCGCGATCAGCGCGCCAACCGCCGCCAGCAGCACGGCGATTTCGGGAATCAGTAGTACGAGGTCACGGGTCATTACAGCACCAACGCCGATGTGGTCTGGTGAATGATGTCCAGCACCCAGGACGGCGCCACGCCGGTGGCGACGGTGAGCACCAGCAGAGGCACCACTGCAAGCAACTCCCGCGTACTCAGATCCGGCATGGCGTGCCGTTGCTGCCGGGGCTCGCCCAGAAAGGCTTCCCGGAGCGCCTTGAGGAAGGTGCCGGCGATAATGGCAATACCCAGAATCACAACAACCGCGACGGGCGCGCTACCCAGGGTGGCGAGAAAAATCTGGAACTCGGCCGGGAAGTGCGCCAGCCCTGGCAGGCCCAGGGATGCAAAGGCGGCCAGGACAAAGGACCAGCCAAGCAGCGGGACCGTCTTGAGCAGGCCGCCGAACTCGCTCATTTCGCGGCTATGGGCGCGGTCCTGGATCATGCCAACCAAAAAGAACAAGGTACCGGTGACCAGGCCGTGGCTGAACATCTGCAACACGGCGCCGTCCAGGGCGGTGGCGCGCACCGAGGGGTCCAGGGTCAGTGCGGCCGCGGCGACACCGACAATCACATAGCCCATGTGGTTGACCGAGGTATAAGCGACCAGGCGCTTGAGGTCCGTCTGCGCCAGGGCGGCAAAGGCGCCGTAGAGCGCGCTGACGACACCGAAGATCAGGACTACCACGCCAGCTTTGTGGAAGGCTTCGGGCGTCATCTGCAAAGCGAAACGGATCAGTCCGTACGTGCCGAACTTGAGCATGATGCCGGCCAGGATGACGCTTCCGACGGTTGGCGCCTGGACATGGGCGGCGGGCAGCCAGGTGTGCAGCGGCACGGCGGGGGTTTTGACCGCGAAGGTGATCAGCATGGCGACCAGCGCCCACATCGCCGCGGCGCCCTCCAGGGGCGGATTGGCGATCCAGGCCCGCATATCAAAGCCGGATTCGGGGCTGCCGAGGTAAAGCCCCAGGATGGCAAGTAACAACGGCAGGCTGCCCAGCAGTGTGTAGAGAAAGAACATCAGTGCCGCACGTTGCCGTTCCTCATGCCCCCAGCCGGCGATCATGAAATACATCGACACCAGGGAGACCTCGAAGAACACATAGAACAGGATCGCGTCGAGGGCGGAGAAGGTTCCGATTGCCGTGGTCTCCAGCAGCAGAGCCAGGGCCACATAGGCACGCGGACGCTCGCGAAGCGACGAAGTGAAGATGAACGCAACCAGGAACAGCACGGCACTCAGCAGCACCAGCGGCAGGCTGATACCGTCGACCCCGACCCGGTAGGCGGCGCCGATGACCGGAATCCACTGCAGCTCTTCGACCTGGGAAAAGCCCGCGCCACTCACTCCCTCCAGCCACATGGCTAGGGCACCGGCCAGGGTCAGGGCGGCGGTGCCAATGCCGATGCCGTGTACGGTCCGCGCCGTCGGTCTCGGCAGGCCCAGAACCAGGGCGGCGCCGGCGAGCGGCAAGAACAGGGTAATTGAGACGAGTGGCAGCATGGGCAGGGCTTTCCTCTAGAAACGCAATGATGTCGCCAGCAAGACGACCAGCACCACGGCCGTGACCACGGCGCTGATGGCCAGCTCGCGGTGGATGAGGCCGCTTTGCAGGGTGCGAGCTCGACCTCCCCAGGCACGTACGCTGGCTACCAAGGCAAAAATCAGGCCGTCGATGCCGCGTTCATCTCCGCGGCGTACCAATCGCGCCATGGCCAGGCTGGCGCGACCGGCACCCAGCACGGCTGCATATAGGCGGCGTTCCAGACGCTCGCAGCCCCGGGCAATGGCCATTGCGGGCCGGCCGACCCAGGCCGTGAGCCCGCCGGCGACGACAAGCCCGCGCCGCGCCCACGGATACACGGGTCCCAGCAGGCGGCGGGCCGGCACCAGCCAGCCCAGCGCCAGGCCGCCCGACGCGGCGAGGAGCCCGAGCAGCATGGCCCGTGTGGCTTCGGCTTCGGGGGCGGGCAGACCCAGAAGCGTCTCGATCGGGCTAAAGGCCAGGCCCAGCGCGGTGGCCGGGACCACCAGGGCCCAGAGACCCACGCGCATCCATGCGTTGCCGGTCTCCGGCCGGGTTTCGTCGGCACCGCGCCACAGCAGGCGCAGTGCCCGGGCCAGGTAGGCGCCGGTCAGCAGCGTGCCGGCCAGCGCCAGCGGGGCGAGCCAGGCGGCGCCAGGCGCGGCCAGGGCGGCGGCGATTACCGCGTCCTTGGAAAAGAACCCGCTCAGCGGCGGGATGCCGGCCAGCGCCAGCGCAGCCAGCGCAAAGCCGAGAAAAGTCCAGGGCCTGGCGCGGCCGACGCCCCGCAGACGCTCCAGGGCGGTGTCGCCGCGCGCATGCTGAAAATCGCCGGCAGCGAGGAACAAGGCGCTTTTGATGGCAGCATGGGCAATCAGATGCAACAGCGCGGCCAGCGGCACCCCGGCGCCGACTGCGATCAGCATCAGGCCGTATTGACTGGCGGTCGAGGCGGCCAGCAGGCGCTTGAGATCACGCTCGGCGAGCGCGATCAGCCCTGCTGCCACCGTGGTGAGGCCACCGACAAGCCCGACGGCGAGCAGGACTTCGGGGGTCAGCAGCGGGGTGGCCCGGATCAGCAGGATGGCGCCGGCGGCCACCAGCGTGGCCGAGTGCAACAAGGCCGAGACAGGGGTTGGGCCCGCCATGGCGCGCATCAGCCAGTCCTGCAACGGAACCTGGGCGGACTTGCCCATGGCGGCCACCAGCAACAGCAGCCCGGCGGCGGTCGATGCACTACCGCCGGCCTCCAGGGAGGCGGCGATTTCGCTGCTGCCCGCTGCCCCGATGAGGATGAATACCGCGATGTACAGGCCCAGATCGGCGCTGCGGGTGTAGAGGAAGGCGCGGCCGGCGGCATCCGCGGCCTCGGGGCGCTGGAACCAGAAGCCGATCAGCAGGTAGCTGCACAGGCCGATCAGCTCCCAGGCCGCCAGCAGCAGTATCCAGTCGCCGGCCAGCACCAGGGCCTGCATCGCGGCCAGGAACAGGGACATGACGGCATAGAACCGGGGCAGGCCCGACTCGCGCTGCATGTAGCCGACCGCGTAGGTCAGCACGAAGGTCCCCACCGTGGCGACCACCACACTGAGCAATGCGGTTAACGGCTCGGCGGTCAGCCGCAAGGGCATATCCGGCAGGCCCGGCAGAAGCAGCGTTTCGGCCGGGCCGCCGGCGACCCGGGCCAGCAGCCACAGGCTCGCCGCCAGGCCGAGCACGGCGCCGCCCAGGGCCAGAGCGGGTCCGCCCCGGCGCAGCACTAGGATAGCCGCAGCCGCGAGCAGGGGGAGCAGTACCGGCAGCGCCACGGGGCTCATCCTTTCAGGTCCCCGGCTTCCTCCATCTCCACCGAGCCCCTGGCCCGGAAGCGCGCGATCGCGACACCGAAGCCGACCGCCATCTCCAGCGCCATGACCGTCATCACCACCAGCACGAACATCTGCCCGGCGTAGTTCTCGGGATGCAGAAAGCGCCAGAAAGCCACCAGGTTCACCAGCGCGCCGGCCAGTATGAGTTCCACACCCATCATGATCATGACCAGATTGGTCTGGGACAGCGCACCATAGACGCCGACGCCGAACAGGATCGCGCCGGTCACAAGCGCCACGATCAGGACAGTGATCATTCCGAAGCCTCCTTGTCGCCGTTATCGGCCAACGTGTGTACCGGTATTGCCACCGCTGTGGCCGCGATCATCGCGGTCAGGATAGTGACGCCAGCGGTCTCGAAGATCAGCATCGACCGCCCCAGCAGCTCGATGCCCAGCGCCCGTGTCTGCATCGCCGCGTCGGGTGCCTCCGCCGTTACCGGCCCCCAGTCGGCCAGCAGCGCAACAGCAATCGCAACGCTGGCGGCGATAGCCCCGGCACCTAGCGAGAAACGCTTCTGATGGCTCATATCCATGCCACCAAGCCCGCCAGGATCCATCATGAACATCACCATGAAAATGGTCATGATGCTCATCTCCGTGGCCATCATCATGATCTGTAGCACACCCAGGAATTCGGTCTGCATGGCCAGGAACATGCAACCGACGGCAGTCTGCGAAAACAACAACGCCAGCGCGGAACGCACCATGGACGATGTGCGAAACACCGCCACGCCGAAGCCGATCGCGGCCAGTCCGAAAACGGCGACGAAAAAGGCCTGTGCATACATTACGGCACCACCAGAATCAGCAAACCGACGATAAAGATATTGAGCAGCGCCAGGGGAATCCCCAGCGTCCAGCACCACCTCATCAGATCCGCCTCGCGAATGCGCGGCAGATAGCGACCGGCCAGCAGCATCGACACGGCCACGGCCAGGGTCTTGATCAGGCTCCAGGCCCAGGGCGGCAATAGTGGCCCGTGCCAGCCGCCGAGGTAGAACACCGTGGTCGCGGCGGCCAGGGTGACCACCAGCACCAGGCGCGCCAAACGCAGCACCGCCAGGCGCACGCCGGTATATTCGGCGTCCACGCCCCCCGCCAACTCCCCCGCGGCGGTCGGCAGGTCGAACGGGGCACGAAACGCCAGGGCCATCGCGGCGATGAAAAACAGCACGAAACCGAGCGGTTGGTAGACGATGTTCCACAAGCCTTCTTGGGAGCCAACGATCGTGGTGGTCAGCAGGGACTCGGCGCGCATGGCCACCGCCGTGATGGGCATGACGATGAGCATGGCGTAGGCGATGAGTTGGCCGAGGAAGCGCCAGCCGCCGATCATCGCGTAGGCGCCGTTCGGACCCCAGCCGGCCATGATCAGCGCGACCAGCACATAGGCCAGCGCCGTGTTGACGAACAGGGCGCCGGTGGCCAGATCCGCGATCACCAATCCCGGCGCCAGGGGCAGGACCGCGGCACCGAGCACCGCGACAACCAGCAGCAGCACCGGCGCGGTCTCGAAGAACAGCCGGTCGGGTTTGCGCGGCAGGAGGGACTCCCGGCCCAGATGCGACAGGCCCGCAAGCAGCGGCGCGACGGGACGCAAGCGGCCGGTAGTAAGCCAGGCCTCGATTACGGCAAGTAGCCAGGCGCTACCAAGCAGCGCGACCAACACCACGGCGACGGTCACTGGATCACCTCCCAGGGCGAAAGATCAAGTGATCCGACCGCCACCAGTGCGTCGCCCAGCTCCCGGCCCTCGACGAGATTCGCGACCAGGCCGATATGGTGGCTACAGGCGGTGTCCATCTTGAGCGACGTCACCTGACCACGCTCCAGGGTCAGGCGCAATCCGGCACGCCCGCGCGGCGTTTCCACGGTTACCTCCCCCGTCCCGGAGGCACTGCCGATGTCGCGCAGGGTTGGAAGCCTTGGTTCCCCGGCAGCCTCGACGAGATCGAGGCTGGCCGTGATCTCGGCCAGCCGAACTTGGAGGCGTGCCCACGCGTCGGGGGGCGACTCCTCGGTGCGTATCTCGAACCGTAAATCCTCGTAGAGCGCGTTCGCCAGGCGTGCGTCTTCCCGATATCCTGCGGCGCGCGCCACCGGGCCGCGAAGGTCGTGGGAACTGCCCGGTAGAGTGCCGATTCCCCTCAGCCTCGCTTTGAGCAAGGGCGTGCGCTCGAGCCGAACGGTCAGCGCCCGCAGTGCCGGTCGTAGGGCGACAAGCTGATCCCGATTGGCGTGCCGGGTTTCCAATTGCAAGGACGTAGCACGACGCGTCAGCCAGACGAAGCTGAGCTGGCGCCCCAGTTGCGCCAGCCAGCCCAGATGGCTGGCGATGCGCTCGCGCTCCAGGGCGCTAGCGTGGGCCCGGGCCGCCGCGGGATCGTCCTCCAGACCGGCCGCCCGCTCGATGGCCCGGCAGGCCAACAGCCGGTAGCTCACGGACGCCAGCGGCATTGACGACGCCAGTCGCTCGACGAAGGCCTCGGCATCCATCTCTTTACCTTCGTCACCATCCTCACCTTCGGTGGTCATGCCCACCAGGGATGTCGCCTGGCCTTCTGTCACCCCGTCGCCGTCGAGCGTCAGCGTCAATCTCAGTCCGCCCGGCAGACCGGGAAAGACCGGACCGAACGGCACCTCGATCCAGTCCATCTGCAAGCCATCGGCGCTGCGAGGCAGGTCCTTGGTAACTTCGACCATGGACATGAACCCCATGGCATCGTGATCGTGGCCGCCGACATGGTCGTGATGCTCATGACCGCCAGAAGATTCCTGGTGATGTTCCATGTGGTGCTCAGAGCCGTGGTGGTGTTCATGGCCCTCATGGTCATGTTCTGAGTGCTCGTGGGTGCCGCCATTATGTTGGCCATGAGCATGATGATGGTCGTGGTGGTGTTTATGATCATCGTGGTGGTGCTCGTGGTCATGGTCCTTATGGTGTTCATGATCGTGGCCGTGCTCCGGGGTCGTTTCCTCTGCGCCCGTGTCGGCCCCGGCCTCGCGGGCCACCAGGTCCATGCCGCATTTGGGGCAGCTGCCCGGCTCGTCCTCGACCACTTCCGGGTGCATGGGGCAGACATACTCGGTCCTGGCTTGCAGGACTGAGGCGTCGAAATCCTCGGGCGAGGCCGCAAAGGCGCCTTCGGCCAGCGCCCGCTGTAGCCGACCGGCCGCGTCGATCAGTTCGGCTTGCGATAGACTCGCGGAGACATCGGCGTGAGGTAACGATGAGGGTGCCGGTCCACCCAGCACGAGAATGGCGCGCGGCCGGGGCATCTGCGCATAGAGCACCGCCGCGGCCTCGTCCAGTTTCTGTGACAACTCCCCGATGACCAGGAGCACGGCCGCGTCGCGCGGCGTGGCGGCGATGCGCATACCTGCCGCCGCCACGTCCAGACCATGCACCAGGGCTACTTCCGGCCCCGGGACGATCAGACAGCTCAGGTTGCGCGCCAGGGCCTGTCCAACCAGCCTCTGCAGGATAGATGGGCGCCCCTTGCGCGCGCCTGCAAGTGCCAATACCGCCTCAGACATCACTGCCGCCTTAGAGCGCCTTGGCTCCATCCGTAGAGCAGGCCGAGAAAGAGAATGGCAAGAAACACGCCCATATCAAGCAGAGCAACCAGCCCTATTTCCTTATACACAACAGCCCACGGATACATGTAGGCCATCTCCATGTCGAAGGCCAAAAACAGCAATGCGTAACCGTAGTATCGCGCGTGATAGCGCCCCCACACCGGGTCCCGCGACAGCACCCCGGCGCTGGCCGGCACATCCTTGCCTGGCTCCCGGCATGTCGGACCCATGGCGCGGGCAAGGCCATACAGACTCAAGACGACACCTACGATGCCGATCACCAAGCCCAGCAGCAGGCTGTATTGCTCCAAAACGCTCATCATGTATTCTCCAGCTCAGGCAACCATGCGTCTCCAAGGTGGTGCTGAATCCAGGATGATTCCGGCCTACAAGCCCTCCGATAATAAAGCATTTGCGAATAGCACTGCACAACCCTTGCCTTGCAAGCAAGTGGTTGCCGCAAGCAACCGTCACTTGGAACCCCTGTGATCGGTGTGGTCCTTCGAAGCATCCGCAAGTCGCCGCCACTGACCCCAGCGAGGGATGAACATGGGCACTTGCCGTTGATAGGTGCGATAGGCCTCGCCGAACCGGGCGATCACCTGCTGCTCCTCACGATACGCCAGCCAGACGTAGATGAGCACGATCACCGGGAACAGGCCGATGGAGAATAGCGTTGGCCAGTGCACCACGCCCTCGCCGAACAGCGCAATGAACAAACCGGTGTACTGGGGATGTCGCACATAGGCATAAAGCCCGTCGGTAACCAGTCTGTCTTCTTTGCGTGCCCGATACACCTGACGCCACCCCTGGATGAACAGGCCGATGCCGATGAACGCGATTGCGTAGCCAAGCAGCATCGAGATGAGCATGCCGGTCTCGCCCAGCCCGACCAGTGAGGACCAGAGGCTCGCACTGACGTACTCGCTGTCGAGGCCGAAAAAGCGCACCAACAGGTAAATGGTGAGCGGGAAGCCGTACATCTCCGCATACAGAGCGATGATAAAGGCCTGTACCGCCCCGGCGCCCGCCCACTCGCGCCAGTTCTTCGGCGCGAAATAGCGGTAGAAGAACCAGGATACCAATACGATGACGATAATCGCGATGCCCCATGCCCCGGTATGATTGATCGAATCATTCATGATTCAAACTCCCGATCCTTGCGGACGTTAGACGGCGGAAATTCGCACCGGCCAGGGCACAGCGCATGATTGTCCGGCCTCCTGGCTTTTCTGGGCCACCTTGGCCATAGTCACCGCTGTACTGCCGACGTTTCTTGCTCATGATCAGGTTCTTCTGATCAGTCTGATCAAAGCTTAGCGCCTGGTCCGATTCGGGGACCACTCCGGGTAAAGTCAACCATGCCAACCTGAACCCAGCCTTAATTTCCACGCTATGGGGCTACTGAACTTGCTCTGAATCAATGATCGCAAACGGTTGATGGAGAGATTCAGTTCCGTTTCAGGTTCGACGGGTAGCGTGATCGTACAGTAGAGGAGGGTGTATGGCTGATACTGTCAATGAATTGCTGGTCCGCTATATCTCTCGACCTTGAGCTATGCCATGCGCTGGACGAGATCTACACGCGCTGCCCGTTCTATGAGTCAGCAACGTTGGCCGGTACTGGGTCAGTTTACTTGGCTGTTAACATCAGGACACAGCTTAAATCCACTTTCGACGGGCCAGCACGTAATACAGCAGCGGCACTACCAGCAAGGTCAGCAAGGTAGACGCGGCAAGTCCAAAAATCAAAGCAATTGCCAGTCCATTGAAAATTGGATCATCGAGAATGAACCATGCCCCCACCATCGCTGAAATGGCGGTAAGCGCAATAGGTTTAACCCGCACCGCCCCCGCCAGAATTACGGCCTGATTGAGGTCGACACCTTCGTCCAGCAGCTGTCGAATAAATACTACCAGCAGGATGGAATTTCGGACAATGATGCCGGCCAGTGCGATCATGCCAATCATGCTGGTGGCGGTAAACGCTTTTCCTAGTAGCGCGTGACCTGGCATGATGCCTATAAGCGTGAGAGGGATGGGTGCCATTATGACAAGAGGCAGAAGGTAGGAACGGAATTGTGCCACCAGCAGAGCGAATATCATGAACACGCCCACAGTGTACGCTATGCCCATATCCCGGAAAGTTTCGTAAGTGATCTGCCATTCACCATCCCATTTGATAGCACCCGCTTCGGGCAATTCAGGCTGGCGAATAAAGAACTGTTCGGGCCCACCCGCTTGCTGCTTCAATCGTTCCACCATCCGGAACATGCCGTATAGCGGCGAATCTATATCCCCGGCCATACTCGCGGTAACGTAGGTTACTGGCAAGAGATCTTTGTGGTAGCGGGCGCCCGCCCATTCGGCCTCCGTCACTTCGGCGAAACTGCTCATCGGCACCAAATTGCCGTTCTCGCTCCTCAGTGACAAAGACATGAGGCCGGATTTTTGAGCCTTGATCCCTTCTTCCAGAATGACCCGGATCGGCACCGCATATTTGGCATTGGGGTCATGGAGGTAGCTGACGCTATTCCCACCCAGCAGAGTCGCTAATGCGGATACAACCTGGGCCTGAGAGATGCCTAGCCGTGCTGCCCGGTCGCGATCCACCTCCACTTCCCAACGTCGGACAGGGGCTTCCACGGTGGTGTCGATATCCACCAGCCCCTCGATATCCGACATTTCCGCTGCCAGGCTTGAGGCGAGCTCTGCACGACGCGCTTCGTCGATCCCGTAAACCTCGGCGACGACAGGGGACAACACAGGAGGACCGGGAGGCACTTCAACGATTTTGACAGCGGCATCATAGTGGTTCCCAATTTCCTGAAGAGGTGGCCGCAAGGCAATTGCGATCTCGTGGGATTGCCGGATGCGCTTTTCCTTGTCCGCGAGATTTATCTGAATATCCCCTTGATAGGGCTCTTCTCGCAGATAGTACTGCCGTACCAGGCCGTTAAAATTAATGGGCGACGCGGTGCCTGCATAACTCTGCCAATCGGTGACCTCTTCCACGGTTTCCAGGTAGGCGCCCATGTCCAGCAGCACTCGCTGGGTCTGCTCCATGGGCGTATCTTCCGGCATATCGACGACCACCTGAAGCTCCGACTTGTTGTCAACCGGCAGCATTTTGAGAACCACAGCCAGGAACACAGGTAGCGAGGCCGCCAGAAGAGTGAGCCCGATCACGCTACTCGCCAGCAGGCTGCGGCGCCAGAAATGCCCGCCCAGAAATGGGCCAAGAACCGTCTGAAACACTCGCAGCATCGGGGCACTGACGCCCGAAGCAGAGTTGCTGGCCTCCTGAGCCTGCTCTACCTGCTGCCCCTTTTTATGGCGCAGCAAACGCAGTGCCAGCCAGGGTGCCACAACGAAGGCGACTAGCTGGGAGAACACCATGCCGGCAGAGGCGTTGATTGGAATGGGCTGCATATACGGCCCCATGAGCCCGCTCACAAAAGCCATGGGTATCAACGCAGCCATGACGGTTAGACTCGCCATGATGGTCGGCGTGCCCACCTCATCTACCGCCAGGGGAATTATCTCTTTGATCGGTCGACGGGAATTCTGTATACGGCGGTTGATGTTCTCGGTAATTACAATACCATCGTCAACCAGAATGCCGATGGAGAAGATCAGGGCAAAGAGGGAGACCCGGTTCAAAGTGAAGCCCCAGGCCCAGGAAAAGACAAGAGTCAGCAGCAGCGTAATCAGTACGGCGGAGCCTACGATGACTGCCTGACGCCAGCCCATGGCCGCCAGCACCAGCAATATAACGGATATGGTCGCTGACAGTAGATCGGTAATCAGCTGGCTAGCCTTGTCCGAGGCTGTCTTGCCATAATTTCGAGTAATCACCACTTCTACGCTTTCCGGCAAAACCCGGTTGCGCAACCTATCGAGACGCGACTCAATCGCGTTGGTGATATCGACTGCGTTTTCACCCGGTTTTTTTGCGATGGCAAGGGTCACCGCCGGATAGAGATCACCAGGCTCCCCGATTTGAGCTCCCCCTCCCGCTGGCCCGAACCCCATCATCACGCTTTGGTCCGCGACCGTGCCGCCTCGGCTGACTTCGGCTACGTCCTCCAGGAAAACCGCAGCACCGTTTTGCATGCCTACTACCAGTTGGCGCAAGGTTTCAACGGATTCAAGCAGAGTGCCCGCCTGAACCGGTATGGAGATACCATCCTGGGTTATCCGTGCTTCCTGACTGCTGGTGTTTGCCGACTGCAAGGCACGGCGAAGATCATCGACGGTCAGGTTGAAACCCTTAAGCATGGCGGGATCTATCCGCACATCGACCCGGTCGGGAATACCCCCCTGGGTGTAGATATTCCTAGTGCCAGGTATGCGCTTCAACTCCACTTCCAGCGCGTGCGCTAGCCGCGTCAACTCCTCGCCAGCATGACCGTTGTCGGGATCATAGAGTGTCAGGGTCATGATGGGCACATCGTCAATGCCCTTGGGTTTGATCAGGGGTTGGGTGGCTGCCAGGTCCTGGGGCAACCAGTCCTGGTTTGAGTAGACCTTGTTGTAGAGCCGAACCAAGGCTTCCTGACGGGGAACGCCCACCTCATACGCAACGGTAATGACCGCTCGACCCTGACGGGATACCGAGTATACGTGCTCTACGCCCTCAATCTCGCTCATCACCTGTTCAGCAGGCGTGGCGATCAGACTTTCGACTTCGCTGACACTGGCGCCTGGCAAGGCAACGAAAATGTCCGCCATGGTGACGTCAATCTGGGGCTCTTCTTCCTTGGGGGTGACGATTATGACCAGAATGCCGGCCACTATGGCCAGCATCGCCAGCAAAGGTGTCAGTTTCGAGTCCTGAAATACCCGTGCAATCGTGCCGGATGGACCAACTGAATTGGCATCTTCGCTCACTCGCTCGTCCCCTTGGAATTTGAGTCGCCCTTATCACTTGCACTCGAGTTTTTGCTTAGCAATGCTTCAGGATTGGTCACGACTTGTTCACCCTCCTCAAGACCCGCCAGCACTTCAGTCCGGCCATTCAGCTTTACACCCGTCCGAATTTGCCGCAAACGCGGTTTGCCTTCCTGGTCGATCACATATACGGCTCGGAGTTCGCTGCGCCGAACCAGGCTACTCGCCGGTATCCAGAGCGCCTGGCGTTTTGCGGCAGGTATCTCAACTTTTACCAGCATCCCTGGATACAGAGTCGCTTCCGGATCCTCCAGAGCAAGCCGAAGGCGGAAGGTATGGGTCTGGGCATCGGCGTATGGATAAAACGTCATTTCACCGGTTCTGAGCATCCGGCCATCAGCAAGCGTGACCCTTGTGGTGCGCTCGGTTCGGACCTTGTCGGCATATTTCTGAGGCAATTCCACGACGACACGAAGCTGCTCCAGCGAGAGACCGCTGAGCAGCGGCTGCCCCGGACTGACCGCCTCACCAATCTCAACGTGTCGCTTCGTAAGGATACCGCTGTATGGAGCGACCACAGTTGTGTAATCCAGCTGTTCCTGAGCCTCTTCTAAAGCGGCGCGGGCCCGATCCACGCGGGCCTTAGCCGTGGCCAGATCATTCTTCGCCTGATCAAACTGCTGGCCGGACACATAATCCTTGCCATACATCTCCTCGACTCGCTTGAATTGCTGCAACGCGTTCCTGTGGTTGGCTTCCGCTTCCTGAAGGTCGCCTTTGGCCTGATTGAGTCTCGCGCGTTGCTCGCGATCTTCGAGCTTTACAATCAGGTTGCCAGCCTCCACTGAATCATCTACATCGTAAGGTAGAAGCTGCACAGTACCGCTGGTCTGGGCGGAGACGGTGCTTTCCTGAACCGCCTCGATCACACCATCCAGCCGGATGGATTCACTCAGCGTTTCGCGGCGAACGGGCTCGGAATTAATTTGGCCTATGGCGGCGCCAGGGAAGCCCAGGATTATCAGAAAGAAAATCGCAAGAGGATAAGTCATTTGAGCCCTCGTGTTTATGCATAAACTTAAGATATTATGCGATCGTACCGGCTGGGCCTTTGAAATTTTCCCCCTGGATTCTTGAAATAGGGGTGCCTTACCGAGATAATTCGTCAGGCTTTTCCCGTTGATCGACTCAGGCCGACTGGACAACTTCGGAAAGTAGATCCCTTACTTTACTGGCGACCATCTTAAGTTGTTCGTTTTCAATGGCTGTCATGGATGCTACGGGATCAACCGCACTGATCTCAACACCCTCCGATACTTCTCTAAGGATGACGTTGCAAGGCAACATTGCACCCACCAGAGGCTCTAGGCCGATGGCTTCCCATGCCATTTCTGGATTACAGGCTCCGAGAATCCGGTATGCAGACATGTTTTTGTCCAGTTTCTTTTTCATCGTGGCCTTGACGTCAATTTCCGTCAGCACCCCAAAACCGTGATCTGCCAAAGCCCCGCGTACTCTTTCATCTACTTCCTCGAAGTTCGCATTTTTAATGACTCGATCGATGGTGTAAGCCATATAAACCTCCCAAAATTCCGAAAAATTAGCTGTCTTAATTACGTTCACATATAGTGAACTGGCAATAGCGCTAGTCCAAGGCAATTGTAAACGACGGACAGAAAACCGCAACCTTCCCCTGCTATTTCCGTGCAAATCAACGTAGCGCAGCCCGACGGGGCTTGCCAGCTTCCTCGGAAGGCTATCTCAACCTGAAAAACTACAAGTCCTTCCCTGAGGAAATTACGGGAAGTCCAATCTGCAGAACGCAAATGCTTCCGGCCTTCATCAAAGGGAGAATGTGTGGATTTAAATCCGGCTAACCACGCTCTGATGAAGCCGTTGCAGGAAGGTTGGCCCGCCTAATTCATCGGGATGACTCAGAAATGAAGATGACGAGTGGTTTTCTCTTGTGGCACTGAATTCATAGAATAAGCATGGGATCATGCCTTCTGTCAAAGTTATGAAGGCAATGTTCGGGAAAAATGTGTAATCGAAGGCGAGCTGCTCGTTCACCATAGCGCTTTACACCGTCTCCGGTGTCAGGCCCACTGCGGCAAATCCGAAATTCACAATCAGCGCGGTTGCGACATCGAGGATGGCCCGCCGATGCTGAGGCTCTCCCTCAGAAGGTCTCCAGCCGCCAGACATCATAGGCCGGCTCCTCGTAGGGGTGGGCCAGTTTCAGGGCGGCGACGGCCGCCTGGATCATTTCATCCTCGCAGATGAGTTCCACCTTGAGTTCCGGCACTTTCTCCAGATCTCCGACCCGCCCGATGTGCGGGTCGGCACCCTGCAGTGGGCGGAACTGGCCGGTGCCGGCGGTCTGGAAACAGCAGGCCTCGTAATCACCGATGCATCCCGCTCCGGTGGCGAACACGGCTTCCTTCGCCGCCTCGGCATCCTCGACGGGAACGAAGAAGGCGAGCTTGTACATGGCAGTCTCCTCGGGGTCATGATGTTGCATCATCCCTCATCTTCGCCATGGAAGGGGCTTTTCGCCAGACTGATGCCATCAGAAAGCGGTTTTTCATGGGATTCGAGGCCCTGGAGTTACCACGCGATGCGGGCGGGAGCAGGCGCGAGCGCTACCAGGAACGGTAGGGCAGGAACTTGCCGTTCAGCGTCAGCAGCACCCGGTCGCTCTTGGGTCCTCGACCTTGTCGACCTCCATGGTGAAATCGATGGCGCTCATGATGCCGTCGCCGAACTTTTCCTGGACCACATCCTTGAGGGTCTCGCCATAAACCCCGACTACCTCGTAGAGGCGATAGATGAAGGGGTCTTGGGGAATCGCCAGGATGTCCCCTGGCTTTTACACCATGCCAAGGCCGATGGTTGCCATATTTCGGTGCAGCAGTGCCCCATCCAAGCCTCTTTCAGCGATGGCCTGGTGGACCTTGTGATGGTCCTTTCGACCAGCAGGAGAACGGGGAAGGGGTTTTCAGGGCCGGTCCAGACTCTCCAGGGTCCAGTCGACCAGCTGGCGGCTCATTGCCTCGGTGGCCCGGCCGAAGGCCGTCACCACGGCCTCGATGCTTTCGCCCCGGCTGAGCTCCACCACTTCTATACGCCGGCTCGCCAGTACTTCGCGGCTGCCCTCGTCGAGCAGCTGGGCATTCAGGCGTATCACCACTTCGGGGCCGCTCTCGCGGTAGCGGCTGTGGAAGGCGCTTAAGTGGCTCGTCAGGGTGGCGTCGCTGCGTGCCCGACTGGCATCGTCGACCACCGTGGCCAGGCGACCCTCGGTGTCGAGCAGGCGATTGGCGGTTTCGCCCAGGCGGGTAAGGCTTGCCAGGCCTTCCTCGGCCTCTACGCCGGCCTGCCTGAAACCGGCCAACCCTTGATCGATGGCATTACGCCGGTCGACCAGCGTCCGGGAGACGATCTCGAGGTTGCCCCGAATACGGGTCAGGTTCACGGCATTCTCCTCGAAGAGTAGCCGGTTGGCATGGGTCAGCAAGGTGTCCACCTGGAGGAAGAGCTCCTCGCTGCTGGAGAGCAGGGAGCTCAATGGCGAGGGTTCGGCCTGGATCAGCGGCGGGTTCTCGCGGTCGGCCTCCAGGCGGGGGCTAGCGGGGGTGCCGCCGAGAATGCCGCTGAGCATACCCACGAAGGTCAGGATCGGCAGGGTCAGCATCAGTGCCAGCACGCGCGGGAGTACCAGCAGTTCCATGGGGTCGAGCCCCAGGGTACGTATGGCGTCGAGTTCCTCGTTGGCCTTCATGGAACCGAGTTGTGCCGTGAAGGCACTGGCGGTGCGGCCGGCGAGGAGGATGGCGGCCAGTAGCACGCCGAATTCGCGCAAGAAGGCGAAGGCGACCAGGTTGACTGTATAGATGGTGGCGCCGAAGTCGCGCAGCACGGTCGCCCCCAGAAAGGCGATCACGGCGCCCACCAGGAAGGTCAGCAGGGCACGGCGTGTCGCCGGCAACTCGGGCGCCCAGTGGTCGATGTCGGCGAGCCGGGCGGCTCCGGCGAGCTCTGCGAGCAGGGAGGCACCGGCGGTATCCAGGGCGTCGATTCCCGACAGATCGATCGTCTCGATAGCGGCGTCGCCACGCTTGGCAATGCGGCCTACCTCGCTGCGCAGGGCGGCGTAATGTGCCAGGGTCCAGTTGCCATGCAGTTGCAGTCGGTTGGCCTCGAGGATGATACCGCCGGCGGTGGTCATGGCATCTCTCGACGTATCATGAGCGTTACCCCGAGACGATCGCCCTGATCCGTCCCAGCGCGCGCTGCCAGAGCCCCTGTCGACTTGCCGCCGCATGGGCTCCCAGAAAGTCGGCGATGGGGGTGACCTGGCTTTTCCGGTCGAGCATTGGGGCATGGCCGCAGCCGGGCACCTCGAGGCTGACCAGTGTCGGCTGTACCTCGGCCATGCGGGTCACGCTCTCGGCCTTCAGCAGCGGTGAGTCCTCGCCACGGAGGACCATCAAGGGGCAACGGATCGCCGCCCAGTCGGCCCAGGTGTCGCGGGGGGTATCATGGAAGAATTGCTCGCCGATGCGTGGGTCGTAGTGATAGGTCCAGCTGCCATCCGGCAAGCGTCTGGCGCTGTCCAGGGCGAGCCGCCGCCAGGCCGCGTCGCTGTCGATGCCGAAGCCGGTGTAGTGGCGGCGCAGTTCGGCCTCGAGGTCGCTGAAACGCTGGAAATGGTGGGGGGTGCCGAAGTAGCTGGCCAGTTCCGCCAGTCCGTTGGGGTCGAGCTCAGGGCCGACGTCATTGAGTATCAATCGTTCGATTCGCGCGGCGGTGTCGGGTTCCGCGGCCAGCAGCATGCCGAGCAGCCCGCCCATGGAGGTGCCAAGCCAGGGCACCGTCTCGAGGTCGAAGTGGTCGAGCACGGCCACCGCGACTTCCCTGTAGTGGGCATAGAGATAGTGTTGGTGGGGGGCCAGGGACCAGCTGGAAAAGCCTCGTCCCGGGGTATCCGGGGCGAGGATTCGCCAGTCGGGGCCGAGTTCGCGGGCGAGATCGGCAAAGTCGCCTCCATGGCGTGCCAGGCCATGCCAAGCAACCAGGGTGCGAGGCGCCTCGGGATGCCAAATGCGTACGGCGATTTCCAGGTTGCCGACCCTGACCAGTTCTAGGGCGTCCATGAGGCGTTCTCCTTCCATCGACTATATTGCGTGGCAGCATAGCGGAGTTTTCCAGGGAGCAGGGGAGAGTGGCTATTTTCCCGATGGTGTCTCGCTGGATTTGCCACTGCAACATGCGACAATGTATGTAAAATGATCCTTACAGCCACCGAGGATGACCTCATGATCCGTCCCAGTTTCCCCCGCCACATCGCCACGCGGAAGGCCTGCCGTGCCCTGTTGCCGGCATTGATCGCATCGACCTTCGCTGTGCCCCTGCACGCGGCCGACCTCTTGACCATTACACGCGATGCCCTCGATAACAATGCGGAACTGGCGTCGGTGCGCTCCCAGACCAGTGGCGTCGAGGCGGGAAGAAATGTGGAGCAGGCTGATCTTCTTCCGCAGGTCAACCTGCAGTCTGAGCTGGCGGTCAATCGCACGTTCGAATCAACACAACCCGGGGACGATACGTCAAGCTCTGGATTTCTTAATCTGCGGGCCACCCAGGCGCTCTTCGATGCGCGCAACAGGCGAGAAGTCGAACAGGCCGAGCGTCAGATCGACCAGCAGGTGTATCGGCTGGCGGCTACCGAGCAGCAGGTGTTGATCGATGTGTCCTCGGCCTATTTCGAGATCCTGCGGGCCTACGAGGTGCTCGAGGCAAGGCGTGCTCAGGAGCGCGCCATCGGTCGGCAGCTGGAGCAGGCAAGCGAGCAGTTCGAGGTGGGGCTGATCGCGATCACCGAAGTCGAAGAGGCCCAGGCGCGTTTCGACCAGTCCCGCGCCGAGCGCATCGCCGCCGACAGCGATATGCAGGTCAATTTTGAGGCGCTGGAGCGCCTGACTGGTCAGCGCTATTCCAGCATCGACACGCTGGGGGATGAGATGCCAATACAACCGCCGACCCCTGAGGATCGTGATCAGTGGGTTGAGCTGGCCATAGAGAATAATCCTCTGGTGCTAGCTAGCCTGGCCGGCGTCGAAGTGTCGCGCAGCGCGGTGGACATCGCCCGTGCGGGGCGGCTCCCGCAGGTCAACGCCTTCGCAGATTACATTTACAGGGATACCGATTTTGGCAATGGAGACACCATTGCCTCGGAGGGCAGTGTTGGCGTTGAGCTGAGTCTACCCCTCTACACAGGAGGCAGGACCAGCGCCTCCGTTCGTCAGAACACCTTCCGACTGGAATCCTCCCAGTACGACTTCGAGGCCCAGCGCCGAGACACCATCCAGCAGGTGCGCTCCCGCTATACCCAGGTCAGCAACGACGTCTCCACGGTGGAGGCGCGGGCCCAGGCCATCGTCTCCAACCAGAGTGCCCTGGACGCCACCCGGGCGGGGTACGAAGTGGGTACCCGCAACATCGTCGACGTGCTCAACGCCGAGCAGAACCTCTATAACGCCATCGCCGACCATGCCAGTGCCCGGTATGACTATGTGATCAATCTGCTCAGCCTGCGCCAGCAGTCGGGGACCCTGGACGTGCCGGCCGTGGAGGAAATCAATGCCTGGCTGGATGGCGGAAGCGTCTCCTTCACCCTGCCCGAGGACGCGGGTGTCCATGATGCCGCCATGCAGATCGGGGAACCGCCACGTCTGGAGGAGTAAGGGCTCGGGGAGAGAAGGTAAGGGCTCGGGGAATTGATATTTACATCCATACAAGCATGAATGTAAAATTCGTCCATCTCTGACGACGCCAACGGGAACGACCGACACCATGGAAAAGATCTTCCGACACGGCCGGACGACGCTACTCGTTCTGACCGCGGGCCTTTTGCTGGCCGCCTGTGGCCAGGACGACGCCCCCCAGCAGGCCGCCGGCAGCCAGGAGCGGCCGCCGCATCCGGTGGAAGTGACGGTGATCGCCCGCCAGGATATCCCCCTGGAGAAGTCCTACCCGTCGCTGCTGAGCAGCGAGAACGAGGTCACCCTGGTGGCTCGCATCACCGGCTTCCTCGAGCAGCGCCACTTCGAGCCCGGTCAGCTGGTGGAGCAGGGGCAGACGCTCTATACCATCGAGCCCGACCTCTATCGTGCCACGGTCAACCAGCGCGAGGCCGACCTGCAGAGTGCCCGGGCCGAACTGTCCCGGGCCCAGCGTGATGCCCAGCGGTTCGAGCAGTTGCTCAGCCAGAACTCGGTCAGCCGCCAGCAGTATGACCAGGCGCGTGCCGAGCTGGGCGTCGCCCAGGCCGGTGTCGCCCAGGCGGAGGCCGCCCTGGCCAGTGCGCGGATCGATCTGGGCTATGCCGAGGTCACTGCGCCCGTGGCCGGGATGATCAGCCTCAGCCAGGTCAACGTCGGCAACCTGGTGAGTCCCGGCACCGAGCTCGCCATCGTCACGCCGCTCGACCCGCTGGAGGTGCGCTTCCAGCTGCCCCAGCGCGATGCCTTCGAGCTGCGCCGCCAGCTGGATGACCAGCCGACAACGTCGATCCTGGCGCGCTTGCAGACCCCTGGGGTATCCGGCAGCGAAGATGCCAATCTGGAAGGGCGCCTGGACTTCCTGGGCTCGAGAGTCGACCGGGATACCAGCACGGTGCAGGCCAGTGCCACCTTTCCCAATCCGGATGCCCAGGTACTGCCGGGTCAGTTCGCGCGCGTCAGCCTCGAGGGACTGAAACGATTCGACGTGCTGGCAGTGCCCGAGATCGCCATCGGCCAGGGGCTGATGGGCCCTCAGGTGTTCGCCCTCGACGAGCAGAGCGTGGCCCGTGCCCGTACCGTGGAGCTGGGCGAGGTAGCCGGGCCCTGGCAGATCATCCGCGGCGGCCTGAAGGTCGGCGAGCGGGTCGTGGTCGGAGACCTCGCCGGTATCGAGCCGGGGGTCACCATCGAGCCGCAGCCCTTCGATGGCGACGCCGAGAAACTCATCGAGCAGTCCATGCAGTCCAGCGCCCAGCAGCAGGGCGAAGCGGCTGGTGGCGTCGAGTCAGAGCAGGCTGAAGCCGGCGGAGACGCCGCCCCTTGAGCTTCTCCAACTTCTTCATCAAGCGGCCGATCTTCGCCACGGTCCTGGCGATCATCCTGACGCTGATCGGGGTGATGAGCATGCGGGTGCTGCCGATCGAGCAGTACCCCAGCGTGGTGCCGCCCACCGTCTCGGTACGTGCCCAGTTCCCCGGCGCCGATGCCGAGACGGTGGCGCAGACGGTGGCCGCCCCGCTTGCCGAGGCGATCAACGGCGTCGAGGACATGCTCTACATGACCTCGACCAGTGCCGACAACGGCACCATGAGCCTCAGCGTGGCGTTCAACATCGGCACCGACGGCGACATCAACACCATCAACGTCAACAATCGCGTGCAGGGGGCCCTGTCGCAGCTGCCCGAGGCGGTGCAGGCCCAGGGTGTCGCCGTGGAGCTGCAATCCAGCTCGATCCTGATGCTAGTGGCGCTGATCTCGCCCGAGGGTGACTATAGCCGTACCTACATGCAGAACTACGCCACCCTCAACGTCCTCGACGAGCTGCGCCAGGTGCCCGGTGTTGGCAATGCCGAGGTGCTGGGCGGCGGCGAGTTTGCCATGCGCATCTGGATGGACCCGGACAAGCTGGCGCAGTACGACCTGACCCCCACCGAGGTGGCCACCGCCATCCGCGCGCAGAACACCGAGGTGCCGGCGGGCAACCTGGCGGCCACGCCGCAGAGTGAGCCGCGGGCCTTCAGTTACACCATCACTGCGGGCGGGCGGCTCAGCGATGTAGATGACTTCCGGGAGATCTTCCTGCGTACCAACCCGGATGGGTCATCGCTGCGCCTGCAGGACGTGGCGCGCATCGAGCTCGGCGCCTCCTTCTACGGCGTGGATGCCCGCCTGAACGGCGCCGCCATGTCGCCGATCATCATCAACCAGCAGCCCGGGGCCAACGCCCTGGAGACGGCCGCGGCGGTCAAGGCGACCATGGCCGAGCTGGAGGGACGTTTCCCGCCGGGGCTCGAGTACGAGGTGCCCTACGACACCACCCTGTTCATCGATGCTTCCGTCAACACCGTGACCAAGGTGTTCATCGAGGCCTTCCTGATTGTCGGCGTGATCCTGTTCATCTTCCTGCAGAACTGGCGCTTCACGGTGATCGCCATGTCGGTGGTGCCGGTCTCGGTGCTGGCCACCTTCGCCGGCTTCTTCGCCTTCGGCTTCTCGATCAACCTGCTGACGCTCTTTGCCCTGGTGCTATCCATCGGCATCGTGGTGGACGACGCCATCCTGGTGGTGGAGAACGTCGAGCGGGTGCTCAGCGAGGACGAGTCGATATCGGTGCGGGATGCCACCATCCGCGCCATGCGGGAGGTCGGTGGCCCGGTCATCGCCACCTCGCTGATCATGGCCGCGGTGTTCGTGCCGGTGGCCTTCCTGGGTGGCTTCACCGGCCAGATCTACCAGCAGTTCGCGCTGACCGTGGCGATCTCGGTGGCGTTCTCGGCGCTGATGGCGCTGACCTTCACCCCGGCCCTGTCGGCGATCTTCATCAAGCACAAGGCGCCGATGGGCGAGGCGAAGCTGATGCGGGCGATCCATACCCCGCTGCGCCTCTTCGATCGCCTCTTCGCCGCCATCACGGCCGTCTACATGTGGGTGGTCAAGGCGCTGGTGCGCTTCTGGGGCCTGGCGCTGCTGCTCACCGCCCTGGTGATCGGCGGCGCCTGGTGGCTCTACCAGACCACGCCCTCGACCCTGGTACCGGAGACCGACCAGGGCATCGTGCTGGCCAGCGTGCAGCTGCCGGATTCCGCCTCCCTGGCGCGCACCCAGGACTACATGGGCGAGCTGAGCGCGCGTATCGAGGAGATCCCCGGGGTCAGCTACGTGGCGGCGGTCGCCGGCTACGACATCCTCTCCAGCGCGGTGAACACCGCGCGGGGCGTGATGTTCATCAACATGGCACCCTGGGGGGAGCGTGAGCTCACCGCCGGGGGGCTGGTGGGGCAGGTGATGCAGCTGGGGGCTCAGGTGCAGGGTGGCTCGGCCATGGCCTTCAATATGCCGCCGATCATGGGGCTCTCTACCACCGGCGGCTTCACCGGCTATCTGCAGTCCTTCGAGGGCGCCACCCCGCAGGCGCTCTTCCAGGCCTCGATGAAGGTGATGCAGGCGGCGGGCGAGGACCCGGCGCTGCAGCGGGTGTTCACCACCTTCAACGTCAACGTGCCGGGCTACCGGGCCGAGATCGACCAGCAGAAGGCGCTGAGCTATGGCGTGGCCCTGCAGGACCTCAACGCCACCCTGTCGAACACCTTCGGCAATGGCTTCGTGAATTTCTTCAGCTACCAGAACCGCAACTTCCAGGTCTACCTGCAGAACGAGGACGAGTTCCGCAGGACCCCGGACGACATCAACAACGTCTACGTGCGCGGCGGCAACGGCGAGCGGATCCCGCTCTCGGAGTTCGTGACCTTCGAGCGCCAGGCCAAGCCGGCGGTGGTGTCGCGCTTCGGGGTCTACCTGGGCGCCCAGTTCCAGGGCGGCCCGGCGCCGGGCTTCAGCTCCGGCCAGGCGGTGGCCGCCATGGAGGATATCGTGCGGGAGACCCTGGGCGACGACTGGGGCATGGGCTG
Source organism: Halomonas sp. (assembly GCA_024636705.1). GTDB lineage: Bacteria > Pseudomonadota > Gammaproteobacteria > Pseudomonadales > Halomonadaceae > Halomonas. The sequence goes on from JAGXGN010000030.1 coordinate 25,365, forward strand.
GACCGGCACCGCCTACCAGGAGACCCAGATGGGCAGCACCGCCACCCTGGCCATCGTCTTCGGCCTGTTGATGGTCTTCCTGATCCTGGCGGCCCAGTACGAGAGC